>CAYPSO010000112.1:0-13943 GCA_964413275.1 uncultured bacterium | reverse complement strand
ACCAGTATTAGTGGTGTAGAAATTCATGCTCATCTTACGAGTCAACTTATTAGCGCAGCATTAAATGGTAATGAGTTAATTAAAACTATTCCAGAGTTAGCTGAATGGCTCTGGATTTTTAGTTGGTCAACTATAGCTGCTATTTTAGGTTCAAAATCATTGAAAATAAAAACTACATTTGTTAGTATTTTTATTTTAGGTTGTTTATTATTAGGTATTTCTTGGCTTTTATTTATCAGCAATTGGTGGCTGCCTGTTGCTATTACTTTACTCTCAATAATAATATCTTCTACTAGCTCTTTAATTTATACTCTTTGGTACAATCTCAATATTTCTTATCAAAAATTAGAACAATATGCTTCTTCTTTAGAAACTAAAGTTCAACAAAGAACCAAAACTTTAGAATCTCAACAACTAAAGTTAGAACAAAATAATAAAAAATTAGAAATACAAAATATGGAGCTTATAGAAGCTAGAGAAATAGCAGAGCGTGCTAATCAAACTAAAAGTCAATTTCTTGCTAATATGAGCCATGAATTACGTACTCCTCTGAATGCAATTATTGGTTTTAGTCAATTAATAAATAACGATCAAAGTTTAAATACAACTCAAAAAGAATATATAAATATTATTAATCGTAGCGGCGAACATTTATTGTCATTAATAAATGATATTTTAGATTTATCAAAAATAGAAGCTAATAAAACAACTTTAAATGAAAAAAGTTTCGATTTATATGAAATGTTAAAAATAATCAAAAATATGTTGAGTATTCAAGCTCAACAAAAAAATTTAGATTTTTTATTTATCATTGATGCTAATGTCCCCCAATATATCATAGCAGATGAAAAAAAATTAAGACAAATTTTAATAAACTTAATTAATAATGCCATTAAATTTACTAACCAAGGAAGTGTTACTTTAAAGGTGACAATGGAAAAAATTAATAATAAATCCACCAATAAAAAAGATAAAAATCAAATATTTTTTGCTATTCAAGATACAGGTATAGGCATTACTCCCACAGAAATTAATAAACTATTTAAACCTTTTATCCAAACAGCAACAGGCGAAAATTCTTTAGAAGGAACTGGTTTAGGTTTATCTATTAGTTCTAGTTTTGTAAAAATAATGGGAGGAAAAATAAAAGTAGAATCAAAGATTAATCAAGGTACAACTTTTAAATTTGGCATCAATTTTCAATTATCTAATAAAAATGAAATAAGCAAAAAAAATAATGGAAAAATTATAGGAATAGATTCAAAACAAAAAAATCCTAAAATTTTAGTGGTAGATGATAACTGGAAAAATCGCAAACTATTAAAAGGACTCTTATCACCTATAGGTTTTATAGTTAAAGAAGCTGAAAATGGACAAAAAGCAGTTGAAATTTGGGAAAGCTGGCATCCAGATTTAATTTTAATGGATATACAGATGCAGGTCATGGATGGACATGAAGCCATAAAAATAATTCGACAACAAGAAGAATCTCATCATAATTTGTCTCAAGATAATAATTATAATAAAACTAAAATTATTGCTATAAGTGCAAGTATTTTGGATGATAATCAAAGGAAAATCTATCAACTAGGTTTTAATGATTTTATACAAAAACCTTTTACAGCCAATACTATTTTTGAAAAAATTAAAGATCATCTACAATTAAATTATAAATATGAGGACTACAGAGCTTATACTAAAAACCTTGACACAACTATTAAGGTAAGGCAAAAAATTAATCACCATGAGCTTAAGCATGAGTTATCATTAATGCCTTTAGATTGGAAAAATCAATTATATAAATCAGCCAGTAAAGGTAGCGATGCAGAAATTATACAGTTGCTTCATCAAATACCAACAAATTTAATAAAATTAAAACAAGTATTAACTCATTTAACTAATGAATTTCTTTTCGATCAAATTATTGATTTAATAGAATCAGAACTAAATTAATTTTATAAATGTATGTATCTGCTTTAATAACATGACAACCAGTAAATCATTTAAAAACGATATTTTAATTGTTGACGATGTACCTGATAATATTCGTCTTCTTTCTAATATCTTAACTAATCAAGGTTATCAAGTTCGTAAGGCACTTAACGGAAAAATGGCATTAAGAGCGATACATACCAGTAAACCAGATTTGATTTTATTAGACATTAATATGCCTGATATGGATGGCTATCAAGTTTGTCAAGAATTAAAATCTCATATTGAAACTGAATATATACCTATTATTTTTGTTAGTTCTATGAATGAAACTTTAGATAAAGTAAAAGCTTTTAGTCTTGGCGCAATAGATTATATTACTAAACCTTTTCAAGTAGAAGAAGTATTAGCAAGAATTAAAAATCAGTTAATTATTCAACAGCAGCAAAAAGAATTAATTATCCAAAATTTTGAATTAAAAAAGGAAATTGAAAACAGAAAAAAGATTGAAACTGCATTAAGATTAGCTAATTTAGAATTAGAAAGATTAGCAATTATTGATGAATTAACTAAAATCCCTAATCGTCGTCGCTTCGATCAATATATGGAACAAGAATGGTCAAGGATGATGAGAGAAAAAAACTATTTATCTTTAATTTTATGTGATATTGATTATTTTAAATTTTATAATGATACCTATGGACATCAAGCGGGAGATAATTGTTTATTTAAAGTTGCTCAAGCTCTGATTTCCTGTGCTAAACGCCCATCTGATTTATTAGCCCGTTATGGAGGAGAAGAATTTGCGATGATTTTACCGAATACTTCCCAGAAAGGTGCTTTAAAAGTTGGTGAATTAATGCGTTTGGCGGTGGAAAAATTACAATTTCCCCATAAAACATCAAAAATCAATAAATATATCACTTTAAGTGTAGGGGTTAGTAGTGTAATTCCTAATATTAATTTATCTTTTCAAGATTTAATAAAAAGTGCTGATGAAGCATTATATCAATCTAAACAACAAGGAAGAAATCAAGTAAATTTTGGAGTTTTACCTGTTTAATAGTTGTAATAAAAATAATTAATAAATTTTCTGATTTATGCATAGAATTTCTTTTCAATCAATATTTAATTCTTGGGCTTGACTGGGATAGGATATTTCTAAGACAAGACATTCTCCATCAGCAATAAATGGCCCATGTACTTCCCCCGGAGGTCTATTTGCATAGTATCCTGTAGAAAGCCAGAGATTGAAAGCAGCATCGTACAAACGACCAGATAAAATGAATATCTCTTCTGGATAATTATGGCTTTTTGCTCCAAATATCTCTGTATTAGCACCGTCAGTAAATTTAGTCAATCTTGTATAATCTCCGGTTTTAGAATCCATTGCTAGGGTTAATTGCCACAATTGACCATTAGAACCTTCAATTTCTTCCCATTCTCCTAAATTTTTAGGGTCTAAGGGATTCCAATAAGTTATAAATGATTTCATTTTAGTTATCTTTAAGTTGAGTTAACATTATTTTTTTAGCATTTTGATAAACTTCTTGGGAATTTTTTAACTATTTAACTTGATTTATTATTTCTTGAATTGCTTGTTTTATTATTTCTGGTTCATCAATCCAAACAAAATGACTACTTTTTTTTGCTATTATTTGTTGAGAATTATTTGATAACTTTAATAATTCTTCGTGCATTTTTTCTCGTAAATTGTCAGCAGATTTAATTCTTGTAGAAAAATTACCAACGCCAAAATTCAAAAAAGTAGAAGCTTTAATACTAACCAGAGGAATGTCTCCTAAATTATGGGCTTGACTAACTTGACGAGCACTAGTTTCTAAATTCCACATTTCTCGCCACATAGTCAGCCAATGTTGAGGACGGTAAAAAGAACGTTTAACTATGCTCAAAGTAGGCAGAGGAAATTGACGCAGTTCCTTTTTAATTAACTCAAATATCCTGATTATTCCTAAAAATCTAATTATTCCCAAAATTGAGCCTAAAATTGACATGGCAAACCCTGACATAAAAAATAATTTTAGAGCCATTAATCCTGAAGAAAGATTTAACATTTCTTGTTCGTGTAATCCATCTGTCAGCACAACGCCCATTACTTTTTCAGGAAAATAATCAGCATAAAGACGGACATTATAACTACCCAAGGAATTTCCGACTAAAATATAAGGTGGTTCAATTCCTGCCTTAGTTAAGAGCAAATCTAATTCTTTAGCCATTTCTGAACTACATCGAGGTAACGGACTCATTTGACTCCAACCGTATCCGGGGCGATCGTAAATACACACTTTGGTCAAATTTGCAATTTCTTCTAGGAGAAAATAACCGTCAATTCCTCCTAAACTATGTTCGATAACCACAGTAGGCTCACCCGAACCAATGGCGTATAAATGTATTTTATATCCTCCGAGATCGATTAATTGACCGGGGGGTTGATATTTAAAATGTTCAATGCCCGTTGCGATCGCATGATAACTTGTTGTTATTAAGATAAACAATAATTTTAAAGAAATCATTATATTTTTTTTAAGAATATTTATAAATTTACAGTTATGTCTTGATATTTTAAAATGTTTTACAGATAAAAAAGGAAAAACCTATCATGACTCCGATAGAACAGTTAGAGGCAAATCTACGTTCTCGTTTAATACAACATAATGAAAAACAGCAAAAAATAATAATTTCTTGGTTATTAGGAGAAAATAAAGAAGAATTAGCCAATTGTACCCCTCAAGAATTAAAAATAAGAGAACAAGGATTCAATTTTCGCGCTCAACTTTTAGAAAAACATTATTTACAGGTTAATCCTAATCAAGCCTATAATAAGTTAATTAACAGACTCGCTTCCTTAATTCAAATACGCCAAAAAATTCGGATTTGGTTAGCACAAAGTCGAGATCGACAAAGGGCTGTAGCTGATGTCATCCAAGAAGTTATTCAGGAAATGCTCAAAAACGATCGCTATATCCAAGAACAAATCAATTGGATTGGAAAATGTACACAAGATCGCCGTTTACGTAATACTTTAATGCTTGTGAGTATTGAAGAGTATTGTCTGAGACCAATTCGCAATCAACCCTTATTAGCCTATCGTTTTGTTAATTTTTTACGTCGTCAAGAACGAGCAGGTATGACTCAAGTACCTCGTAATGATATTATCAACTTAATTTCGGAGGAAATAGAATCAGATGACACAGACTCTTCTATAAGTCTATTTGATAGCATTGCCATTGCTAAACATGAAGATAAGGAAGAATGGCAGGAAAAACAATCCTTGCGTTTACAAGTACAACAAGAGCTAGAATCTTACCTAGCTGAAAAACTTGGTCAAGAATCAGTTAGATGGCTAAAACTCTATCTTCAGGGACGTTCTCAAGACGAAATTTCTAAAATTATGAATGTTCCAGTCAAACAAATATATAGGTTAAGGGAAAAAATTAATTATCATGCCCTCAAAGGATTTGCTCTGAAAATAAAACCAGAATTAGTGACTAATTGGTTAGAAATTGAAGATAATTTTGGTTTAACACCAGGACAATGGGAATCTTATTGGGAAAATTTAACACCTAGCCAAAAACAAATTGTTAATTATCTTCAAGAAGGTCAAACAATAGAAATAATTGCTAAAAGTTTAAAGCTAACCAAAACTCAAATTATGGCTGATTGGACTACAATTTATTTAACTGCTCAATCTTATAGAAATAATTTAAAGTTATAAAAATATAATTAATTACTCTTAATTGCCTCAAGTATCTTATGATTAAATATTCTGATATAAATCAAGAAAAAACTTTTCAAATTATTAACTCACTTTTACCATTACAGTCATGTATCTATCATCAAGTCATTCCCATTGAGATTAATGATAATTATTTGATTGTTGGTATGATTAAACCAGATGATGAGCTAATTTTAGATTATCTAACATCTATTCTTCCTTCTCCAAAACATACTATTAAAGTAGAACAAATTTCACCACAAACCCATAATTTAATTATTTCTGCTTACCAAAAATATACCCGCAGTTATAAAGCCTCAGAAAAAATAAATGATTTCCTTGAACAAGAATTATTAAAAACTAAAGAAAGCAAAACATTAGAACCAAGCCAAAACAATTCAAAAAAGTCTTTAGCCATACAAGAAACATTTATCATCAATCCAGAAGACTTTAAACAATTAAAAGAAGAACAACAAGAAAAAGAAGATACTTTACAAGAAGAAGACACGATACAAGAAGATATTTCAAAATATAGTGCTTCTTTAGAAATAAATGCACCACATCAAAATACAAATTTAGAATCACTCAAAGATTTAACAGCAGAACAATTTTGGCAGGAATTACTTTTTAGGTTATTAACTGGAGGAATTGGCCGTTTATATTTTGAAAGAAATGCCGATTATGGTACTATTACCTTAACTCAAAACGGTGTAGTTAAATCATCACTACAAAACCTCAATCTCAGTCTTTTTCAAGAACTATTTACTGCCGTAAAAGTATTAGCAAATCTCCCAGAAACTACTATCAAAAAAAGTAGAAAAATTGAAATTGAAAGAATTTATCACCAAAAGCGTATCTTATTGCGTTTTCATCTTTTTCCAGGTCAACATGGAGAACAGGGAACAATCCAAGTTTTAAGAGATAAAGCTTTATCATTTTATCAAGAAAAACAAATGGATACCTTAGGGGAAGAAGCCTTAAATTTAACTAAACAATTAGAACGTAAATTACAACAAATTCAAAATTTAAAACGGATCAATCCCAGTGAATTGGATTTTTTACGAGATATTCAAATGGTACAAGCACGCATTAACAGCAAACTTAAAGAACTAAAGAAATAAATAGAAGTAGGGGTGAACGGCCGTTCGCCCGTACAGTAGTCAGTAGTTAGTAGTTAGTTAATCGCTAACCGCTAATTGCTAATTGCTAATTGCTAATTGCTAACCGCTAATTGCTAACCGCTAATAACTATTAGCAAAAAAAATCCTCCTTCCTTAACATTGGTAGGAGGATTCAACAAGATTAACTATCAGTAGAATTTTTACCCATTACTTGTGCTTTGAGAGCATTAAATTCGGCAAATAACTCATCACGAGTTGACTCTCTTAACAAATAACGATAAACAAACCAAGCACTAAAAGATAATCCCACTAATTCTAATAAAGGAGAAAGTAGGGGAATATCGTTAATTGCATCTAAAACAGCTACAGTGATATAAACCGTTACTAGAGCAGAAATAACGGTTAATACAAACAGCAAAGGTTTCTTATAATCTGAGAAGAAATTAATTACATCATCGGGTAACTTACCCAGATATTCTAAAACGGGTTTTACCCACTCTTCCCAAGGCTCGTCGCTGATTTGTAGTTTAGACTTAGACACCATCTTACCAGGAGATTCCATATTGAGATCAGCATTGATTTGCTGTTCTCCTATCTTGATTTCATCCATATCGCTTTTAGATTCCATAATTAACCTATTTGTGATTCTATTTAAAACAGTAGTCTATAAAAAATGACTAACTTTTGCCCATATTATCAGACAGTTTAGATACAAAATTTAATCTGCTTACAAAGTATTTATTCCTGAGAATCAGGCCATAATAAACGTAATGCCATGATAGCAAAAGCGATCGCTGCTATGGCTTTTAATAATTTAGCTGGTAAAATTTGTGCGAAACCACCACCTACTACTACTCCCAGAAAACTTGTGAGAATTAAAGCTGTAATTGAACCGAGAAAAACTGCTTTTGGCGATTTTGAACTACCTCCCAAAGCAATGGCTGCTAATTGACTTTTATCTCCTATTTCCGCTAAAAATACTGTAACAAAACTTAAGCCAAATAATTGCCAATCCATATTATTTTAAACCCCAGATATTACATCCCCAATTAACAATCCAGTAATGACTAATAAAAGCATAGCTACAGCAAAATCAAGGGTTTTGGGAGCTAAACGTTTAGCTAACCAGTAACCAATAATTACTCCCAATAAACTCGTGGCTATCAAAGCAGTTGCCGCACCTAAAAACACTACCCAAGGAGATTGAGATTCAGCACTGATCAATAATGTAGCTAACTGGGTTTTATCTCCCATTTCCGCCGCAAAAATAGTCAAAAATGTAGAACTAAAAACAGTCCAAAAACTCCATTGTCTTCGATTTATACTGGTTTCTTCCCCTGGTTCGACATCTTTACTCGTAATTGTTTTCACTAATGTCACTGTGATTTATTTAAGTTTTGCTAATTTTCATTGTTTTCTCATTATCTCAAAAAAAATAGGTTTAGCCAACTTCTGCTAAATATCGCTCTATCTCTTCACTATTTTCCCCATATACCCCTTCAATCTGCTGACAACAGCAATCAATGGCAAAATCGTTAAACTCTTCTGCTGTGATGCCATACATTTTCTCAAAATTATCGGGTAAAACTCGACAAAAATTAGGTCTATCCTCGTAAATTAGACATTTTCTACTATTATGATCGTAATTTATACACCATCCATCCTCTCCTACCATACTTAGATATAATTGCAACTCCTCGGTAGATAAATATTTTTCTAAATCTGGCCTCTCATCGGGAGATAGATTACAACAAGCACCACAATTTTTGATACAAAGCCATTTAGCCATATTATTAATCTCCTTAACAAAACTTTATATATTTTTGTGTATTAGATAAAAAAGAGCAGAGAGTTGACAGGTAGTATATATAATAAGTTTTTATTTGACTAACTCATTTGCTTGGGGAAAAATTAGGAGAAAATATGGATTTTATCACCAATATAAACTTTGAAGTTATTTTTCAATTAGTTTTTGTATCTTTGATTATGATCGCTGGGCCTGTAGTAATCTTCTTACTATATGCCTTAAAGGGCGATCTTTAATCCAAACAACTCCAACTAACTCTTAGTAGTATAGTTGGAGATTAAAATTTATAATTTTGTTTTTCTTAAAAAGTTGATTATAAAATAAAAAAAATTATTTTACCATCTAGGGTGCAATTTATTAATATTTTTAAATCAAATTTAACTGAATAAATTAGTTAAGTATATATTTATAAATCAAAACGAAGAAAATGCATAAGCAAACCTAATTTTTGGGTACACTATGTAATGGTTTTCTGGCATACCCAATTATGATCTCAATATATATACTCACCTATAACGAAGAAATAGATATAGCCCCTTGCATAGAATCAGCATTAATATCCGATGATATTATTGTTATAGACTCTCTCAGTAGCGATCGCACCATAGAAATAGCTTCTCAATATCCAGTTACAATCGAGCAACATAAATTTGAAAGTCATGGCAAACAGCGTACTTGGATGTTAGAACAAGTTCCCTGTAAACATGAATGGATTTATATACTCGAAGCAGACGAAAGAATGACTCCCGACTTATTTAAGGAGTGTTTACAAGCAACCAAAAACGATCGAGACATAATTGGCTATTATGTGGCTGAGAGAGTTATGTTTATGGGTTCATGGATTCGCCATTGTACCCAATATCCTCGCTATCAAATGCGCCTATTTAAGAAAGGAAAAGTCTGGTTTACAGATTTTGGTCATACAGAAAGGGAAGTTTGCGAGGGAAAAACCAGCTTTCTAAAACAAACTTATCCCCATTACACCTCAGGAAAAGGTATTAGTCGCTGGTTAGACAAACATAATCGTTATTCCACAGACGAAGCCAAGGAAACCATTTTTCAACTTGAGCAAGGAAAAATTCATTGGGGTGATTTACTTTTTGGTAGCTCTGAAATAGAAAAAAGACGTGCCTTAAAAGACTTATCAATGCGTCTTCCTTGTCGGCCATTAATACGCTGGTTTTATATGTATTTTATTTTAGGAGGTATTTGGGATGGTCGAGCCGGATTTAGTTGGTGTATATTACAAGCATTCTATGAATATTTAATTATTTTAAAAGTTCGGGAATTTCAACAACTTAATTCTTCAGAAAAAGAAAATTGGTTTTCTCCTGACTCTCCCTTATTACCAGAATTGTATAGTAATGTTAAAAAAATAATGCAAAAACCGAATTAGTAGCGATTAGCAATTAGCGATTAGCAATTAGCGATTAGCAATTAGCAATTAGCGATTAGCAATTAGCAATTAGCAATTAGCGATTAGTAATTAGCAATTAGCGATTAGTAATTAGCAATTAGCGATTAGCAATTAGCAATTAGCAATTAGCAATTAGCGATTAACTAACTACTGACTACTGACTACTGAAAATACTATTTCTATAGAGACATCACATTAGTTACAAAGTAAGGCAAAATGAGGATAACAGAAATCAACAAGGAGTACCCACTATCATGTTGGCATACATCCTAGCGATCGCCATCGCTTTTATTAGTTTAGCTATTTATTTAGCAGCTTTCCTTTTTCCTGATATTCATCGTAAAGATGATTTTTTCTGGAGTGGTATTGGATTATTTTACGCTCTAGTGCTTTGGTTATGTGCATCTAGGATTACTGGAGCAATTTTATTAGGTCAAATTGCTTCGGTTTCCCTAATTGCTTGGTTTAGCTGGCAAACGGTAATTTATCGCAGAGCCGTCGCCCATCCAGAAGAAAAAATAGAAATCCTTAATTTTTCTATTCTCGATTGGTTACAAACTAAAATTACTGCTAAAAAACCCCAAATTTCTACTACTGAAACTACCGTTGTTACAGAAACAACTACCACAGAAGATATAGAAACTACTAAAGAAACTGAGGAAATTGTTGCTAATCCCGTAACAACAGAAAGTAATCTGGCAGAAGATATAAGTGAGGAAATAGAAGAAACTACAGCCGAAAGTACAGTTTTAGAAGAAAATACAGATGATTTAGTTACCACAAGTGAAGAAACCGAACAAATCTTAAAAATAGAGGAAGAAGCAAAACAAGAAGAAAAAATAACTAAGATAAAACCAGAATCTCAATCAGTTAAAACTGCAAAAAAAGGTTTTGGTTTAGGTAATATTTTCAATAAAATATCATTACTATTCAAGAAAAAAACAGAACAATCTTCAATCTCAAAAACTACTGAAGATGAAGATAGCGAAATAACTGTTGATGAGAAAATAGTTCAAAAAGAAAATAAAGAAAATATTGATCCAGAATCGTTATTAAACTTATTAGATGAGAACATTCCCGAACAAAAAACAGAACCAGAACAATTACCAGAAACACAAGAAACCACACAATTAGAATCTATCAAAATAACTACGGAAAAATCTGTTGAAATTTCTGTAACGGAAATTAAACCAGAAACTGAAGAATCAATAGTCTCAGAAAATCTCGAACCAAAAAACATTGAAACTGAAACAATAGAAACAGAGGAAACAAGTTTAGAAAATAATCAAGATGAAACTAAACTCGAACAAGAAATTTTAGAAAATCCAGTTAATGAATCTCAGGAAAAAGTTATTGAAGTATCAACTGAAGCTATTGAAGATGAACCCCAAAAAATTATCCAAAAATCTCAAAAAATAATCTCTAAATCTACAAAAATATCTTCCGATGAAAATACTAAATCAGAAAAGGAAATAAAAAAAGAAGAAAATCCAGCAGATGATAATCCATTTAACGATTTAACTTCATAATTAAAAGTAAGGTGGGCATTGCCCACCCTACAAAAACTCCTAAATTACTGGTATTTCTTCTTCTCCACTATTAGGAATTAGCGGAATTTCTCGATTAACTAAACCTAATGCTGCCCTAGTTATTATCGAAGAATCTAAACCAGAAATAATTTTATTATCAGGATTGACATCAACAATATTACCGACAATAATAGGATCGAGATTAGGATAAGTCTCAAAACCTGTATCTAAACTCACAGCTACACGAGAAAGTTCCAGAGCATCTAAACTACTATATTCTTGATTACCCGTTACATCTCCCACATAATTAACTTGATGTATGGCAGTATCTCCTATTGCTAGTATGTCTGAATTATTATTAATCAAAACATCTTCTATTTGAATAATATCCGTAGTGCCATAGGTGGCATCTTCTAATACTTCTGCATCTAAAAATAGTAAATCGTGAATACCTGCGGATAAATTATCTCCAGTTAAACTAATTTTTGCTTCTCCAGCAACAGTTAAATCCTTGGTAACAGTCCAACTTCCCGATAATTTATCATCAAGAAAAACATCATTAATTTGTATAGTTTCAGAATTATAAATTAAGGTAAATTCAATATTACTAACCTCTTGATTGGCTTCTAAACTAATAGGAAGTCCTTTAACTAAATCATCGGCTGGAACATCAATTTCTTGTCCTGGCCCTCGACTAAAATCTGGTAGATTTAAACTAACATCAAAATCTTCAATAGTAAATGTTGTAACAAAATCCTCATCATCACCATTACCATCAAGAGCAGTACCTAATTTAGTAGCAAAACGTTCTTCACCACTAAATAAAGTTAAACCATAATTGCCGGCTTCAAGTACATTTCCAGTAGCAATAAAAGTTAAAATTTTAGTAGTTTCATCCCATAATAAAGAACCGTCAACAACATCACCATTAGCATCAGTAACAACTAAATCTGGTGCTGTAGTATTTAGACTTTCTACTTCGTATAAATTAAGAACATCTAAATTTAAACCACTAATATTAAACTCTATTTCAAAGCCTGTACTTGTCAGAATAATCTCTGTTACTTGTAAAATATCAGGCTGAATGAAAACGCTACCGTTTTCAATACCACTTAATAAACTACCTTCATTAAGTAAAACAGTAGATAAATTAACACTCGTACTTAACTTTGATGGTGCACCTTCATCAATTTCTACAGTTAATTCTACTAAAGTACCTTCCTCAGTGATAGGTAAAGCATTATTACTAAAAATACTGATATTAACTTGACTATTAGGATTATTGATATTACTAGATAAAGTCCAAGGAATACCACCATTAACGGTACTATTTTCTCCTGTTAAATCCCCTAAATTAACTTCAGTTATTTTTAAAAAAGTTGCCTCAAAATCAATTACAATATCTGCTGAAAGTAATCCCGCAGCATTAGTTAACTTAATAGGAATAGTAATGATTTGAGTTGGACTAGCTTCAATATTTTTGTCAATAAAAACTTTTCTAGCATCAGAAGTTACTGATAATTTACTGATAACAATATCTTCTCCACCTTGACTCGTTTCATCAGGATAACTACCAGTGGTAGAGCCAGCAATATAAAGATTGCCGGTGGGATTTCCTTCTTCATTGAATAAATTTCTAAATCCTAGAGCATTAGCAAAATCATCACCTTCGGTACTAATCCTTTTCTGTTCAATTCCGATTAAAGTCCCATTAATATCGTATTGCGCTGCCCAAGCATCAAAACCACCTTGATTTTCTCCACCTAAGTTGCCTAAAGTTTCACCAACAACGATAACATTACCCAAAGAATCAACAAACACATCACTAGCGGAATCCCAACCTGCACTATTGATTCTTTGTTGCCAGATTTGCTCCCCTTCAGGGGTATAACGTGCTAACCAACCATCAAAAAGTTCGGGATTATTCTCTTGTTTTATTAAACCAGCGACAAAAATATTACCTTTAGTATCAATGGTAATTGCCTTAGTATAACCGTCAATCTCTGTGCCAGTACCGATTTGTTCAGTCCAAATAAGCGTACCATCATTACTATATTTAGCCAACCAACCATCAAAATCTCCCGGAGCAACCCCAGCAATAGCTCCTTCCGTATAACCAGTAAGATAAATATTATTATTAATATCTAAAACTAGATCGTAGGATATATCATCCTTGTCAGTACCTAGTTGTCGTCGCCAAATTTCTGTACCATCATTACTATATTTAGCTACCCAAGCATCTCTGCCACCAGCATTACTTCCTTCCAGTGTGCCTTCGGTAAAACCAGTAACATAAATATTTCCCTGACTATCTAACTGTAAACTCTTAACTTCATCATCACGAAAACTACCGAATTGGGAAAAACCATTAGTACCAAAAGTTGTATCTAATTCGCCATTA
>CAYPSO010000111.1:0-14243 GCA_964413275.1 uncultured bacterium | reverse complement strand
TCTATTCTGTTCAAATTATACATCCTTATTTTAGAAATGTTCTATCAAAAAATAATGACTACTCTCTCAAACCTTAATTAAAATGGGTGAGAGCTTAATATTTTAGTAATTTAATCCTTTGACTTATCTGGTTGAATATATATAAAAATGCTATACTGTGTCCATATAGAGATTTCCTAGCAAAATCTATCTTGATTTTGTAATTAATATAACTTTTTATTACCACAAGGCTTGATAGTCTGAGTTACGTATTCTCCATAGTTGTTTAAACTCAACTTAGTTTTTGTTACAAAATATTAAGTAATATGTACTTTTTTTACAGAAAAATAAAAAAAATTCATAAATCTGAAAGAAAAAACAAAAAATGTCTTATTTTAGAAAAAATAATAGCTTACAAATGAATAACTAATCTTAATGAAAAAACAATTTCAGTAGATTTTATTTAATAATCATGGGGTAAGGGAAATTACTATGAAATATGATAAACAGTTCCCATCTAGTTTGCAAACTGAAGATTCAAATGATGATACTTCCCAAGAAATAAAGGAAACCTTGAATAACTTGTCCGTAAAAAATTATAGAGTTAATTCAGAAGATACGGTAGGAACTTTTTTCAAAGAAATGGGACGTTATCCTCTTTTAAGTGCGGAAGAAGAGGTTAGGTTTGCTTACGCTGTTCAATTTTTACTGATTGTTGAAGAAAAACAAAAAAAACTTACGGAAGAACTAAAACGTCATCCAAGCAAATTAGAATTAGCACAAGCACTTGGCTTAAATACGGTAAAACAACTAGAAAATCGTTTATATAAAGGACGTTTAGCTAAACGCAATATGATTCGTTCAAATCTACGATTGGTGGTTTCTATTGCGAAAAGATACCTTAATCGTGGTGTGCCATTTTTAGATTTAATTCAAGAAGGTGCAATTGGTTTAAACCGTGCTGCGGAGAAATTCGATCCCGACAAGGGTTATAAGTTTTCTACCTATGCTTATTGGTGGATTCGTCAAGCAATAACTAGAACCATTGCCAATGATGCCCGAACTATCCGCTTGCCCATTCATGTCGTAGAAAAACTCAATAAACTCAAAAAAGCCCAAAGAACACTAAAACAAAAATTACAACGTAATCCCAACGAAGCAGAATTAGCGGAAGAATTAGAGGTAACACCAGTTCAATTGCGTCAATTGTTGGAGTTACGCCGACAATCTTTGTCTTTGAATCATCGAGTCGGAAAAGGGGAAGATACGGAGTTAGTGGATTTATTAGAGGATCATCAACTGGTTTTACCCGAAGAACAAATGAGTCAAAATATGATGAGACAGGAAATTTGGGATGTTTTGACAGAAGTATTAACTGAAAGGGAAAAAGATGTAATTTCTTTACGTTATGGGTTAGCTAGTAATGAGCCATCAACCTTAGAAGAAGTAGGAAATATTTTCAATCTTTCGAGGGAAAGGGTACGTCAAATTCAAACCAAAGCTATGCGAAAATTACGTCGTCCTCAAATAGCTCGTCGTCTCAAGGGTTGGCTGACAGAATAATTTAGCAATTAGCAATTAGCGGTTAGCGATTAGCGGTTAGATTTGATATTGTATTCTACATTCTGCATTCTTACAAATAGCCTTCTATTAAAAAATTAGAATCAATAGTCTGAAGTTTAATCCCTGTAATTTCTAAAGCATCTGACATATTTAGTATATTTAGATCGCTAATGGGAGAAATGGCGTTTTGATTGCCAACTATTTTGGGTGCAATAAAAGCCATTATTTTTTGTACAGTACCATCTTTAATCGCTGCTGCGGCAAGATTTCCGCCACATTCCCACAAAACTTTAGCCATACCTTTTTCATATAAGTTTTCAAGAACATTTATGGGTGTTAAATTTGTTAATTCTATTAACTCTACACCTTGATCGATTAAGCCCTTCTTGACATCAGTATTACAACCAAACTCTGTAAATACTAAAGTTTTTGCTTGGTTAACATCCCAGACATTTCGCTGGAGTGGTAAATCTAGGTTACGACTCATGATTACTCGCCAAGGATTATGAGTTGCAACTTGATGAGTCGTTAAATAGGGGTTGTCTGTACGAATAGTATTGCCACCAACAATAACAGCATCACAAGTAGCTCTGATTTTATGAACGTAATCTCGTGCAGTTGTACTTGTTACCCATCTGCTACTCCCTGTACTGGTAGCAATTTTACCATCAAGGGTCATGGCATACTTAAGGATACCAAAAGGACGTTTGTGAAGAATACGATGAATAAAACCCTCATTAATTTCACGACAAGCTTCCTCTTCAACTCCCACTATTACCTCAATGCCTGCATTTCTTAAACGTTCAATGCCAGCACCAGCCACAAGGGGATTAGGATCGATCGCCCCTACCACTACTTTAGCCACTTGAGCAGCCACTAAAGCTTCAGAACATGGTGGCGTGCGTCCATAGTGATTACAAGGCTCTAAACTCACGTAAATAGTAGCTCCTTGAGCTTTTTCTCCCGCTTCCCTAAGAGCAAAAACTTCTGCATGGGGTTGTCCTGCACTAGGATGAAAACCTTGTCCTACTATTTGACCATCTTTAACTACAACAGAGCCAACCATAGGATTGGGAGAAGTTTTTCCCTCAGCACGTTTGGCTAATTCAAGGCAAAGTCGCATCATTTGACGATCGAAATCAGTAAAATTCTCAGCCTGGTGATTCATAAATATAAGTTATTGTCAATCTGTGATTAATTAAGTTATCCTAAATGTAAAGAAAAGTAAAGAAGATTTGCTTTTATACTAATGACTAAATTATCTAAACCTATTACATCATATCAAAATCCCTATAGTAGCGAATCTACTGAACAGATTGTAGTTTTTTGTGATTTTGACGGGCCAATTGTTGATGTGTCAGATCGTTATTATGCTACTTATCAACTGGCTTTACTGAATACTTTGGAATTTTACCAAAGTCACGGTCAAAGGATTATGTTACAAGAATTAAGTAAAGAGCAATTTTGGCAAATGAAACAGGAACGAGTTTCAGACATTGAAATTGCCATGCGCTCTGGATTGCAGGAAGAACAAATCGAGTATTTTATTAATTATGTCCGAGAAATAGTGAATTTACCTGAGTTGTTAGATTTAGATAAAATTCAATCTGGGGTAAATTGGGCTTTAGCGTTACTACATTGTCAAGGAATACGCTTAGTTTTAGTAACTTTGCGACAAAATCAGCAAGTTAAGCATATTTTAAATAATTATGGTTTAAAAAGATTATTTTCGGGTATTTATGGTAGTGATGATATTAATGTTGCCTATGAAAATAATGCTCAAGTAAAAACCCAATTACTCAAAAAAGCTTATTTAGAGCATCAAGGAGATTTTAATTATATGGTGGGAGATACGGAAGCGGATTTAATTGCTGCCCAAGACGTTGGAGTTACATCAATTGGTCTTACTTGCGGGATTCGTAGTGTTTTATATCTACAACAATTTAAGCCTAACTATGTTTATAATGATTTGCTTTGTTTTACTCATCGCTTATTAGGAATTAATAATCAAACTCATGTTTGTAATTAGTCAGTATTCAGTATTCAGCTAATCGCTAAAAGCTAACCGCTAATTGCTAACTGCTACATTCTTTTTTCACTATTTTTAATTTGTTGCCACCAAAGATTTAGAGGGTAATAGATTGCCGGAGCCCAAAGACTACTTATAATGGCAGAAATAAGGGTAACATTCTGATAATGAGTCCATATTGTTTCTGGTTGGCGGATTCCTTGAAGTAAATATTGAAAGGCTGTAATACTTTCAGCAATAATAACCATGACAAAAACAATTAAAGCAATGGAAATAAAATCCTCTCGTAAATAACGCTCCTTTTGTAATTGAGCAGTAAACACACCCACCATTATTAGAGAAAAAATATGAGAGGGGGAATTTCCCGTCATACCATCTTGAATTAATCCTAAAGTTAAACCCGCGATCGCACCAGAAAAGACTTTACGTTTAACACTCCAACTAACTACCCAAATTACAGTCCAATGAGGGGCAATTCCCAATAAATTCATACCGGGTAAGCGAGTTAGTAATAGCAATAAACACAAAAGCACTGAACCGATAATTACCAAATAATTAGCAAATTGACGCATTTTCTCAACATAAAATCAAATTACAGCATTTTTTTAGCTTATTAACTATTAACTAATTAAAATTAATCGTTTTGATGAACCACAACCCATTCTAGATAACTAAGAGGCACAGTAAGTTCAACAATTGCTTCAGGAGCAGGCCCAGTGTTCAAATCAATTGATTTAATTTTACCCAAAGGAAAGCCCGCCGGATAAATACGACTAACAGAGGAAGTAGTAACAATATCTCCTACTTTAACATCAGAGACTTTTTCAAAAAAACGCATTACTGCTTCATTGTTTCCTTGTCCCTGAATAACTCCTAAATACCGAGTGCGACTGATGGTAACACCAACTCGACTGGTGGGATCGCTAATCAACAAAACTCGACTTGTATTGGGAGTAACCTCAATAATTTTACCAACTAAACCCCCAATACCAGTAACAGCAAAACCTTCAGTTATTCCATCTTGACTGCCTCGACCAATAGTAAACTGTTGCCACCAATAATCAGCACTACGGCCAATTACTGGTGCAACAATTACAGAACTCTTTTGCTTTTGAACATAACCCAAAAGTTGTTGTAACTTCTGATTTTGTCTTTCTAATTCAGCAAGACGAGATTCTAATTCAAGAATCCGAGAATTAGTTAACAAATCTATTTGATTGGTTTCTGGTTGAAAGGGAGAAACTATTAAATTATAAATTTCAGCAATAGCCCCTCCCTTGGTATGCCGTAGTAACCAAGCACTGACTACTATCAAAAAGATCAAAGTTATCTGCGAACCATAACGAACCCTTTTAGGGCGGCGCATTGTTTTCATTAAACCTCGCGGCATTAGTAACAAATCAAATCAAACTAAGCATCAAAAGAGATACATTTAAGCTTCCATTGACTCTTTTTCGATCTAAAGTATAAGCAGTTTATAATCTAGCGTGAACGAGAACGAGAGCTAAATACTCGGTTGAGTTGATCTTTGTTTTCTAAGACTTTACCTGTTCCCAGAACTACACAATTAAGAGGCTCAGGTGCTATATGAGTAGCAATACCAGTTTCATGGGCTACTAAAGTTTCAATTCCTCTGAGTAAAGCACCACCACCTGCTAACATAATGCCTCGATCTATAATATCAGCAGCAAGTTCTGGAGGAGTGCGTTCTAAAGTACGCTGTATTGCATCAATAATAACTGATAAAGGCTCGGCCATACTTTCCCGAATTTCAGGGGCTTTAATAGTAACAGTTCTTGGTAAACCTGATAATAAATGTAAACCTCTAACTTCTAAACTGGGTTCTTCCTCATAAACTGGATAGGCCGAGCCAAGCTTGATTTTAATTTCTTCAGCAGTACGTTCACCAACAATAAGATTATGAATTTTTTTCATGTACTGCATAATAGCATCGGTTAATTCATCACCAGCTACTCTAACAGATTCACTTAATACAGTACCTTGTAAACTTAAAATTGCTACTTCTGTAGTTCCTCCTCCAATATCAACGATCATGTTGCCGGTGGGATCGGCTACGGGTAGTCCTGCGCCAATAGCCGCCGCCACTGGTTCTTCAATTAAAAAAACTTCACTAGCACCTGATGAAGCAGCCGCCTCCATTACTGCTCTACGCTCAACTCCTGTGATGCCACTGGGAATACCAATTACAATTCGGGGATGAACTAGGGGATTGCCTTCATGTACCCGTTTGATAAATTCCTTGAGCATCATTTCTGCACTTTCAAAGTCAGCAATTACCCCATCCCGAAGAGGTCTTAAAGCAATAATATTATCAGGGGTTCGACCTAACATTTTTTGTGCTTCGATTCCTACTGCTAATGGCATTTTTTCTTCTTTGTCGATCGCTACAACAGAAGGTTCTTGCAAGACAATCCCTTTACCTGATACATATATCAAAGTATTTGCCGTACCTAAATCTATACCAATATCCTTTGATAGGGAAAAACGACTAAAAAAGCCCACCTAATTTACAACTCCTAAACAATTAATCTAAAAAAACCTTTCTGAATAAGTATATCTATTTATTGATATATCTACTATTGATGTGAATTGTATTATTTTTACGGGATTGCGTCTAGCTATTTGTTAAAAATTTTGCTTTGCATTGGATTAGATTTTCTGATAGGAGGAATTATAGCCTTGATTTTTTGATACATTATAAATAATAATGTAACTAAAGTAATTTTATGAGTTTAAATGTAGTTAATCTTGTTGGTCGTGTTGGTGGCGATCCCGATGTCAAGTATTTTGAATCCGGCAGTGTCGTTTGTAAACTTACTCTGGCGGTTAATCGTCCAACCAGCAGAGACGAGCAACCTGACTGGTTTAATTTAGAAATGTGGGGAAAAACGGCTGAAGTAGCGGCTAATTATGTTCGTAAGGGTAGCTTAATCGGGATTCAAGGGTCATTAAAAATTGAAACTTGGCAAGATCGTTCAACAGGGGTGGAGCGTTCAAAACCGGTAATTAGAGTAGATAGGCTGGATTTATTAGGATCTAAAAGAGATAACGAAATGGCGGCCTCATCCATGGAAAATTAGACATCTCCAAAAATTAAAGTAGAGACGTAGAATGCTACGTCTCTACTCTCTACTATTTGCAAAATCAATATGAAAGACTATGCCATAATCCACGAATGGTTAACACCTGAAGCTACTGGAGGCTCGGAGTTAGTCGTTCAAGAATTTTTAAAATTTATTGATGCTGATTTGTATGCTTTAATCGATTTTGAATCTAAAAATCCTAAAAGCTATTTGTATGGACGCTCCATTGGTACTAGCTTTTTACAAAATTTCCCTTTAGCTCGCAAAGGCATACAAAAATATTTGCCTTTATTACCTTTAGCAATTGAACAATTTGATTTAAGAGATTATCAAGTAATTATTTCCTCATCCCATGCCGTAGCTAAGGGAATATTAACAAGTCCCGAACAATTACATTTATGCTACTGTCATACTCCCATGCGTTACGCTTGGGATTTAACTTTTGATTATTTAGCAAGTAGTAGATTGGGAACTGGAATCCCCGGAATCATTACTAAATATATACTCCACCGACTCAGAGAATGGGACGTGATTTCTGCTAATCGAGTGGATTATTTTATCGCTAATTCTAACCATACTGCTCGTCGGATTTGGCGTTGTTATCGTCGTCAAGCAAAAGTAATTTATCCTCCCGTTAATATAGAACGTTTTGCTCTACAAACAGAAAAAGAAGATTTTTATTTAACG
Source organism: uncultured bacterium (assembly GCA_964413275.1). GTDB lineage: Bacteria > Cyanobacteriota > Cyanobacteriia > Cyanobacteriales > JAABRE01 > JAABRE01. The sequence continues at coordinate 6,881 of CAYPSO010000111.1, read as the reverse complement.
GTTTGTCGTTTGGTTAGCTATAAAAAGGTTAGTTTAATTGTCGAAGCCTTTAATCAGTTAGGGAAACCTTTAGTTGTTATCGGCACAGGTTCAGAATTAGAGAAAATTCGACAAATAGCTAAATCTAACGTAAAACTGTTAGGAAAACAACCAGATAAAATAGTTGAAGAATACATGGCTAGAGCTAAAGCTTTTGTTTATGCTGCTTGTGAAGATTTTGGCATTGCTTTAGTTGAAGCCCAAGCCTGTGGTACTCCGATAATCGCTTATCGAGGAGGTGGAGCAAGCGAAACAGTTTTAGATATTTATAAATTTCCTGAAAATGGCACTGGTTTATTATTCAGTTCTCAAACTTCTAACGCTATAGTAGAGGCAGTAAAAAATTTTGAATTATTACATGAAAAATTTAGCCCCTATGCTGCCCATGTACAAGGGATCAAGTTTAGTGCCAAGGAATTTAAAACTCAATTTTTAAATTTTCTAGACGATTGTCGTCATGAATGATTTGCCTAGAGATCTTGAATTTTTCTAGCCAAATACACTTTAATATTAGATATTCTAGAATTTTAAAATTCTAGATTGTGTGGTGTGATGTGATGTGAAGGAGTGAGATGACTGCTAATAGCCAAATTATCTCCGTCAAGCTTGTACAAGCCGTTGTTAAGCAAGGCTTATTATCCCTAGTTTTGCAATACAAAGGTTCACTTTCGGAAGCTTTAGACGGAAATATACCAAAACGTTTGTTTGACATTCTATTTTCTTTAGTTGTTTTAATTGTTTTTTCTCCCGTTTATTTTGTTTTAAGTTTTTTAATTTGGATTGATTCTCCAGGCCCCATTTTTTACTGCCAAAAACGAGTAGGCAAAAACTTCCGTTCTTTTAATTGCATCAAATTTAGAACTATGGTTGTTAATGCGGATCAAGTTTTATCAGAAATGATTGCTGATTGTCCTCAAATGCGTCAAGAATTTGAAGATAATTTTAAACTTAAAAAAGATCCTCGAATTACTCGCATGGGTAGATTTTTACGTTTTACGAGTTTAGATGAGTTTCCTCAATTTTGGAATGTGTTAAAAGGAGATATGAGTGTAGTTGGGCCTCGTCCTCTTGTACCTGAAGAATTACACAAATATGGCGATCGCATTCATAAGGTTTTAACTATTAGACCCGGAATTACTGGTTTATGGCAGGTTTCTGGGCGCAATGATATTCCCTATCCTAAAAGAGTCAAAATAGATGTGTATTACGCTCATAGATATAATTGGTTCTTAGATTTGTGGATTATCTTGAAAACAATTGCTGTAATTATATTTCCCCACAATAATGGAGCTTATTAAATTAGGGAATAAATGTTAGGGGTTAGGGATGTTAGGGATTGGGTAGAGGAGATAGGGGGATTAGGGGATTAGGGGAGAGGGGGAAGATAAGGAAGAAAGCTAAAAGCTAATTGCTAACTGCTAATCGCTAACTGCTAACCCCTAACCACCTTAACATTAAATCAATTATTATATACTCTATCAAGAGACATAATATATTAGGAAAAATCATCACAATGACTGAAAAGAAAAGAGCTCTTCTAACAGGGATTACGGGACAAGATGGCTCATATTTAAGTGAATTATTATTAGAGAAAGGATATGAGGTACATGGAATTATCCGTCGTACTTCCACTTTTAATACAGATAGAATCGACCATGTTTATGTCGATTCCCATAACCCCAATGCTCATTTCTTTCTCCATTATGGCGATTTAACTGATGGTACTACTCTTCGTCGTATTCTAGAGGATGTTAAACCTGTAGAAATTTATAATCTAGGCGCTCAATCCCACGTTAGAGTTAGTTTTGATTCTCCTGAATACACAGTTGATTGTGTAGGTATGGGCAATTTACGTTTACTAGAAGCTATTCGTGATTATCAACAACGTACTGGTATTGAAGTACGCTTCTATCAAGCTGGTTCTTCGGAAATGTTTGGCTTAGTGCAAGAAGTACCTCAAAAGGAAACTACTCCTTTTTATCCCCGTAGCCCCTACGCTTGTGCTAAGGTTTATGCCCATTGGCAAACTATAAATTACCGAGAATCTTACGATTTATTTGCTTGTAATGGCATTTTATTTAATCATGAAAGTCCTCGTCGAGGAGAAACTTTTGTAACTCGTAAAATTACTAGGGCAATTGCTCGTATTGTGGCTGGACAACAAAATAAATTATATATGGGTAATCTCGACTCGAAAAGGGATTGGGGCTATGCTAAAGATTATGTAAAAGCGATGTGGTTAATGTTACAGCAGGATTCGCCAGATGATTATGTAATTGCCACAGGTCAAACCTATTCTGTTAAACAATTCCTTGAATTAGCTTTTAATTATGTTAATCTCAATTGGGAAGATTATGTAGCTTTTGATCCTCGATATTTACGTCCAGCAGAAGTAGATTTATTAATCGGCGATCCTACAAAAGCGAAAGAAAAATTAGGTTGGGAGCCTTCTATTACTTTTGAAGAATTGGTTAAATTAATGGTTGATAGCGATTTAGCAGTATTAGGGCTTTCTTCTCCTAATGCAGATTCGAGTAAATCATTACAGGATATGGCTTATATTCGTAGCGAACGCAGTAAAATTGTAGATTAAATTTAATCAAATATCACTCTATGTAAATATTTGGAGTGATATTTATTTTCTAAAAATACTTTAATAATTATTAATTTAAGCTTCAGATATGAGCTTTTATAACAAACTCAATACAGCGATTAGTAATCATAATAGTCTGCTAATTTTAGCTCTTGAACCTAATCAAGAAATGATGCCAAAACATTATGATAATCAAGACAATTTAATTAGTAGATTAGAAAAATGGCTGACAAATATTATCAAAGAAACCTCAGATTTAGTATGTGCTTATAAACCTACTTTGGGTTTTTATACGGCTTTAGGAGCAGAAGGAATAGAATTATTAGAAAAAATTGTAAATGTAATTCCTAATCATATTCCTATTATTTTAGATGCTAAACATGGAGATTTAAACTCTAGTACAATATTAGCTAAAACAATATTTGAACAATGGAATATCGACGCAGTTACAATTAGTCCTTATCCGGGTCAAGATAACGTTGCACCATTTTTATTATATTCAGATAAAGCAGTATTTATCCTTTGTCATACGTCAAATCCTGCGGCAATTTCTTTACAAGAATATCCGACTTCAGATAACCCTTTTTATCTACATTTAATCGAAGAAGTAAAATTGTGGGGAAGTCTAGAACAATTAGCTTTAGAAATAGGAAGTACATCTCCAGAAATATTTACTAAAGTTCGTCAAATAGCTCCAGAAAGAATAATTTTAGCTCGTAGTATTTGGTCAGAAAAAAATAATTTTGAAGCGATAGTTCAAGCAGGATTAAATAGTTACGGAGAAGGTTTATTAATCCCAATTCCTTTAGATTATCTCCAAGAAAAAGATTATAAAATTAAAATTAACACTCTAAAACAACAAGTAAATAAAATTAGAAACAATTTATTAACCGACAATTCTACCTGTGAAATTTGGCAATCTGATGTTTGTTTATTAGAAAAACATCCCCATCAAGATCTAATTTTACAATTATATGATATGGGTTGTTTGCTTTTTGGTGAATATGTACAAGCTTCTGGTGCAACTTTTTCTTATTATATTGACCTAAGAAAAATTATATCTAATCCTCAAGTTTTTAATCAAGTTTTAATGGCTTATGCCAATATTTTAGAAAAACTTCAATTCGATCGCCTTGTGGGTATTCCCTATGGTTCGTTACCGACAGCTACAGGTTTATCTTTAATGTTAAATAAACCGATGATTTATCCTCGTAAAGAAGTTAAAGCTCACGGCACTCGTCGCTTAATTGAAGGTAATTTTAATACTGGTGAAAAAGTAGCAGTAATTGACGATATTTTAATTACAGGAAAAAGTGTTTTAGAAGGGGTAGAAAAATTAAAAGTTTCTGGTTTAGAAGTTAAAGATATTATAGTATTTATTGACCATGAAAAAGGAGTAAAAGATAAAGTAAAAGCAAAAGGATACAATGCTTATTCTGTATTAAGTATTTCTGAAATTACTAATACTTTATATGACGCAGGTAGAATAAATCGAGAGCAGTTTTTAGCTTTAAGGGAATCTGAGTAAATGGTTCGTGGTTCGTAGTTCGTGGTTATTTGTTGTTGGTTTAAAGAATTTCCCCCTTGAAACAGTCCAGTAGTGGATTGTTTCACCTTAAATGTTGCGTTAGATTTTAATCTTTTTTCCTTTACTCCTTAACCTTTAACCAAAGATAATTAAGATTTATTGCACAGTTTTAGATGAAACAGTCCAGTAGGGTGTGTTAGCCGAAGGTGTAACGCGCCGAATATATTCACAGTATGAGATCAATGAGGTTATTGAATTTAGATAAATATTTATTATGGACATATAAATATTAATTGAAAACTTAAATTATCAACATATCTAATTCCTTTAGCAATTTTCAAAACTGTAATTTCCAAATTCAATTTCTTCTAGGAATTTATTACGAATAATTTCCTTCAATTCATTATCATAGTATTTTGAATAGTGTTTACGAGTAGAACTATTTCTTTTTGGGAGAACAATGTGCGGAATATCTAACTTTTCACACACTACTTTAAAGTCATCATCTAATTGCTCAAATCTAATCAGAAAATCTATATCAAGCTTTCTATGAAATATATTTGTTTTTAAACCAAGTTTAGTTGACACTTTTTCCAAGAATGACTTTTCACAAATGTAATGACGTAATGTTGGCACTTTATTAACAAGATGCAAAAACTTAGATCTATTCCATTCTGTAACACCTCTCGAAGGTGAAAAATAAAATGATATCATTCTGTCCCATGGATTTCTGATTATCGCAAACTTAAATAAAGAGCGATAGGTATTAGCATCTAAAACAGATTTGTAGTTAGATAAAGTTGAGTGTTTTGTAATCTTGTATTTGCTATTGCGTACCTCAAACCTTTCAACTCCATCTTGGTGTTTAGCTAATATAACTACTTCATCTTCAGAATAATCACTTAATATATTTTGAATACTATTACCACCTGTTTTAGGTACATGAATGAAAAGAAAATGCTTCTCTATTCAAATCATGCTAATGACCTACTAGAAATAGTTATTTTTAACGGGTATATATTCTAACTTATATCGTCAGCTTTGAATTAAATTTATTCTCAAATATTATTATTTTTCTTAGTTAGTCATTTTTTAACTACATCTTGATACTTTTTGGTTAATTCAGGAACAAATTTTTTGCCTTTACTATGAATAGCTATAGCAACATTAACTAATATACGCTGATTATTGACTATCCCTCCTTTTATTTTTATGAGGAGGGATTGAAAAATTTTTATAAACTAGAAAAAACTTCTTCGGCTACTTTTAAAGTGTTAGCAATATCTTCGTCAGTATGAGCTAAAGAAGTAAAACCAGCTTCAAACTGAGAAGGCGCCAGATAAATGCCTCTTTCTAACATTCCTCGATGAAAACGACTAAATTTAGCTAAATCTGATTTTTTCGCATCTTCGTAATTTTTTACAGTTTCTCCAGTAAAGAACATACCAAACATGGCACTGATATGACCACCAGTAACTTTATGTCCTGCTTTACGGGCTAATTCTAGCAAGCCTTGAGTTAGTTTACCTGTAATTTTATCTAAATAGTCATAGCTGCCGGGTTTTTGTAATAATTCTAGGGTTTTAATACCAGCCGTCATGGCTAAAGGATTACCCGATAAAGTACCAGCTTGGTACATCGGCCCTGCTGGAGCTACCATAGACATTATATCTTTACGGCCGCCATAAGCACCTACAGGTAATCCACCACCAATAACCTTACCAAGGGTTGTTAAGTCTGGAGTAATGCCAAATTTAGCTTGAGCACCACCGTAGGAAATCCGAAATCCTGTCATAACCTCATCAAAAACTAATAACGCTCCATTTTCTTGGGTTAAAACTCGTAATCCTTCCAAAAAACCGGCATCAGGAGTTATAAATCCCGCATTTCCAACTACAGGCTCAAGAATTACTCCTGCGATCACATCGGGATGAGCTTTAAACAGAGCTTTAACTGCTTCTAAATCGTTATAGGGTGCTGTTAAAGTGCTGGCTGTAGTAGATTTGGGTACACCGGGAGAATCAGGAAGTCCGAGGGTGGCAACACCAGAACCAGCTTTGACAAGGAACATATCAGCATGGCCGTGATAACAACCCTCAAATTTGATGATTAATTCTCGTCCCGTGAAAGCTCGCATTAAACGTAAAACTGACATACAAGCTTCTGTACCAGAGTTAACAAAACGTACCATTTCAATACTAGGTACGGCATCAATAACCATTTCTGCAAGGGTATTTTCTAATACACAGGGTGCGCCAAAGCTTGTTCCTTTTTCCATTGCTTCGTGAAGAGCGCTAATTACTTCAGGATGAGCATGGCCGCAAATTGCAGGCCCCCAAGTGCCGACATAATCAATGTATTGATTTTCATCCACATCCCACACATAAGCGCCTTTAACACGGTCAAAAACGATGGGTTGTCCGCCAACGGATTTAAAGGCACGTACGGGAGAGCTAACACCTCCGGGCATTAGTTTTTGAGCTTCTGCAAAAATTTCTTCTGATTTGGTGGTTTTAAAAGTTGTTGTAGTAGTCAAAATATACTCCTTATTAATTCGGTAATTGTCTATTATCCTATCTAGGGTTACAGGAAGTCATTAATTTAACTTTATTCTCTCTCGATATGCTTTCTTTTCAAGATACGACTGGCAAATTAGGTTAATATTTTTTGTAATTACTCAACTAGGGAAAAAAGAGAAGGATTAGCAGATAAAGCTTTACA
>CAYPSO010000110.1:12409-14384 GCA_964413275.1 uncultured bacterium | reverse complement strand
TATTTGAACTCAAAAACATCTGGTTCAAGTGCTGTAAAATCTTTGGTTTTTAGGACATTATCAAAATCTCCTAAACCAATAGAAATCGACTTATTTACACTAAGAATTTTAGCTTCATCTTCGCTTCACCCAAGAAAAATTCTTGATAATATTGATCGCCAACTTCAGGATTAGCTTGCATTATAATACCGGGTAAAGCCCCATCTACTCCTGCTTCCCAAGAGCCACCTGTATTTGTCCTAATCAAATTGCCATTATCGTCATATTCATAATTGGTAGCAAATTCACCTAAATACCAAACATTACCCTCTATGTGATTAGTTTTGAGATTCCATACCAAGAATCTCTTTGCTAACTACTTTGTAAAAATAAAAAGTCAAGAACTCGACAAGATGAAGAAATTTATTTTTGATGTTGCTAAATTAATTTCACAAAACACCAAGAGATTATAAGCTAAGAAATAATAATTTATTTATGCTGTGAAAATAAAACTATTAATAAAACGAATAATTGTTTTTCAATTGGATAAAATTTAAGATATAATTTAAAAAGAATAGCAAGGAAAAATAAGGCATGATTATCACAACCACAGATAATATTCAAGGTGCTGTAATTGAAGAATATTTAGATGTTGTTACAGCAGAAGTAATTTATGGTACTAATGTCTTACGAGATTTTTTTGCTGGACTTCGTGATGTGTTTGGTGGGCGCACTGGTGCTTATGAAAGAGTTTTTGAAAAAGGACAACTTGAAGCAATTCAAGAATTAAAAAAAAGAGCGAGCAAATTAAATGCTGATGCGGTGATCGGAATTAAGGTTAATACCAATACAATTAATGTGGATCAAGAAGGTGTTTTATTACTTATTACTGCTACTGGTACAGCCGTAAAATTAAGATAAAAAGTTACTTAAACTCATTTAAACTTTACAATGAGAATTTAATAAATTAATCACATAATCTACATTATCTTCTCTTACTTGAACCGTATAAGCTTCAGCTTCAATTTGACGGCGATCGCCACTATAGCGCATAAAATAACGAAAGGCAATTTTTGGATATTCTAAGTTTAATCCTATTGGTTTTATTTGCTTAGGACTAGCACATAATTGAGCCGCATGAACAGCTTCATGAACTAGGGTTGGTTGAGCAATTTCTAGGTCAAATACTACTGGATTAATCCAAATTGTGCGAGTTTCTGTTTGTAATAATCCATAAGTGCCTGCTTGGGGCGGTATTTTAAGCACCACAGAAAAGCCATATTTTTCTAATATTTTTTGAAGGCGATCAAACTCAGATTCAGATGAAGACGCATTAGTAGAGATAGGAATAGTTGTTATTATGAAAATAGTTAAGATACTGGTAATAAAACTTTTAATAGGTGGAAAAAAAATCATAAATTATCAATTATATTAAGTTTAAATTAATTAAAATTTTACTATCAATTAAATGACTGTCAACAGTAATTCTTTCTCCAGAAATCCAAGCTTTCTCTGCTTTAAATTGATACATTCTCCTTGGAGAATTACCTAAAAAATCTTGAACTGTTTTTAATGGTTTATTAGCTCGATTAAAAAGTAATTCAATAGCTAAGGGTAATAATTGTAAATCAACTTCATGGGCTTTGCCATATAAATATAATCCTTTACCTATGGCTTCAGAAATACTCAAATCAAAAATAGAAATAGCTGCTCTTCCTTGATTATGATAAATATTTTGAGAGTGTTGAGAAACTAAAGCCGAACACCAATAAATATTCCAATTATTATCATAAGCAAAAAGTAAAGGACTGCTCCAAGGTGAACCATTAGCAGATGAGGTAGATAGGGTACAATAAAGATTATTTTCGATTAAATGACGGGCTTTTTTTAGGATTTCTGGCTCGGAATATTTAGTAGGATCAATCCAACTATTATTAACTGTGGCAAATTCCATTGTTTTATGAGACTAAATAATTTTTATTTTATAAGTAGATAA
>CAYPSO010000110.1:0-12309 GCA_964413275.1 uncultured bacterium | reverse complement strand
TTCTTCTTCTTCATCCTCTTCAGAAGGAGGTACTAAAGCAACGGCTGCGATCGCATCATCCTCATCTAAACGCTGCACCCTAACCCCCATAGCACTACGAGATTGGGGAGAAATAGCATCTGTCACTTGACGGATAATAATACCTCGATTAGTAATGATCATAAAATTATCATCTTGATTCACCACATGAAGGGCAGCTAACCGATCCAATTCCGAACGAAACTTAATTGCCCTTAAACCCAAACCTGCTCTACGTTGTAGTCTAAATAAGGTGACAGGAATCCTTTTACCATAACCCATAGTAGTAATAGCCAATAACCAAGGGCCAGAATTTGCTGTTTCTGTAACTAATTCTTCGTTATCCTCTTCGTCTTCATCTCCTGCCTCGGCGATATTTGCAGATATTTGACTAGGTAAAATATCCATACTAATTAACTCGTCTTTTTTCCGCAATTTCATGGCTTTAACGCCTTTTGCAGTTCTACCTAGAGGACGCAATTGTTCGTCATTAGCCTTAAAATGAATTGCCATGCCTTTACGAGTACCAATAATAATACTATCCTCAGAGCGAGCTAATCTCACCCAACGCAATTGATCGTCTTCACCTAATGTTATAGCAATCAAACCATTAGCCCGAATATTACCGTAAGCGCAAAGGGCTGTTTTTTTGATATATCCTTTCTGGGTAAGCATTACTAAATATTGATCTTCCGTAAATTCTGACACGGCAATCATGGAGGTGATTTTTTCTTCTTTACCTATCGGTAACATCTGTACTATGGGTATTCCTCTAGCAGTACGAGAAGCGGCAGGAATTTGATAAGCACCAATACTGTAAACTACACCTCGATCGCTAAAAAATAATACGGTATCATGATCGCAACCAGTTAAAAAGTGTTCGACGACATCATCCTCTTTTATTTTTGCCCCTGCTTTCCCCCTAGTGGCTCGTCTTTGTGTGCCAAAGGTATCTACAGGCATTCTCTTAATATAACCTTGTTCTGTAAGCAGAATAATGGCTTGTTCGTTGGCAATTAAATCTGTATCTTGTAAGTCTTCTTGTCCAAAAACTATATTTGTACGTCGAGGGGTTGCATGAATGGTTTTTATTTCTGTAACTTCATCTTCGATAATCTGTTCGATTCTTTCTTTTCTGGCTAAAATATCCTGTAAATCGGCAATTTTTACCTGTAGTTCTTCATGTTCAGCTTCAATCTTTTCTGCTTCTAAAGCGGTGAGACGACGAAGTTGCATTTGTAAAATTGCATCTGTTTGTACTTCTGATAGTCCCAAGGTTTCCATTAACTCTGTTTTAGCCGTTGCTGTATCTGCGGCATGGCGAATCAGTTGAATTACTCGATCTATGGCTTCTAAAGCAACTAATAAACCTTGAAGAATGTGATCTCTTTCCTGGGCTTTTCTTAACTCATAACGAGTGCGTCGAGTGATAGTTTCAACACGAAATTCGAGGAATACTCGTAGGAAATCCTTGAGAGTAAGTAATTGAGGTTCTCTATTAACAATGGCTAACATATTAGCCCCAAAGTTATTTTGTAGGGGGGTTTGTTTATAGAGATTATTTAATACTACTTGAGGATAAGCATCCCGTCTCAATTCTACGACTATTCGCATTCCGTTGCGATCGCTTTCATCCCGAATATCGGAAATTCCTTCTATTTTTCTATCGTTAACCAGTTCAGCGATTTTCTCAATTAAGGCTGCTTTATTGGTTTGATAGGGCAGTTGATTAATAATAATTACTTCTCTGTCTGTCCTTCCCCTCATTGGTTCGATACTCGCTATACCACGCATTTTTATCGAACCTCGTCCAGTGGTAAAAGCTTCTTTAATCCCTGATACCCCTAAGATTTCTCCTCCTGTGGGAAAATCCGGACCAGGTATAATTTTCATTAAATCTAAATCCGTCAATTCGGGATTATGAATTAAAGCGACAACTCCGTCAATTATTTCTCCCAAATTATGGGGCGGTATATTTGTGGCCATACCAACGGCAATTCCCGATGAACCGTTGACCAAAAGTTGAGGAATACGAGCAGGTAAGACTATAGGTTCTTGTTGCGAGCCGTCAAAGTTATCAGCAAAATCAACGGTTTCTGATTCCATGTCTCGTAACATGGCATTAGTTGAAAGGGTTTGAAGACGACACTCTGTATAACGCATGGCCGCGGGGGGATCGTTATCCACTGAGCCAAAGTTTCCATGACCATTGATGAGGGGGTCACGCATGGAAAAATCCTGAGCCATCCGTACTAAGGCATCATAAACCGCCGTGTCACCATGAGGGTGATATTTACCTAATACTTCCCCTACTACCCTAGCGCATTTTCTGAAGGGGCGTTCGGGGGTTAAACCCAATTCATACATAGCGTAAAGGATGCGACGATGAACTGGTTTGAGACCATCCCTTGCATCAGGAAGCGCCCTGCCTACAATGACGCTCATAGCGTATTCTAAATAAGAGCGGGACATCTCATTGCTCAAATCTGTAGGAATTATGTTTTCCTGGGGGGATGTCATTTGGTTAAAATCTCCAATAAACGTGAGAATCAGTGAGATAAAAGGCAAAAATCTGGATCAAATCCTAGATATAACTCTATTCGATCCTAAATGTTGCTAATTTACTTCCAAATTTTAACACATTTCGTCCTTCGTTAGTCGTTAGTCGTTATCTGTTACTGATTAGCACTTTTCAATTGATATATTGGGGATTAAATGCGATCGCTTCCACAAAAAATTCACAAATACTTAATAAATTCTTCAGGTACTAATCTTAATTCTCCTGATTTAAGGCGATCGATATTTACCCAGAGAGCGGTTTTTTCCCGATCTTTTTCCTTAAAAGTTAACGACTCTAACTCATAAAATTTGCGATGGCCAAAATCAGCTTGATAAACTTGAATCACTTCATGGCCTTTTGCCCCTCGAAAATCAAAAATACTCTCTAAACAACCAAGGTATTTAATATTAATAAGTTCTGCTTGAATTTCTTCTTGAAATTCTCTTGAAAGAGCCTCTAAACTGGTTTCACCAAAATCAACTCCTCCTCCCATAGCCCGATAAAAAGTTTCTTGTTTGACAGGATCAAAGCCTTGGGAAAGAAATATATTATTTTGATGTTTGATAACAGCAATAACTAAAAATCGAATTTTTTTGGTGGAAAAAGCCATAATTTTTTCTATATACAATTGATATAATTTATAAGTGGTTAGACCAAATTAATTATCATGTAAAGAATGATTATCCTCATCAATCGGCCAATCAGGATTTTGACCACCAATAACTAAAGTTTTAATTTCTATATAATCTTTACTTAATTGAAACAAAGCATTAATTAGAATATCAAGGGCAATTAAATCGCTAGTTCCTAAATCAAACCAACATCTACCCCAATTACCAAGATACTCAAAATTGCCCATATTGTGCATAGGAGCCATCATTGTTTCTTCGAGATTTTCTTGTTGATAATGTAAATAACTAATATCTATTCCTGTTTCTTCTATTTGGATATTTTCTGCATTAAAAGCACCTAATTTACCTAGATAAAACCAAGAATTAAATACTTCTTCTACATACTGAATTTCTCCCGAAGAAGGAACATTAGAAAACTCTAACCAGAACCACACATCAAAAGGATCGAATTCTCGAAATTGTACTTCCATCTAAAAATAATATGTAGTTAAATAATCTAAACGAGCAATCATAATATCACAAATCTAAGCCTGTGCTAAAATCTTAAGAATTACTCAAAAATATAGGTGACAATATGGGAAAATTTATTCGAGGTAGAATTTTTGTAGTTGATGATAATATTGATACAGATCAAATTATTCCCGCAGAATATTTAACTTTAGTTCCTTCTAAACCAGATGAATATGAAAAATTAGGGAGTTATGCTCTCTGTGGACTTCCCGATCAATATGGTAAATTTGTGGAAGCTGGGGAAATGAAAACAAATTATCCTATTATTATTGCGGGCGAGAATTTTGGTTGTGGCTCAAGTCGAGAACACGCACCGATTGCTTTGGGTGCAGCCGGTGTAGAAGCAGTGGTTGCTCAATCCTATGCTCGCATATTTTTCCGTAATTGTTCGGCCACCGGAGAATTATATCCTTGGGAATCAAAAGCAAGACTTTGCGAAGAGTTTACCACCGGAGAAGATGTCACCATTGATTTTGAAAATAATCAGTTAATCAATCATACTAATGGTAAAACCTATCAACTGCAACCCTTGGGAGAAGTTGGCCCTGTAATCGATGCCGGAGGGATTTTTGCTTATGCCCGTCAAACTGGCATGATTTCTCGTTAATAATAAAAAACAATAAAAATTGATAAATTATAGGTAATAATTATGCTTCAAAAATGTACAACCCGTCATGTTCGTATTTACAGTGCTGAAATTAGTCAAGGTGAATTAGTAGAAAGTAAAAATGTATTAACTTTAGATATAGATCCCGATAATGAATTTAACTGGAATGAAGAAAGTTTACAAAGGGTTTATCGTTATTTTGATGAGTTAGTAGAACAAAGTAGCGGTCAAGATTTAAGCGAATATAATCTGCGTCGTATTGGTTCTGATTTAGAACATTTTATTCGTTCTCTATTATTAAAAGGAGTAATTAGTTATAATCTTGGCTCTCGCGTGCTTAATTATAGTATGGGGCTTCCTCGCATGGATAGTCCAGAATCCGCAGGTAAATATTAGACAAGTGTAGGAGTAAGCTTTTAGCTTTTAGCGATTAGCGATTAGCCGAATACTGAATACTGACTACTGAATACTGAATACTTGTCCTGAGCGACAGTCGAAGGGCTGACTAGTAACTACTAACTATTACCTTTTAAGCTCCTCCTAAAATAAATATGAATCAATATCCTAGTATTTGGAAATATAAGCCTTGGTGGTGTCAACCTTGGTCAATTTTGTTGACTGGTATTAGTATAATTGCTGCTAGTTGGTTATTATTACAAGTTTGGTGGTTGACTGTTGCTGTAACCTTAGTAATTCTTATCTGGTGGCTATATTTTTTAGTGATTTGGCCGAATTTATTAGAAAAAAGTGGCATTCTTCAAGAACTTGCTCAAGAAACAAGTTTAAAATCAAATTAAGTTAAATTTGGATTAATAATTTTTTACTTCGGGTTAGGAGTATTTTTAGTTAATAGATAATTTCTATGGATGAAACCGCACAGATAATTGAATGTTCAAATACTAATTGTTTAACTCCTAATCAACAGGATAATAAATTTTGCTGTAGATGCGGTACACCTATTGTGAGGCGATATCTTTATGCTTTAGGAGATGAAATTAACTCCTATCAGCAAGGAGAAATGATTAATGAGCGTTACCTAGTTCAACAGGGGCAAATTCTTCTTGATACCAAGCCCGGTTTATTTCCAGAGTTAACTGAAAATCTTCCTCACTATATTCCTCCTTATTTAAAACTTTTTCCCTATCGCCTTCATATCCCTCAACCCTATGGTTTTATTACCTTAGCAAAAGGTCAATTGCTCTGGCTATTAGAATATATGGCGACAACTAGCAATCAACCCTTATTAGAAATGCCATCATTGAGCGAAGTTTGGCCTGGGGCAAGTGCCATGAAACAGTTAAATTGGTTATGGCAAATGGCTAATCTTTGGCAACCAATGTATGATGAGGAAGTTGCTGCAACTTTACTTGAACCATCTTTAATTAGAGTTAAAGATCAGTTAATTAAAATTAAAGAATTACAGATTAAAGATAAGCATAAAACTTCTTTAAAACTATTAGGTGATTTTTGGTCAACTTTAGTACAAAGTTCTGCACCAACTATTAGAAATTTATTAAAAATAATTGTTCAATCCCTTAAAAATAATAAAATTACTGATAGTCAAGAATTACTGGAAATTTTAGATTGGGCTATTACAGATTTAAGTAAAACTAAAGAATATAAGTATCAAATTTGTACTTATACTGATGTAGGTAAAACTAGACAAAATAACGAAGATTCTTGTTATCCTACCCATGAATCTTATCTAGAAATAGATGCAAAAAAAAATAATCCTATTGCCATAGTTTGTGATGGGATTGGAGGTCATGAAGGAGGAGAAATTGCCTCACAAATTACTATTGATTTCTTACAAGAAGAATTACAAAAAATATCCTTTAATGAAGAACAATTAGCCCCAGAAGATATACAAGAAAAACTAGAAAAACTAATTTTTACTGTTAATGATTTAATTAATGAACGTAACAATAATGAACAGCGTTTTCAACAAAGACAACGCATGGGCACAACCTTAGTAATGAGTTTTATTCATAACCATGAAATCTATTTTTCTCATGTAGGGGATTCTCGTATTTATTGGATTACTAAAAGTGATTGTCAACAGGTTACAGTTGATGATGATTTAGGTTCAAGACAGGTTAGTTTAGGCTATACTCTTTATCGAGATGGCATTCAATATCCCAATGCCGGTGCATTAATACAAGCCATAGGTATGAGTCCTTCTGCTGAACTTTTACCGACAACAAAATATTATCCTATTGCTGAAGATTCGATTTTTTTATTATGTTCTGATGGTCTTAGCGATTATGATCGTGTAGAACAATATTGGGAAAAAGAAATATTACCTATTCTCACTGAAAATCGAGATATATCAGAAGTTGGTAAAAGATTAATAGAAATTGCTAACCAAACAAATGGTCATGATAATATTACTATTGCTTTAGTTTATTGTCAGATTACTGCTCAAGAAAATATAAAAGAGGAATCAATTAATTTTCATAGTTTAATTGCATTATTAGAAAATTTACCAGTTCAAGAAGAACATTTATTAGAAGTTGATGATGATGATGAGCCAGATACAATTATCAAAATAAATACTCAACAAAAATCAGCTAGAACTCAACAATTCTTGACTTCTGAGAAAAAGAAAAAGACTACTAATTATAATTTGTTATTGATTAGTTTATTAATTACTTTTGGATTAGGAACATTGTTATATATATTTTTAGTTCAACCTTGGTTCAACAAATTATTAGAAACTAATAACTCACCTATGATCGCCGAAGGAGATATTATTAAGATTAAAGATAATATTATACTTCAACCTATGCCTCAGAATAATAATAATAATAACTATGATGGTGTAGGAGAAGTTGAAGCAGGAAGTATTTTACAAGTTATCGATTTTAATAATGATAATTCTTTTCTACAATTAAAGTTTTGTCATTCTTTGTCAAGTAATAATTTGACTGCTTTACCTCAAGGAGAATCAGGTTGGATTGCCACTCAGGAAATAATAAATAAAATCGATCCAGAATATATTCCTGATAGCTTTGCTGAAAGTTGGTGTCAAGAAAATAATAATTTAGATACAAAAGATATTTTATCTTTAACTCAAGGAGATATTATTAAAACCACTGATATGATTCAATTTCAAGGTGACGAAATACCCCAAGGAACTATATTAGAGGTTATTGAAATATTGGATGATAATAATTATATCAGCTTAAAAATTTGTAATCCTCTATCAGAAGAAAATACCAATATAAATCCGACAACACCAATTACAGTTGGTGTGATTCCCATTCAGGAAATAGTTAATAAGATTGAAAAAGATACTGATAATAACCTATCTTTAGAAGGGACATCTTGTAATAATACTAGGGATATTCAAGATTAGAATAGTAGAGAATAATTTAAGTATGATTAATCGTCGTCAATTTTTAATAGGTACAAGTGCCATCGCTATTGCTCAATTATTAGGAGGATGTAACAATGATCCGAATAAGTTAAAAGTTCTCTTATTGGAAGGTTCAATTCCTAGTCAATTGTTAGGTAGATTTAGAAAAAAAATAGATTTAGAGAAAAACCTAAAATTCAAACCAGAAACAAACTTAAAAAAAATATTTGAACTGTTACAAATCTGGCAAGGAAAAGTAACAAATGAAGAAGAAAAAAGTATTTTTTCTTGGCCTTTAGGTAATAAAAAAAAGATAAATAAAGCAGATATAGTAACATTAGGAGATTATTGGTTAAATTTAGCTATATCTCAAGAATTAATTGAGCCTTTATCATTGGAAAACATTCCTAATTGGACAAATTTACCGCAACAATGGCAACAATTAGTTAAACGAAATAACCAAGGTGTATTAGATGAAAATGGATTAATTTGGGGTGCGCCTTATCGTTGGGGAAGTGTGATGATTGCTTATCGTGAAGATAAGTTTAAAAAGTTAGGATGGACACCAGAAGACTGGAAAGATTTATGGAATCCAGAAATAAAGGGTAAACTTTCTTTATTACAACAACCAAGGGAAATCATTGGACTAACTTTAAAAAAATTAGGCTACTCCTATAATAGTCCTGATTTATATCAAATAGCTAATTTAAAATCAGAATTAACCAAACTACATAAAAATGTTAAATTTTATGATTCTAAAAATTATTTACAACCTCTAATTTTAGGAGATACTTCGATAGCAGTAGGTTGGTCAAATGATATTTTGCCTGTCGTAAAAAATTATCCTAATATTAAAGTAATTATTCCTAAATCTGGTACATCTTTATGGGCAGATATTTGGGTAAAACCCAAAACTGATAATGCTATATTACCTGATGTTATTAATCAATGGATTGATTACTGTTGGCAACCTCAAGCAGCGAGTGAAATTTGTTTATATAGTGATGCGTCTTCACCGATAATTTTTAGTATGAAAACCGAAGAAATTCCCAAAGATATTCGGAATAATCCTCTGCTATTTCCCGATGCTAATACTTTGAAAAATAGCGAGTTTTTATTACCACTTTCTCAAGAAACGAAGGAACAATATGAAGATTTAATATCAAGTTTAAATTCATAAATTTCTATATTATAAAATAATAACCTTAAACTGTCATGTCACGTACTTAAATTATTGGTTAAGATTTTCGCCCCTACAGTAGTCTGAGAAAATAGACTTGGTTACTTACTCAAGTGCAAGCTTTTTTATGGTTTTTGGACTAAATTAATTATATAAAACTTGAGTGGTAGGCAATGCTCATAACAATATCTAAATAACAGTTTTAGCTTTTTAGTAACCATTGCCACCCTACTATTCATTTTATTTAGGTACTTAGAAGATGCGTTTTAGCTTATTATAAAAATTTTATACCCCAAATAACCTATGATTTTTGTTAAATTATTCATGGGATTTATTATTATATATTTGTAATTTGTGAAAACCAGTAAATCGGTAAAATCATTAACTTGGCAAAAAAAACGCTTTTTTCCTTTGCGTTTGTTAGAAATATCTTCCGTTAGTTCTAAATTATTATTTGTAATATTATGGGATAATTTATGGGGAAATAATTCTGCTAAACAAGTACATAAACGAGCTAAATGGTTAGTTAAAATTTTAATTAACTTAGGCCCAACTTTTATTAAAATTGGTCAATCTTTATCTACTCGCCCTGATTTATTGCCTTTAGAATATATACAAGAATTAAGTTTCTTGCAGGATAAAGTGCCTCCTTTTAGTTCTCAAGAGGCGATCGCAACTATAGAAAATGAATTTAATACATCTATTAATAATGTATATCAATATTTCGACCCTATTCCTATTGCTTCCGCAAGTTTAGGACAAGTTCATAGGGCAACATTATTTACTGGAGAAGAGATAGTTGTCAAGGTACAAAGACCGGGTTTAGAAGGATTATTTAAGTTGGATTTTAAGGTTTTAAATTATTTAGTTACTATTACTAATTTTTTAATTCCGGGTTTGAAAAAATATGATGTGCGTTCTTTATATCAAGAATTTTTTCAAATTTTATATCAAGAAATTGATTATATTCAAGAAGGTAAAAATGCTGATAGATTTCGGCTAAATTTTAAAAAGAATAATCGCATAGTTGTTCCTTGTATTTATTGGAAATACACAACTAAAAAAGTTTTAACAATGGAATATTTACCCGGAATAAAAATTGATGATCGCCAAACCTTAGAAGCCAAAAAAATTAACACTAATGAAATCATTAAACTTGGCATTTCTTCCTATTTAAAACAGTTATTATTAGACGGTTTTTTTCAATCCGATCCCCATCCCGGAAATATGGCAGTTACTGTTAAAGGAGAAATAATATTTTATGATTTTGGCACTATGACTGAGGTTAAATCTGTTGCTAAAGATCAGATGATTAGAACCTTTTTTGCTGTGTTAAGAAAAGATACAGATGAAGTAGTAGAAACTCTACTTTATATGGGTTTAATTACTCCCATGTCCGATATGACTCCGGTGAGAAGATTGGTAGCATTTTTATTAGAAAGATTTCGAGATAAACCCATTGATATTAATGCTTTTGATGAAATTAGTGCTGAAATTTATTTAATGTTTGAACAGCAACCTTTTAGATTGCCTCCTCAAATGACTTTTATTGTTAAATCTATTACTACTTTAGATGGAATTGCCCGCTCTTTAGATCCTCAATATAATTTATTAGCAGCAGCACAACCTTTTATTAAAAGTCTAGCTTTTTCTGGTAATGGTAGTGGTAATGTCTTAAAAAATATTGCAAATCAAGCTAAAAAATTTGTTAAATATCAATTAGAAAAACCTAGTGAAACTGAACTTTTAATTAATAAATTAGAAGCAAAAATAACCACAGGAGAATTACAATTTACAGTTCGTTCTGTAGAAAGCGATCGCACTTTAAAAACAATTAAAATTGTTCTTAGTTGTTTAATTTATACTTGTTTAAGTGGATTCACCTTAATTGCAGGCGTTTTATTATTAATTGCCAATTATAGTAATTGGGCGATCGTCTTTTTCTGTTTCTCCATTTTTTGGTTTTATTTATTATTAAGAGCTCTAATTAGATTAAATATTAAAGAAAAATTAGATAAACTTGCACAATAATATAATCTTCTTGCACAATTAATAATTAACAATAAAAAAAATAATAGCTAAAAGCTATATCTTGCGAGTTTTGAGAAAGAATAATCCTATGCTTCCAAAAACAATGATACTAAACAGATTACTATATTAATATCTTCTAATCCTTTATCAGTTAAACCAAATTTAATAAAACCAATATTTCCTGTGGCTGCTAAATTAATTACACTAGCATTTATCTTAATAGTTATTTCTGTATCAGAAGTTGTATCGAGGAAAAATTGCGGAGTAGAATTGTCAGTATCATCTAATCCAAATTTAAGATCGAAAGTAAAACTAGGAGTAATTTCTAATACTCCTGTGGGGATATTAAAAGCTAAATCAGCAACACCTAAATTACTGGTTAAATCGATAGTAAATGAATCTAATTCTCCTCCTAATTTTGCAGCAAAGATATAACCATCGGGTTTAGCTTCTAAGAAAATATCATTAACACTCATATCTTCTCCCACATCATCGCCATCTTGCAAAATATCTAATTCTTGAGATAGTATCTCAAATAAAGTTTGTTTAATATCTTCTTCTTTACCGGCAGATACATCTACTAAGTTTAGACTTAATATCGTTTGAAAGATACTCAAAAATTCCCTAGCTTTAGCTTCTAAATCTTCCCCAAATTCTCCCAATAAAGGTAAATTAATTCCTGCTAGTTTATCAGCAATACTATTAATTAAAATTTCTAAGACAAGATTAAGTAAATCAACAGGATTAAATTGATTAACAAATTCATTAATACTATTAAATTCGGTATTATTTAAAGTAATTAAAGTTTGATTTAGTTGAGTTATATCTACATTACTTAAATTTTGAGCATCAAATTCCCAACCTAAATCTAATCCTAATATAGAGCGATTATTTACTTTACCATCCAGTTTAACTGCTGCTGAACCATCTAAGCTTGCATCTAAATTGAGATTTTCTCCTATTCTAAGTTTATTATCAATATCATCAGAATCTTGAAGATTTACAGTTAAAGTAGTATTTAAAGATTTCTGTTTCAATTAAGTTTAAAACTGTATTAAAACCAAACTGCAATATTTTTCTCGTATCAAACTCTTGAGCAAATTCTGTAACGCTATTAAAATTATTTCCTGCAAAAGTAATATTAGTAACTGTACCTAATTGTGGTTGATTAAAATTATCTTCGCTAAAATCCCAAACTAAACCCAAATCAGAATTAAATACAGTATTATTCTCAATCTTCCCAACTAAATTCAAATCTAAATTTGCACCACCAGTTAAACTGGGATTAACTGCACAACTTTCGCCGATACCTAACTTATTGTCGTCATTAATTAAATCTAAAACTAATCTTCCTTGAAATATTGCACCAGTACCAGTAGGAATGGAACAAGGCTCACCGTTTGGAGATTCGAT
>CAYPSO010000109.1:0-14494 GCA_964413275.1 uncultured bacterium | reverse complement strand
AAAAAAGATGCTAAATTCAAGTCTCATTTAGATGTAAAATTGCGAATTAAATATTATTTAATTAGTTATTTGCGAAGAATGGAACGGGAAAATAAAACTTCAACTTTTGACGAAATAGTTTTACATCTTTTACCCCTTTTAAAAAATGGAACTACTCCAGAAAATCAAACTATTTTAAATGTCCTAGAAGATATTGCAGAAACGACAGGAGTTGATAGTTGGAGACTAAAGAGAGAGGGACAATTATCCCTATTTTAACTAGAGTTGGCTGAAAATATTGAAGATTAGAGCTAAGAGGTTGTCTGAGAAGTTTCATTTATTTGTACATTCAAGATAAAATATTAGTTAAATTTTAATTATTCAAAATAGTGATAGATACTAAATAAATGATAAAAACTTTAAGCAAAGGAATTACTTTAGCCGAATTTTTGGAACAACCAGAAACAAAACCTGCTAGAGAATACATTGACAATAATATTTATACAAAACCTATGCCTCAAGGAAAACATAGTCGTATTCAACTCAAACTTGCTAATAGCATTAATGCAGTTACTGAAGATACTCAAATTGCTTGGGCTTTTCCTGAATTGAGATGTACTTTTGCAGGTAAATCTATTGTTCCTGACATTTCAGTGTTTAGATGGGAAAATTTACCCGTTAATGAAGATGGTACAATAAGCGATCGCTTTAATATACATCCAGATTGGGTGATTGAAATTTTAAGTCCAAATCAATCTATGACACTGTTAACTAAAAAAATTCTTCATTGTTTAAATAATGGTAGTTTAATGGGATGGATAATCGATCCCAAGGAAAAAGTAATTTTTACCTATATTCCTCAAGGTCAACCACAATATTTCGAGGAAAATGAAGATATTATCCCTATTCCTGATTTTGCCAAAGATTTACAAATTACTTTAGGTGAGATTTTTGCTTGGTTACAGGTTAAATAAATTTTAATAAACAATTAAATAAAATGAAAGTTTTGCTGGACAAAAAAAATCCCCCCGTCTCCGCTAATAGGGAATAAGCCTTTAGGCAAAGGGGTAGGGGATTTAGAGAAACAAAAAAATTACCATTTCAGTAAATTAAATTGTTCCATGTCGATGGTGTTACGGTTACGGTAAATCGCTAAAATAATCGCTAAACCTACCGCAGCTTCAGCCGCAGCAACAGTAATAACAAATATCGTAAAAATTTGTCCTTTAATTTCACCGGGATCTAAAAAATTAGAAAATCCCATCAAGTTTAAGTTCACAGCATTCAGCATTAATTCAATGGACATTAAAACCCTTACCGCATTACGACTGGTAACTAAACCATAAATACCGATACAAAAAAGGGCTGCTGCTAAGATGAGACAATATTGAAGTTGAATCATAGTTTCGTTTATGTAATAACTACAGAATGAATTTTTAATGTCTAATTACTTGGATATTAGTTCTCGTGGACGCTCAGGTAGAGTTAAAGAAGTAGATGTAGCTTCTTGAGTAGGTAGAGCTTCGGGAATAAAATCACGACGAGCTAAAACGATAGCACCTACCATTGCCATTAATAGTAAAACAGATGCTAATTCAAAGGGTAAAAGAAAATCACTAAAAAAGTGTTCACCAATGCTTATTAGGGTATTTTCAACCACCGCAGGGGAAATTGTAGATAATGACCAAGGTGTAATTAAAGCCATAGTACCTAGTAAAGCAAATAAACCGATACAAACTAAACCTGTTGCTCCTTGGCGAATCCAGCGTCTGGGGATGGTACTAAAGTCTTCCCTTTTGTTCACCAACATGATGGCAAATAGGATTAAAACATTAATTGCACCGACATAAATTAAGATTTGGGCAGCAGCCACAAAGTCAGCATTAAGTAGGATATATAAACCAGAAATGCTGATAAATACTCCTCCTAAGAGAAATGCTGAATAAACAATGTTTGATAATAAGACAACTCCTAGTGCTGTAACTATCATCATTACGGATAAAATGGCGAATGAAACTATTTGAACGCCTTCAGCTAAATTCACAGTTTTTGTTTCTCCTTTTTTTCTGCTGTGTGAATAATTGTCCTAATGAGGATGAGAATTACTCCCCTATATAATTTAGTAGTGTAGTCATGGAAAAGGAATAAATAATGTTCATTATTACTGACTACTGACTACTGTACGGGTGAACGGCCGTTCACCCGTACGACTACTGATTACTGGTTTCACTTTCTTTGATAATTTCTTCAGGTAATTTACCCGCTCTAGGTGAACCTTTAGGTAAGTCATGGGGTTCAACAATACCCTTGGGTAAGTAGCCCAATTCTTTTAATGGTGTCACCATTGAGTCTTGAGTTACCTTATAGGGAAGACGGCCAAGTGCTACGCTATCGTAGTTTAGTTCATGGCGATCGTAAGTTGCTAATTCGTATTCCTCGGTCATAGAAAGGCAGTTAGTGGGGCAATATTCGACACAGTTGCCACAAAATATACAAACTCCAAAGTCAATACTGTAGTGTTTGAGTTCTTTCTTTTTTATTTCTTTATTAAACACCCAATCAACTACAGGAAGGTTAATGGGACAAACTCTTACACAAACTTCACAGGAAATACATTTATCAAATTCAAAATGAATTCTACCCCGATAACGTTCTGAAGGAATTAATTTTTCGTAAGGATATTGTACAGTTACAGGACGACGACGCATATGATCGAAGGTGACAGATAAGCCTTGACCAATATATTTAGCGGCTTCAAAACTGTCTTTAGCATAATCTTGAACTTGTTTGAGGATTTTAAACATAGGTTCTTCTCTCGAATGATGGCTAGTTTGTGCTTATTTTTGTCCCCAATTGGGGACATTTTTGAGTTTTGTACCTGAAATAGCAGGTTATAAGGTTAAGAGACTATTGTTATTAATTAACTTAGCAAAATAAACAATCAAAGTAATTGGCAGATTTTTGGGACCCATGGGTCTCATTTTTTTGCTCCTGTGTTGATACATTTCATCATTTCATTTTTGTCTACCATGACATTTTTTTCCTTGAGCCTTAATTACCCTCCAAAAGCAAAGGGGAAACTAATTTTTAAAGCTGCTGTTATTAATAGGTTAGCAAGGGATACTGGCAAGAGGAATTTCCAGCCTAAGTCTAACAATTGGTCAATTCTGACTCTAGGTAATGTCCAACGTAATAAGATAGCAATAAACACTAAGAAATAAGCTTTCAGGACAGTCATGGTAATACCTAAAGAAGCGGTAATTACCTGTAACCAACCCGTATTTTCACTAACGCCTAACCAACCTGCTAACTTATCTAAAGGAATGGGAAATTCCCAACCGCCAAGATATAAAATCGCAAAAATCAAAGCAGATAAAACGAGGTTAACATAAGAGCCAACATAAAATAAGCCGAACTTCATCCCAGAATATTCAGTTTGATAACCTGCTACTAATTCTTCTTCCGCTTCTGGTAAATCGAAGGGTAAACGTTCGCATTCTGCTAATGCTGCAATCCAAAAAATCAGAAATCCCGCCGGTTGTCGCCAAATATTCCAACCTAAAATACCATAACCTGATTGTTGTTCTACAATGTCGATGGTGCTGAGACTATTAGACATCATGACAATAGCGAGTACCGCTAAAGCTAAAGGGATTTCATAACTAATAGATTGTGCTGCCGCTCTCAAGCCACCTAAAAGGGAGTATTTATTATTGGAAGCATAGCCCGACATTAATAAACCAATGGGAGCAATACTAGAAAGAGCTATCCAGAGAAATATGCCGACATTAAGGTCAGTAATCACTAAATTTTGTCCAAATGGGACAATTAGATATGATAAAAATACTGGTATTACTACTACTATAGGCCCAAGGGTAAATAAGAAAGAATCTGCTTTAGCTGGGACAATATCTTCTTTGAATACCAGTTTAATACCATCAGCTACAGGCTGTAATACTCCAAGTGGCCCTGCGTATTCTGGGCCGATACGTTGTTGAGCGGCGGCTGAAATTTTTCTTTCTAACCAAACCACTACTAATACGCCAACAGTAGCACCGATAATCATTAACAACAAAGGTAAAGGCAACCAGATTGCTTTAGCAAGTCCTGCTGGTAAACCAAACTCCTTGAGGCTTTCGATAAAACTTCCTTGTAAGTCAATTCCTGAGTTCATTTTGATTGATACAACTAATTACGAACATATTGGTTAATGTTTTGAGGAAAATTTGGTTTTAATCCTCTTGCTTAGTATATCGTTTTGACACTCTTGTGTTTAAAGCCTTTCAAGAATAAGTAATATAAATAATGCGCTCTTTTAACCTTGAAAATCAAATGACAGGAAGACAATTACATCAAATTTTACTAGAAAAATGGGGATGTTCTTATGACATCCAATTAAGAAAAATCAAAGATAGACTGTTTTTACAAATTATGTGGAAATATCTAGAACAAGCCTCATTTCCCCTTTCCTCAGAACAATATTTTGAACATTTAGAAAATATTTGTAATTATTTGAATGCTTGGGGAGTAGTTGAACAGGTAAAAAGTTATTTAGCACAAACAAAAGATAAACCAAGACTAGGAAGAGCCGTTAGTATTCCCCTTAATTTAGGTGATCGCAGTTCGGAATGGTTTGTTTAGAGAAGGCAGAAAGCAGAAATAAGAGGTAAAAGCTAAAAGCTAATCGCTAATCGCTAACTACTTGCCCAATAACTTAACCATGGCAATACCACCAAAATATAAACCTAAAACTGCACCAGCTAAAAGGGATTGGGTGAGTGGATCTGTTGAAGGAGTTAAAACTGCACCGAGAATTACTGCTCCTAATACCACATAACGCCATCCCCCAATCATAATTTGTGAGGAAACTATGCCTAAAAATCCCAAAATTAACTGAATCACAGGAATCTGAAAGGCTAAACCTGTACTGAACATTAACAATAAAACAAATTCAAAATATTTATCTATTGACCATGATTGTTCTACCACATCTCCACCATAGGAGATAAAAAAGTTTAAGGCAGCCGGAATTAAAGCAACATAAGCAAATCCTAGTCCGACCAAAAATAGAATACTAGAACCAAATACCACCGGAGCGAGTAAACGTCTTTCCTTACGAGTGAGTCCGGGTAGAACAAATTGCATAATTTGGTAAAGTATAAAAGGACTAGCTAAAACCAAACCACTATAACCTGCCACTTTGATGGAAACAAAGAAAAATTCCCCCGGCGCTAACTGAAGAAATTTCACTCCGGCGGCAGGTTGTTCTAAAAATTGAACTAAGGGTTTAACTGCTATAAAACAACCAATACAGGCGATCGCAACGGCAATAAGACTATAAAAAATTCTTTGTCGTAATTCTTCAAGATGGTCAAAAAAAGACATCTCTACTTCTTCAGGAAGTTCATCAAGATATTGATCTGAATTGTTCGGAGATGGATTTTCTACTTCTGTGGTTGGCATTATTTTTGATTGCTGTTAGCAGTTTTATTTATAATGGTGGGCAAAATAGTTAATCTTATTATATTTTATCTGTCGAGTTGAAGAAATTACTTAACATTATCATCAATTAATTATGACTGTTTCTCCTATTGTAACTCCTGAAAAATCGACTAAAACTGTCAAAAAGACTTATCCTAACTATAAAATCATTGTTCTTAATGATGATTTTAATACTTTTCAGCACGTATCTAATTGTTTAATGCAATATATTCCGGGTATGACAAGCGATCGCGCTTGGGAATATACTAATCAGATACATTATGAAGGACAAGCCATAGTCTGGGTTGGCCCCCAAGAACAAGCCGAGCTATATCATCAACAATTAAAACGGGAAGGTTTGACTATGGCTCCTTTAGAATCAGCCTAAAATAAGCCTATAATCAAGGGCATAAAAGTAAAATTTTGAGATATTTTTAATTATGTTTAGCAGACAACCTAAAGAAAGCAATAAAACAGAAAATAGCGAATTACAGGATTTACTAAAATCTTCCGTAACAGATATAAGTGAAATTGAGGAAGAAGAAATTGAACCAGAAACCAAGTCTGAATTAGTCAGTACAGTTGAAAAGATTAGCAGTATTGTTTCCCCTTACTTTATTGCTTTAGTCGGACTTCTTCTTTATGACGAAAATGTTTTGTTTGGTACGGTTTTAATTGCAGTTGGGATAATTGCTCTATTCAAAGTAACTACTAAAGATATTAACAAATTAGTTAATTGGTTTAAAAATTTGATGGGAAATAATGAATAGCAAGTCAGATGCAGAGGGCGAGAGGGGGGAGATAAGGTGAGGTAAGAAGTAAAAGGTAATTACTAAAAGCTAATCGCTAATCGCTAACAGCCTATACTTAACCTCTCACCTCCAAAAGTTACAATCTAAAAGCTAATCGTTAATCAATAATAGCATTGAGCAAAACTTCAGCCAAAGGTGTACCATCCATTTGATCAATGGTTATGGTATCAACAATATCGAATTTTGCCCCTGCTGCCTGTAATTGATCGTCTAATGCCTTAAGAAATTGGGTAGCTTTTCTATTTTTACCTACTTGAATAAAAGAAATAGCTAATTCCTCATCTCGCTCAATTTTATTAGCAGCATCAATAATAACTCGCATCACCGATCTGCGATCGTCTGGTTCACCATCGGTTATAACTAAAATAGTTTCACCATTAAGCTTAGTTTCTCCTGCTGCTTTACGCTGAAAATAGTTATCTAAAGCATCTTGCAATACTTCGGCTAAATAACTACGCCCCATAGGATCGTGTTCTGCATAAATCTGAACTACTTTATCCGAAGTAACATTATCATATCGTCTAAAACGACCAGAAAATAGGTAAACAGTAATCCCATCAGGATCGATTTGTTCGCATTCCTTAGCTAAAGCAAGAGTTGAATCTTGAGCGGCTTGCCAACGACTTTTGCCATCGGGTTGATCGGATTCGTACATACTACCGCTTTTATCAATCATAATAGTGTAATCGCGGTTTTCAACGATAGAACCTGTTGCCATTTTATTAATCTCCTAAAATAATGATTACCTATATCTATATAGGTTAGTATCAGATTCCCAAATATGGCAAAAAATCAAGATTTTAGACAGAATTGGAACTGTTATTCCTCTGAAGATATGGGAGATAATAGACTCCTCATATTTTTTACACCTTGTTTTTCACCTCTAACACTAACTGTATTACCCTGTAAAAAGCTATTTAACCATTGATCGGCATTAGTATTTGGTTGAAAAGTAACTAAAATATTATTTCCTCCACAGGATTCATCATCAAAAGCTACACCACAAACAACTGGTAGCCCGGAACTTTCACCAATTTTAAGATAATCAAGCCTATTTTCATAATAAGCTCTTTGAAAACGTCCAGAAACTATTTTACAACGTTCTTCTTTAGTTACTGACCATTTAAAATTAGGATCGTCTTTCCATTCTATTAAAGTTATTTCTTGTCCATTAACTACATTACGAGCCAGAGTTTTGGGAATTTCCCCTGTTAAATCACAATAAAAATGGGAAGCACCTGCATAGCGATCGTCTTTTTGGTAGGGACTATCTGCTGCTATTATTGATTGGGAATTAGTATCTGGAGTGACGGGAAAACCAGGACCACTTTCATTAATATCATTATTATTAAAAGAAATACGATTATTAGCTAAAGATGGTGCTAAAGCAACAAAAGTATTAATGGGAATACCGGCATTAAAGGCTGCTTTACCTTGAAATCTTTCACCTCTGCCATGAATTGCCACTACTGTCCCATTATCATCAAAAACTGGCCCTCCACTCATGCCTTTTTGAGTTACAGCATTATATAACCAATCATAGCCATTTGGTCTTTTACCTTGGGGATTATTTAATTCTCCGGGGGAATAAACAAATGGACGCTCATCTGGTAATTGATTTTCATCTAGGTAAGGATAACCAAAAATAGCAATACTATCACCAAAAGTAGAATTATTAGAATTTCCTAAATTAGCAGTGGGATAAACATCTTTAGTTTTAAATTTAACAACAGCTAAATCAGGATCTTGTTCTTGGTTTTTTTGGTAATGTTCTACGCTAATTACTTCGTAGTTTTGTCCTGTGTGGGTGCGAACTTCATATTTTACGTCAGCACTTCTAACCACATGATTAGCAGTTAAAACTGTGTAAATTTTTTCCCCTTGTGCTACTTCTTGATTGATGATCACACCAGAGCCTCCGCCAGCAACAGAGTTAATTTGTACGGTAATGGGAATAGCCATCTGAGCTATTTGACTTTTAGTTTTAGCGAAAGCGACTTCTGGAACTGTTGCTAAACTTGCGATCGAAACAATTCCTGTTACCATAAGTGAAGATGTTAGAAAAGAAAATTTGTTATTATTCATAAGTCGATACTTAAAACTTAATTGTTTATAAAATTACTGCGATCGATGATTTATACTACACAGATAATTTGTAGAATTTCTGAAAATATTATCTTTCCCATAAATCAAAGAAACTTTTAGCATAATTACTCGGTCATAATTGGTAACTCAGAAAAATAAAGTTATTACAAAGGATAGTTTATGTTAAAGTCAGCAAGTTTATGGATAAGTGCCATTATCATCTTAGCTACCAATAGTGCAGCCAATGCTTATCCGATTTTTTTAGATAAATTAAACATCACCGATATTATCAGCCAAAACACCAACGAGATACCACCAGATATAGTTATAGATGGTGATGATTCAACTCCACCACCACCAACAACTACCACCAATAATGGTGATGTTAGATTTGTTTGCCAGCTAGATAATGGGCAATATACCGTAATGTATAACCCTGAAAGTAGGCCTAATGAATTTTATCCTTGGGCTATACCCAGTCGCATGGGAGGAGGATGGACACCAGAAAGACGTTGTAATACTATTAGTAATAGGCTTGAAAGTTATCGCCCTGATGGCTTATTAGAATTACGCACAGGTGTGGAAAATGGTTATGACACCCTATGTGTTACTACCGTTGATGTTCCCGATTGTCGTATAGTTTTGACAGTACCCATCGGTCAAAACCCTGAAGTAGTTAGAGATAGAGTATTTGATAACCTTGTTACTGCTGATAATGGGCAACAAGTAGAAGGTATTAATACTTATACCAATAACGGTAGCATTGATTTAGGTAGTTTAACTGGAATTTTAAATCCGAATAAACCTAGCACTGGCATTAATTTACAACAATTTTTAGATCCTGCTGATGGTGGTACAGGAGAACAATTAAATACGAATATCATCAAGAAAAACAATAATAATCGTGTTAAACCATCATCATCACCTAAGCCTGAATCGTCTAAAACAGGACAATTTAACCCTGATAGTTTCCGTTAATGACTAAAATTGATTAAAATTGATTTTTAGCATTAACAGGATTAGTTTTAAAATAATTTAGGGTTTGCTGAATAAACTCAAAACCTCGATTAATTAAGGGGTTTCACTAAATTAAATGGCGAGCAAGTGCAATGGATATGAACCTAATCTCTCCCCATGCTTGCGCTATGAGTGGAAGAAGCAATTAATTTTTAAGCTGTTTTTTCCCTAACCCCTATCTCAACCCAAATTAATTGGTTTTTCAGCAAGCCCTAATTAATCTTAAAACCTATGAACCCTCTTCCCTATTAGCTGTTAAAGCAATAATTTCTTCAAAACAAAGATTATTTGCTAAATGGCTTACAGCATTGTTTAAGTGAGCTTGCTCTAAGGGAATTTGTTCAATTAATTGGCGAATTTCTTTAAGATTAATCTTAGTAGCTGCTTGGTGCAATTGCTCTCTCCAATCTTGAGGCATCTGATCCATATCTGAGATAATAATTTGAGAAGGAGTAGTAGATAAATCCTCTGTTTTTTCTACTTTTTCGGCATAAATATAATGAATACCTAAATGTTGCGCCATAGTTGCCAAAATAACTTCTGAGCGGGCAGGTTTGCGAATAAAATCATCAAAACCAGCAGCTAACGCAATTTCACGCTCTTCTTCAAAAACACTGCCAGTTAAAGCCACAATTTTCGGCACAGGTTGAGCCAGTGAGTTTCTATTTTAGTTACATTATATCATATTAATACATACAATGGCAAAAGTTCAATTGAGCGTTAGAGTTGAGGAATCTGAAATGAGGTAACATATTAAATACGCAAAAAAGACTGGAAGGACAAAAACAGATATAGTGAGAGATTTTCTTCGTTCTTTAAAAAATCTTGAAAACTAAGGACTCGCTGTCGCTCGGCTTGTTTTTTTGGGGGTCGCAAGAATACCCACCCTATAGAGGGGTGGGGTATTCTTGCTCCCATTTTGATAAAAAAAGCTGTGATATTCTGGGCTCTCCCGAAATCTTTCAAATATTTCCCGTGCGGCAAACGCAGGAATAGCTTCGGGCATAAAGGTTGATTTTGCGCTTAAATGGTTCTCTATTAAGGGTTTAATATTGGTATTAGTGTAGTTTCTCGCAGAATTCATGGTTTGCATTAAAATTTCTGCCCGCGTGATAATATCTTCTTCTGCTTCCTTGTTGGCCATTTTCCAAAAGCTAATACCACCTAAAAGAATAATCAGAAGAAAAACCAAAGAGATTAAGAGAGTAAATTGAGTACCAAGCTTTAATTTATTCAGCATTACCAAAAATATCCTCCTTAATTGGAGATTAAGCCAGCCTTTGCCATCTGGTATAACTATAGCAGGAGGCAGAGCGCAGGAGGGAAAAGCTTACCCTTATTGAGTTGGTGAATTGTTAAATGTCCTAACCAATTCGTTCTTTGCTATAGCTTATCCCTATTTTGGTTTTGTTACCTAAATTGTCAAAAAATGATATGAATGCAACCGAGCCTGTAACGGCTGATATTTTAATAGTCGATGATACCCTAGAAAATCTAGAATTGCTTTCAGAGATGTTAACTCAAGAAGGTTATGAAGTTCGTATCGTCAAAACAAAAGTGGAGCAATGGCATTAAAAGGGATAGAAGCTCAAGCCCCCGATTTGATTTTGCTTGATATTATGATGCCAGAAATGGATGGCTATGAAGTATGTCAACGTCTCAAAGCTAATCTTCAAACTCAAGATATTCCTGTAATTTTTATTAGCGCTCTCCACGAATCATTAGATAAGGTTAAAGCTTTTCAAGTTGGTGGGGTAGTACAAGCGGTACGTCAATCAGTTTCAGAAATACGAGAAGATGCTTTACAAGGTGCGTTATTGGAAAATGCGATCGCCACTTTATGTCAAAATTTTTATAGTACAACTAATATTCAACCAGAATATCAAATAGAGCTTTGCTTTGCTCCCTCGCCTTTACTTAAAAACGTAATTTACCGCATTGTACAAGAAGGATTAACTAATATTTACAAACACGCTGCTGCTACAAGAGTAAAAATTAAAATTTTATCTACCGAGTCGGGAATTGCGGTTACAGTAAAGGATAATGGTAAAGGCTTTAAACTAAGCGAACACAAAACTGGTTTTGGCCTTCAAGGAATGGAAGAGCGCATTATTAGCTTAGGTGGTAATCTCAAAATTACCAGCGAATTAGATAAAGGCTGCTGTATTAGTGCATTTTTTTTTAAGGTAAACTAATGATTTGTCTCATCTTGGTTGAAGATCAAATTATGATTCGTGAAGGTTTAAAAGCCTTATTAGAAATTCAAGAGGATGTGGAAGTTGTAGGAGAAGCAGGGAATGGAGAACAAGCACTGCAACTAATTCAAACCTTGTATAGTCAATCTCGCCTTCCTGATGTCGTGCTAATGGATATTCGGATGCCGATTATGGATGGAGTAACGGCAACTCAACGGATTTGTCAACAGTTTCCTAATAAAAGAGATACAAATTCAAAATATTAACCATTAAGGAATAGAATGGTTATCGAGAGTACCATTATCAATTAAAGAAGCGAAAACTTTGGTTTCGGAACTCTCATCACTTGAGTTCACAAATTCTAGCTTAGACGGATATTCCTGGTACGAAATATCTAGCAACTATGGAGGAATTAAACAAAGATGGTTAGTAGTAGAAAGTCAAAAAAGAAAGGTTTCAGATTTAGAAAAACTGAACCAAAAAATTGCTCAAGAAAAAGATAAGGCTCAAGAAAAACTAAGCCAATTAATGAAGAAAGAATTTATCTCATCAGAAGGAGCAATGGAAATAATGAACCAATTTGCTCATACCCTAAAATATCATCAAATACAAGAGCTGAAAATTAATAAAATTCAGTTATCCTCTAAGAAAAAAAAATCTAACTTTTTTTGTTCTTGGTTGTCTGAATTCTAATTCAATTTTGACTTAATTATCAAAGTGCGGAATGTGGGATTAAAATCGCTCTCTCAACACCTTAACTATCCAAGCTCAACTCGTCTTTGTAGAGTTTCGTTGAAAGCTTGAAATTCTCCCTCTAGAGCAGTTCGACTTACGTCCAAGATTGCAGATGCCATTGCTCCACTAATTGCAATGATCTCAGGTGCTTCAATGACCCATAGTTTAGAATTTCAATAATTTTCTGCTCTTAGTGGATGAAGTCTGAATAAATCCTAACAAGCAACTTCTCGCTACGCCATCCCAAGAACTTGCCGCCTAACGGCTTAATTATGCCGCGATCGCCTAATAATTACTTGTCTTTACTTGTCTTTGCGATCGCCGATAACTTCTCGAAAATCATCAACGAAGAGAATCATTTTTGCTTACCCAATCTCGAACCGAAGCAGATAACCTTTACGGACTCATCGGTTTTGGTATAAGGGTTTGCTCACCGTTTTTTCGCACATAGGCAGTCCTAAATCTGTCCGCCTACGCCTTTAAACTTCTCAACAAACGCCGCAATTTTTTGGAAAACGCTCTGTTTCTTGGTTTTGTATTCTGGATTAAGCGGACTCATTTTAGGCAGTGTTGAATTTAACTCAGTCCCATTCTCGCTGGCGAACTCGCGTTTCAGGGAGGCACTGATATAGCGGGGTGCATCTCAATCTCAAATTTGCAGAAAGAGTGAGAAAATAATAAAAAGAAAAAATAATCAAGAGACAAAAGGGGAAAAGAAGATGAAATTAAGTGATAGGGAAAAAGAGAAACTCGAAGAACACCTAAAAGCCATAGCAAAGATTCTCTATCAAAATACCCATATTCGTATTGCTGTTGGCGCAAGGCAATTTCACGGGGCAAGCCTTCGCTGAGGTCGGTGGTGAGGGTGTCGAATTTATCGAGGATGCAGGCGATGTGGGCTTGTTCGTCTAGGGGTGGGATGGGAATAGAAATTTTCTTAATTGTCGATACTGTTATTCTTGCAGGAAACCTCCACTTTTAATTGTTCTCCTAGTGCATCTTCAGCTACGTCCAGATCATAATCCATTTGCAAACCCAACCAAAATCTGGCGGACATATTGAAATAATGGGCTAAACGTAGGGCTGTATCTGCCGTAATTCTACGTTTACCGTGAATAATTTCATTAATTCGACGTGCAGGTACTCGTAAGGCTAGAGCAACCTGATTTTGGCTCAGATTCATTGGCTTGAGAAATTCTTCTAAAAGGACTTCGCCAGGATGTACAGGTGTCAATTTATCTAATTTATCTTTTGTCATTATTCAACCTCAGTGATAGTCAACAATTTCTACATCTGTTGCATCCCCATCTTTCCACCCAAAGCAAATTCTCCATTGGTCATTAATTCGGATACTATACTGACCGACTCTATTGCCTACCAAGCGTTCTAAGCGGTTGGCGGGTGGAACACGAAGATCCTGAAGTGTTTCGGCTCGATTAAGCATTCTCAGCTTTCGTAATGCCACTTGTTGGATCTCAGATGGAAGTTTGCGTGACCGTTGTCGTTCAAATATCTTTTGAGCTTCTTTGTCTTTGAAATTTTGGATCACACCTTAATTATGCTTGACAACTCCCTGATTATATAACGAATCGCGTTAAACGCCAAGCGTAAATTTTCTAGAACAAATTCTTTCTTTTCAGAGAGACGGAAATTGATCCAGTACGATCAAGTTATTGGATTAGGCGATCGCGTTGTAGTCGGTCATGATTTGGCTTCCTTTTTTATTTATCTAATTTTTCCACGGTGCTAAGGTATTGTGTCAGATGCTGATGAATGCCCTCGATATGGTTCATCACTTCATCATTGGTGAACCGTAAGGTGGTGATGCCTAATGAGGCCATAAAATCATGCCGTATTGCGTCATAGGCTTGTGCATCGGCTGACCTATGACTGTCGCCATCGACCTCGATGACTAGCTTTAATTCAGGACAATAAAAATCAGCGATGTAATGCCCGATACCGTGCTGTCTGCGAAATTTTACGCCCATTTGTTTGCCACGCAAGATTTGCCATAGCTTTTTTTCGGGTTCGGTCATGTTGCTGCGTAGTGCTTGGCGGCGTGGTTTGTATTCTGTTTTGTTGAAGATTTTGTCCATTTTTAGCTCCTGTTGTACCCCCCTCATTCCCCCCTTATCAGGCAGGGTGTTTTCATTCTATTTTTTTGCGATCAATATTTTGAAAAACCAACAC
>CAYPSO010000108.1:0-14608 GCA_964413275.1 uncultured bacterium | reverse complement strand
TAGGCAATAGGCAATAGTTAGATAAATTCAGGTTTTCTGTATTAGAATTGATTTAAGAGTTACTTATGCAAGAGGTCTATTATTTTTATTGATGCAAAAATTTCCTCATTTATAGGTTTTAGGTTTTTTGTTAAGTTATCAATCCTGGGGGTAATTTTTCATCGCAAATTTGATGAATTTCTGTAATTCTTTCCCATAACCAGGGATAATTTTTTTTATATTCTGGTATTAATGCTAAAGGTGATAATAAGGCAGCCGCAGTTAAATCAGCCACACTAATATTATTACCTACTAAATATTTTTTATTTTGCCAAATTGATAGGATTTCTAGACCAGTTTCTAACCTATTTTTTGCTAATTCTACTGAATAAGCATTAATTTTATATTGTTTTCTCACTATATTAATTACCATTTGACTTGACCAAGATGGATCGATATTTTTTCCTTCATTGGCTCGAAAATGATAATAAATAAAACGAGTAGCAGTACCGATACTTTCATCTAACCAATCTTCCAATAACCAGGCCTGTTTTTGTTCTGGTAAATTAGTTAAAAATAAGGGAGGTTGTGGTTGATATTTTTCTAGATATTTATATATATTAGTTGAGTCTCCTACTACTTTAGGCTCTCCCTCTTGTTGTGGTAATAATACTGGTACTGTAGTTAAACCAGTTAAAGGTTTTATTTTGAGAATATGTAACCCCGGAGTTAAATTTTTAACTTGATAAGGGATTTTTTTATAACCTAAAGCTAATCGAGGTTTTCTACAGTAATGGGAGGTACTAAATTGTAATAGTAACATAATTATAACTCCTAATATTTAACGGAATTGTAATGATAAAGATTTTTTTCTTATTTAGCAAAAATCTCATTAACGGTTAAATAAATATCAGGAAAAGCTAAAATAGATAAGGTTTCACCTGAGCGATAACGTTGCATTTGATCGTAACCTTCGGTGTTAGCATAACGATATATTTCTACACATTCGCTGTTTATGTCAATAATCCAAACTTCCTTAATTTTAGCTTCTGAATATAAGGGAATTTTCACAGTGCGGTCGTATTTTAGGGTACGATCAGAAACCTCAATAATTAATAATATATCATCTGGTCTCGGTAGTTGAAACTGATAGAAGTCATCACGAGGTTTTAAAACAACGACATCAGGTTCAGGTTCAGAATTGTCATCTAAAAGGATAGGGTTTTGAATATCAATAATACTGCGATCGCCAAATTTTTGCGATAATAAAGCTGTTAATCTTCGGACAACAAAAGCGTGTTTTATCCCTACAGGTGACATGGTTATTAATTCTCCTTTAATTAATTCAATCTTGTCATTTTCTGTTAAAATGCCATGTTCAATCATCTGATGATATTGGTTAATAGTTAATAAATATCTAGCGTTTAAGGAGGAATTAGATACTAATAATGTCTCTTGCAATGATCTTTCTTGAATTAACATAATTAAACTCCTGATCTCTAATGGGTTTTAGATAATTTTAAACTGAATTATTACTTAACTGTAGTTTAGACTAAAAAAATCACAAGAAAACAATTCAGACTATTAAAAATAGCTGAAGTCAGAAAAATTGAATTAAAAATTAATAAAATGAACAATAAATAGCATCATAAATTGTTCAATATAGTTAGTCAATTAATTGTTAGCTATCTTAATATTTTAGCTATCTTAATATTTGAGTTGTTATCCATTCTATTACTTTTTTACCCAAACAAACATTATTTAATCTGTCTATTTCTCTAATACCTGTAGGACTGGTTACGTTAACTTCGGTGAGATAACCACCAATGACATCTAAACCTACAAAATATAAACCATCTGCGATTAATTTAGGTGCTACTACTGTACAAATTTCTAAATCTCTATCTGTAATTTCTACTGGTGCAACCCTACCGCCTACAGCCATATTGCCACGAAATTCTTTACCTGTAGGAATACGATTAACTGCGCCAATTGCTTCACCATTTAATAATATAATACGCTTATCACCGTCTTTAGCTGATGGTAAATACTCTTGTACCATCACCGGTTCTTGACCTTGTTTGGTGCTGATTTCAATTAAAGAATTAAAGTTGCGATCGCCTCCTTCTAAAAATAAAATTCCTTCCCCTGCTTTACCCCCTAAAGGTTTAATAACTCCGGCTTTTTTTGCCTCAACAAATTCCCTAATTACTTGTTTATCTTGACTAACAATTGTCTCAGGAATTACTGATAAAAATTGTAGAGCGTACATTTTTTCATTAGCACTTCTAATCCCGTGAGGATTATTAATGACTAAGGTATTTTCTGGTACTAAATCCAAAATATAGGTAGCATATAGATAAGGGACAGTTACAGGTGGATCTTTACGCATAAATACTGCATCCATATCCCCTAAAGGAGTTAATATTTGCTCTGAATCTATTTTATACCAATGTTCGTGGGCAACCCAAACTCCATTTACTAATTTAACAGGTTCGAGACTTACTTTTTGTAATAAGGCGTAGGCTTCACCTTTAATAATACTTAATTGATGAACTTCGGTAATATATACTTCATGACCCAATATTTGCGCAGCTTCCATAATCGCTACACTGGTATCGTGGCCGGGATCTAACTTAGAAATGGGGTCAATAATAAAAGCTAATTTCATAATTAAATAAATAATAAATTTGAATAAAAAAATCCGCTAAAAGCGGACTCAATCCATCGCAATTAAGCAGCTACATTTTCCAATAAATCATCAAGTTGGCCGCTTCTTTCTAAGGCATGAATATCATCACAACCACCAATATGTCGATCGTTAATAAAAATTTGGGGTAAACTACGACTGCCATTAGCTCTTTGAGCCATTATTTCTCTAGCTTCTTCGTCCCCATCAATGCAATATTCAGTAAACTCAACTCCTTTTTTATTTAATAATGCTTTAGCACGAATGCAAAAAGGACACATACTCCAAGTGTAGATTTCGATTTTTGCTTGCATAGTCTCCAGAAATGTTAAGGAATGCGTCTTTTATTGTAATGCAGAAAAAAATTATTTTCATCTTGAAAATTTATGAATATAAATTTTTATTAAGTGTTGGCACATTCTAGAAAAAAATGTAACAATAGATACAGAAATAAAAAATAAATTTTACTCTGATAAGCAACAATTTGTGAGTTGCTAAATTAGGGAATCGTAATAAATTCTTTAAATTAATTATTTAAAAAAAATTGAGGTTAAAAATGACATTATTTTATCGTGGAGCAAAATACGAAAACGAATCCTTAACTCTAGATATGATAGAGGGGGAAGTTGGTGGAAAATATAGAGGGCAAGAATGGTATGAAAAATATCCTCGACACATACCACAAACTAAACCTAAATTTGATTTGCAACATCGTGGTGTCGCTTACAGTGTAAGTGCTATGCCTATCAAAAAACAAGAACTTTTGCCCCTTGATAAGACGAATACCATTAATAATGTTTGTCCTGTTCATATTAGGAGAAAAGTTGTTCAAGGAAATAAATTAGCAGAAGTTCACCTAGAAAATATTAAACGAAATTTAGAGAGAAGAATAGAAATTGCTATTTCTAAAGGAGATACAAATTTAATAAAATTACTTAAAGAAGAACAGTTAGCTTTAAAAGGGATTAAAAATTAGCCATTAGAGGTTAGCTGAATACAGTAGGGGCAGATGGGTATTCTGCCCCTACTGACTACAATTGAATTTCTTCTGTTAGTTCGTCATTGGCATCTTCTGGGGGAGTTATTCCTGTAAGAGTGAAAGTAAAATTGTTGCCCTGTTGAATGACATTTTTCACTTCATCATATAAAGGATAATCCCCAATTCCACTGAGATTAATCCAACCTTTGCTCCTAGTTAAAGCGACAAATAGTTGGTTGCGAAGTGATAAATCTTGTTCGTGTTTCGCAATATTATCTAATCCTACTAAATAAACCATATCAGCTTCATTTCCCTTAGTGCGATCGATACGAGAAACAGTAATGCCTCGATCGCACCAAAACTTATCTGGTTTATTATCAGGCCATTTAGGTTCAGTTTTATTTAAAGTTATTGCACTGGGAATATAAATATCTATGCCATAGTCAAGTAAAAAATTAGCTACTTCTGTTTCCAATTTATTACCATCATAAAAAGGTGGTTTAGTATAGCCTAAAGTAATAACTAAAATGTTACGACTAGGGTTTAATTTATCTTCACTTAAATTATATTTAATCTTTTCTACTAATGCTAAAAGTTCTTCTTCACGAGAGGAATAAGTATTAAATTCAATAAGAGAGTTTTCCCATAAATTAGGAATCGGATTAGGAGAATTTTCTGAAGGCCTAGTAATAGTAATTGGGTCATTTATGCGACGAAAATCACCTTCTACCTCAAAGCCAATTGCTTGTAAATCTTTTTTTCTGAGACGATTGGGTTTCAATATTCCCTCTGGGCGCAATAAACCTAAACCAAGGGCATAAGCTACCGTTAAAATATTGTCAGGAGTACGATAACATCTCTCCATATCATAGGCTTTGCGAATATCCCCTTTATAAATACCTCCACCAACACCTCCTAACATTCCACTAAATTTCTCGCCGAATAATTCTTTGACTTCGGGAACAACAGCACCAGAAGCATGAATGGTTTGTGCTTCATCATAAGCCCAAATCAGACGTTTTTGGTTTGACTCATCTGTATTAATAGGTTTTAATGCTTGATAAGCTAATTCGTAAATAGGTTGTTTTTCTTCACCATCTTCAGCGATAAATTTAAGATCGTTTTCTACAATTAAATCTTGTCCTTCGTCAATAATTATGGCATCAAAAATAGGTTCTATTTCAAGATTTCTACTTAAAAAATTTCCGCAACCATAAGCTAACCCATTATTCGGAGTTTTTACTAAGTTTAAAAGGTTTTCTTTTTCTTCCCAAGAAATCTCATCTCTTGATTCTATATCTTTAGGAATATCACTAACAGTTAATTTTCGATTTTGAGCAATATATTGATATAATCCATCTCGCTCCTTTGCTCCCCAAGCGTGGAGCAGTTTTAAGTTAGAATCTTCTGAATTATAATATTTAATTTCTCCATTGGTAAAATGATTTAACCATAGCTTAAACAAACTTTCAATTTGTTCGTATAAACTGCGAGTAAAAAATACAAAAGCAATTTTCCAATCAGGATGTTTAAGGTGCATTATGACAGCTTTTTGGGTCAAAAGAATAGTTTTTCCTGATCCAGCAATTCCTCTAATTCGTTGCGCTCCGGAGGGAATAGATTTTCCGATCCACTCTTGTTTGACATCCCAAATGTATATTGATTTTTCTGCTTCTTTCAGAATATTATAGCGAGTTTTGCCATCATCTTTAGTCATTTCTGGCAGTTGATTTTTGAGAATATAAGCACCACTAATAACACTCAATAATGTTTGATATTGATTGTCATTTAAAGGATTGCCATTAATTTGAAAATGTGCTTTTTCAATACGATTTCTTAAAGTTACTTCTCCTAATTGATTATTAAAAATAAAAGATGAACCTTCCTCTGTTCCCGGCCAAATCTTTCCCTGCCATTCTTGACTACTAATATTAGCAAAAATAATTAAATTTCTGCCTTTTACTTGGTTATTTAGTTGTTGATTTGCTTGAGAATAACTATGTAAAACTTGAAGATATTTAGAACTATTTTCTAATAAATTATTATATTGTTGATAATTTTCTCTAAAATTTATCTTTTGATTTTCAAAAGAAATAATATCATTAATAGTGGCAGTACATATTTGAATAATAATAATTCCCCATTCTTGGTCAACTAATAAAATATCTGGTTCTTGACGAGATTTATTAACTTTTAAAAATAAAGGATAACGCCAATAACCTATACTATTTTCACGGGAAGAAAAGGCGGATTTAACAGCATCCCAAACCTTTTGATTGCTATCTTCTTGTATAGCTTCAGTGGTAATAAAACGAGATAGTCCTTGTCTGGTGATTTTGGTCATTGTTTACCTCATGGATTAGCGATTTACTGTAGGGGCAGAATACCCATCTGCCCCTACTAATTACTAACTAATAACTTTAAATTTAGCCATAGTTTCCTGTAATTGTTGACTTATTACTAGGATTTCTTGAAAGGAATCTAATAAATCTTGAACTGAAATAGAATTTTTCTCTGCAATTTTAGATATTTGACTCATGGTATTACTAATAATTTCTGAATCTTGGGTTTGTTCTTTGGTACTATTAGCAATTGCTTGAATTAGTTGACTAACATCAACGGTGAATCGGTTAATTTTTGTTAGATTTTGTTTTGTTTCTTCTACTAATTGAGTACCTGTTTTAACTTGCTCGCTACCCATGCTCACTGCCATTTCTACGGCTTGTGTTTCATTTTGGATTTCATTAACGATAATTTCAATTTGTTGTGTTGCATCTGCTGATTGAGCCGCTAGAGAGCGCACTTCATCAGCAATTACGGCAAAACCTTGTCCTTGCTCACCGGCTCTAGCGGCTTCAATGGATGCTTTTAATGCCAATAAATGGGTTTGAGCCGCAAATTTTCTAATCAAACTAACTACTTTAGTAATTTTCTTGGAAGATTCTTTTAATTTTTGAGTTTCATCACTGGTAATTTCTACAGTGTTTTTCAGATTCAAAATACCTTCAACGGTACGATTCATGGATTCGCTTCCAGATTCTACTATTGATAAAGTTTCTTGAGTCATTATTTCTGCTTGTTGAGCATTTACAGCAACTAAAAAAGTTGCTTGGTTAATTGCTTGAATTTTTTGCAGTATGGCTGTTATTTCTTCTGTTTGTCTTTTCACATTTGCTGATAATTCATCTAGTATTTGTTCTTTAGAAATACTGGTAATACTTACGTCTTCTGCGGCACTTTTAACTTGGGTAATTATTTGGGCTAAATTTTCAATGGTTGTATTATAGGAATCAGCAATAGTACCAATTTCATCAGGGGTAACGTTAAGACGAATACTCAAATCACCTTGATTTATGGGTTGAATTTCTTTCACCAAAGATAAGGCTTTTTGTTGTAATTTTTCTTTTTCTCCTTGTTCGTTTTGTTGGGATAATTTTTTTTCCTCGATGAAGTTAAAACCGTCAACTATTAATCCCAATTGTTGAGCTAATTTTTTCAGAAAATTAAATTTTTCTTCTTTCCAAATATAATTAGTTTCACAAGATTGAGCCATTAATAATCCATAGGCTTGTCCTTGACTCATAATGGGAATAACTAGATTAGTAGTTACTCCTAATTTTTCCATTAATTCCAAATGAGCAGCATAAAAACCAGATTTAATCAGGTTAAGTTGATTTTTAACTAACAATCTTTCTTTGATATATGCTGTAATTAATTCCTGTGGTAATGATACTTTTTCATTCTCCGTATCTTTGAGTTTTTCAACTCCTAAATTAGAAGTTTCTGCTAATAACTCTAAAGTTGTAGGGGAAGTTATTTCAAAAACCACTAATTTGTCAATTTCTAAAAACTTTCTAATATTTTGTAAATTTTCATTAAATACTCTTTTTAAATCCTGTTTTTTGAAGATTTTATTATTAATTAATTGAGCTAATAGTTCATTTTCTTGTTGTTCTCTTGATGAGAGTAATTCATTTTTCTGAATAGTATTAGCCATCTCATTAAAACTAGAGGCGAGTAGTCCAATTTCGTCTTGATTAGATATTTTAGTACGTATTCTTAAGTTACCTTCAGAAAACTTTTTAATTGCCAATTGTAAACTCTTGATAGGAGTGATAATAAATCTAGCTAAAATAAGAGCAATAATTATATTAACTATGACGATAGTAACAAAAACAAATAATTGCAATAACGAGCCTTTATTTAATAATTCATTTAAAAAATCTTCTGAAGTACCTCTTACTAAAATTGCCACTGGCTGATTATTATAATTTGTAATAACTTTACTAGCCAATGTATAATTCTTTCCTTGTAAGTTGGTACGATTTGTGACAACAAGCTGAGAATTTTTTATGATATTTTCTAATATTTTCTGA
The DNA here is from genome assembly GCA_964413275.1 of uncultured bacterium. Lineage (GTDB taxonomy): Bacteria > Cyanobacteriota > Cyanobacteriia > Cyanobacteriales > JAABRE01 > JAABRE01. The sequence goes on along the minus strand of CAYPSO010000108.1, from coordinate 6,585 downwards.
TTTTTTAAGGAGATATTATTAATAATTTTTGTCCCTGAATTATCTTTATAGCTGCTAGTTGATAATTGAGTTTGCTGATTTTCATTAATTTGATAGACTGCACTGTAACCACTATCAAAAGCTTTTAAGGTTTGCTCGACAATAGCTGGTTTATTATTAACAATATCTCCTGATACTAATACGGCTAAAACCTCTTGTGTTTGTCTATCTTGTACTGGAGTAATTGTATAACGGATTAAGGCATCTGACTGACTAAAATCATCTGGTAAAGGCGGTTGTTCTTTTTCTAAGTCTTCCCATTTAATAATTTCACTGGTTTTAATTTGTTGAGGATTATTAATAACTTGACTGACCAAATTATTGGGATCAAATATTTCTCCAGTTCTATTATTATTAGCATTAAGAATAATTTTTAAATCTTTACCAACCAAGGTTGCATATTCAATATTACGAGCTTTTATTTCATTTGCTAAAATTTCTTTAACTTGATTCTTTAGTTGTGTAGGTAATACTTGCCCTTGATTATATATTTTTGCTGCATTAATAATAGCTCCATTATCAGATTGACCACGAAAACCAAAACCCATTTGGTCAATTTTAATATTGTAGTTAAGTTCAGTAATAATTAATTCTGATTTAGCTTGATTAGTTAATTGTAATCTCCCATTATTAATAATTAAATATGTCGTTATGCCGACTAAACCCAAAGTAGTAATTAATCCAGAAAAAGATAAAGCTGTGAATTGTTTGCCGCCAATGGTAAGATTATCAAACCATTTTTCTAGGGATGATTTTTTTTCAGGTTTAAGAATTTTAGATACTTTTAGATTTGGTTTAGAAGTGTAACCATTTTTTACTGGGGAATCACTTGTTTTAGGAGATGTGCTAGTCATTTTAATTAGGGGATAAGGAGTAGTCAGTAGTCAGTAGTCAGTAGTCAGTAGTTAGTAGTTAGTAGTTAGTAGTCAGTATTTGGCTAACAGCTAATAGCTAATAGCTAACAGCTAACAGCTTTCTTATTCAACTTTAAACTTAGCCACTGTACCTTGTAATTCTTGGCTTAAATCTAATAATTCTTTAAAGGATTGCAAAATTTCATTAGCAGAAAGGGAGTTATCTTGAGCAATTTTAGCTACTTGAGTCATGGTTCTACCTACAATTTCTGAGTCTTTAGATTGTTCTATGGCGGCGGCGGCAATAGCTTCTACTAATTTATTAATTTTGCCTGAAGCTCTAGTTATCTCAGTTAAGGTGTTTTTAGCTTCATCTACTAATTTTGTACCTACCACAACCTGTTGTGTACCCTCTTCCATCGCAGCTACTACTTCGTTGGTTTCTGCTTGAATATCTTTGACTAATTTGGCAATTTCACCAGTAGCTTCAGCAGATTGTTTAGCTAAATTTCTTACCTCTTGAGCAACTACCGCAAAACCTCTGCCTTCCTCACCAGCGTGGGATGCTTCGATGGAGGCATTTAAAGCGAGTAGATTAGTTTGATCTGTAAAACCATTAATCAGATTTACTACCTTAGAAATTTTCTGGGAAGATTCACCTAAGCGTTTTACTTTTTTAGCAGTTTCCGCTACAGTTTCACGAATAGCCAGAATACCTTCTACAGTGCGGTTCATAGCTTCATCACCCTTGGCTACTGTATTGGCTGATTCTTGTACTACTTTTTCTGCTTCCATAGTGCTGGTGGCTACCATCATAATTGATTGGTTCATGGTTTCCACTCTGTTTAAAGCAGTTTGAATTTGTTGAGTTTGCTGAATGGCTCGTTGTGATAAAGACTGCATATAATCATTGTTGACATTAGTATTTTTAGTTACTTCTTTGGCTGCGCTTTGTACTTGAGTTACAATTTTCCGTAAATTTTCAACAGTGGAGTTATAAGAGTCAGCAATTGTACCAATTTCATTTTCTGTAACGGTAGCACGAATTGTTAAATCACCTTTACTCACAGGATCGACTTGCATCAATAGTCTAAAGGCTTGTTCTTGTAATTCTTCTTTTTCTTTTCTTTGTTCTTCCTCTGATTTTTTCTGTTGTTCTGATAAAGCATTTCTATCGAGGGCGAAACCGACTTGAGTGGCAATTTGAGTGAATAAATCAATTTCTCCTTGTTCCCACTGGCGAGTATTTGAACATTGATGGGCAATAAATAACCCCATTAATTCGTTACTAACAATAATCGGAGCTACTAAGTTAGCTTTGACGGCAAAGGGTTCTAATTGTTGTAAATGACACTCAGTTAAGCCTGCTTCATGAATATTTTCTGTGGGTTTTACCCTTCCTGATAAATATTGCCCTACATATTTGTCAGCAAAACAAGGATCGTGAATTTTTGCCCCTAGAGCAACAGGCCAACCTGCACCCACTGATTCGGCAATGATTGTACCTCGCCAACTTTCATCAAAAGTATAAACAATAACGCGATCGCTTTCTAAGGCTCTTCTGGTTTCTTCAACGGCAATACCGATAATATCGTGATAATTTTCAGTTCTACTAATGGCAATACTAATATCTTTGAGAATACCTGCTCTTCTGGCTTCTTGACGTAGGGATTCTTCGGCAGACTCTTGAGCAATGAGCATTTCGTTTAATTCTTGGGTTAAAACACCAATTTCGTCCGTGCGATCACTTTTGGCTAAACGTAAACCGGTTTCTCCAGAACCAATTTTTTTAGCAAAACTTGCCAATTCTTGAATCGGTTGAGACAAGGATTTACCGATGCGGTTAGCAATTACAATACCTGCTAAAACAACTACTACACCAATACCATAACCAGTAAGTACTAACCTGAATATGTTTTTGTCTGCTTCTGTTAATGGTGTACCCACATAGGCAATCCCCACAGGTTTAGCATTTTCGTCCAATGATTTTTGATGATCATAAATAGGTCCATAGGCAGTTAAGTAATTTGTGCCAATAATATTGGCTTCTCCAATAAAATACTCCTCTTTATTTAAAACAGTATCGGCTACTGCCCGAGAAACCCTAGTACCAATTGCTCTAGTTTCCTTATCTGTATAGGGGACATTAGTGGAAACCCGCCAATCTTGGGCAAAAATGGTAGCGGTAGATACTCCTAATCTTTTTTTCAAAAAATCCACCATTTCATAATTGCGGTTGATTACCTCTCCTAAAACAACTGCACCCACAACCTCACCATTAATTTCAATGGGAGCAACGCCCATCCCAACTAAACCAGCTTTACCACCGTCAATATCGTAGGTATTTTCGGGATAGGGTTGTTGCGCCTCAGGTAAGCCCTGGATTTTTTGCGCCCTTAAGCCAATATTTGCTTGGGAAGCTAATCCTAAAGGTTGCAACTGAGCAGAGCTAAGTAATTCATAGCCGGACAATTCTTCTCCTTGTGCTAGGGCATTTTTAATAATCGGGATTTGTCCCACATTAATACCAAGGGGTAAAGAAATAACACGATATTCATGTAGTTCTTGCTCTTCATCATCACCATCTTTATCTTCATCATTTTCAGGTAAAGGAGGATATTGGCTAAAATCTTCATCTACGGTTTGGATAAATTGGGCTACGGTTTGTCCTTGTTTATTAACAATTAAATAAAAACTTTCATCTTGATCAACTTCCACACTAGACTCTAAAAAGTTTTTTATCTGGGTTAGATCATTAGGATTATTGGGATTGATTTCACGTCCAACAATTAAAGCGGCAAGGGTTTCTGATTCTTCTGCTAACTCCTCTTGCAAATTATCAAGGGCGTTTTCTAAAGCGATTAAATCTCTGTCTAAAATTGTTAAGAGTTGGTCTTTATTTGCCTTAGTTTGCAGTAATAAAATCCCTTGGGTTACGGCAATTACTGGCAAAGCAATACTAGCAATAATCAGCAAACTTAGCTTATTACTGAAGCTGAGATTTTGCCATTTTTCCTGAATTTTTTGCGGTAGATTAGCAAAAGGATTATCATTTTCTTGACTTAACTCCTCTTCTGGATCGTAAAATTCTACTTCTTGTTCTTCTTCTAAAACATCAACTTCATAGGTATCAAATTCTGGTTTTGGAGAACTTTTAGTCATAATTTTAGCCTTTAAATATAATTCACAATTTAGTGGTTAGTGGTTAGTGGTTAGCTTTTTATTACTTTCTACCTCCCAATTCATAATTTCATAATTCATAATTCATAATTCATAATTCTTCTAATTACAATGCCTTAAGAATGGCATGAGCACCAAGGGACATTAACATATCCCCATTGGGTTTCATCCAATATCCCTGTAAAAATGGTACTAATTCTGGAGTGATAGCAGAAGCGGTAGGAGACTCGATAAAATCTGGATTTAAAGATTCAATATCTTCTACTCTTTTCACCAGTAAACCAACCATTTTGGCACCAGTTGTTTTAGCTCTACCTTTTCCTTTTCCTTCATGCAAAACAATTGCTGTCATCTTAGCCATGCTACCTTGTTGCTCATACCAAGGAGTAAGGCCAATGAGATGGCCTAAATCAATCATCCAGAGAATTTCACCCCGCCAGTTATATACCCCAATTACCCAGGGTGGCATATGAGGAATGGGAACAATACTGCCAAAAGGGATGGTAAGAACTTCAGTAATTTGTCCTAGAGGAAGAATGACAGTAGTATCAGGAACTAAATGAAAACGTAAAAACTGAATTGTGTTTTCATCTTGAGCTGAAGTATCTTGAGTTGGTGATAAATTTCCTGATGCAAGGAAAAAGCCCGACTGCATTGGTTGGTCTCCTGTTATAAGAGTTTAGTAACGGTATTAACTAATTCTTTTTGATCTATGGGTTTAGTGATATAAGCATCTGCTCCTTGTTTCATACCCCAAAATTTATCCATTTCTGTTCCTTTAGTAGAACAAATAATTACCGGAATCTTACTCGTGCTATCTTCAGATTTTAATTCTCGACAAATTTCAAAGCCACTACGTCCGGGGAGGACAACATCTAAGATAATAACATCGGGTTTTTCCGAGCTAATTCTTTGTAAGGCTTCTTCTCCACTCTCGGCGGTGACAACAGTTAATCCGCTTGCCTTGAGACAGCCAGAAATGATTTGTCTTTCTGTGGCGGAGTCATCAACAACAAAAATTTTAGGCATAAATATTTAACTCCTTTGATAAACAAGAAAAATGTAACTTAATAATATAAACAGTTTTTAAGATGACATCTAGATTAAAAATTATCAACTTAAAAAAATAGTTTGTACCCCAGTTAGACTTCATTTTTAACATTAAGATGATTATTAATCACTTCTAAAACTGTTTCTGCTTTCACTGGTTTACTAATAAAGTCCGATGATCCTACCACTTTAGCGCGAACCCGATCTACTAGTCCATCATTACCAGTAAGAATTATTATGGGCGTTTCTCGAAAGGCTGAGAGTTTCCTGAGTTGGCTGCATATCTCGTAGCCGTTAGCTTCTGGCATGATTAAGTCTAAGAAGATCAATTGAGGTTTCTTAGAAATTAGGGCAGAAATTGCTCGGAGGGGGTTGTTAATACCAACAAATTTATAACCTGCTTGGGTGAGAATATTTTCCATAGTCTGGCAAATTACCGGACTATCATCAATACAAGCGATTAAAGGGCCTGATTTTTCTTTTACTTGGTCAAAAGGAGTTGTTTTGTTACTCTTAGCAAAGGGAACTTCTAAATCTTCACTCTCTTTGAGTTGAATTAATCCCGTTTGAATATATGGAATAAAGGAGCGAGTCAGTTGTACAATGTCTTTTTTGGTTTGTATGGCTAAATCTCTTAAGGTGTGTTGTCCATCTAATAATTTGCTTAAAGTTTGAAATGTTTTCGGGTTTGTTTTACTCCTTAATTCATCAAGATTTTTAATAACGGGAGTGGCATTCGGAGATCTATCTGCCAATTTAGCTCCTTGCCAGGTTTGCCAGTCTTGCCAACCTTTAACGATAAATTTTTGAGGATCGAGTAAAACTAGCTGTTTAGGAAAACTATTACGAGAAACAAATTCATAGGTTACTTCTTTGGCTTGATTGAGATCGAAAAATATTTCTACCATAATGGATTGGATGATATTAATTACCTCTTCGCGAGTAATTTCTTCTTGTTTTACCCATATTTGAAATAGTTCGTATTCCCAACAAGCGTTTAAACGCTCTTTGTTAGCAACAGCTAAAGCTTTTTGTAATTTAGCTGAAAGATTAGTTACAAGTTTAGGAACATGAACTATTAAGTTACGTCGCCAGCGTCTTACGCTATTATTACCGCCGGTGGCATAAATAATTCGGCCTAAACAAATATAAAAAATCCACTGTTTACCTGTCGGCTCTTTTAACCATAGCTCTCCAGTAAATTGAGGATTTTTTAAGGTTTTAAATAAGTTTGCTTGTCTAGCACCCACAAATTCTTTGATAGGGACAGGTTGTTGATCGGTCGTCATGACTTTTTCTTTATAGCTTACTAATTTTAAAAATAATTATATTAGCAGTATTACTTATAATATTCTGATTACCAGTATAACGTTTAAACTAAATCAGGATTTGAGTAATTTGGCTTAATTAGCTGTTAGCTGTTAGCTGTTAGCTGTTAGCTGTTAGCGATTAGCTGTTAGCT
>CAYPSO010000107.1:0-14937 GCA_964413275.1 uncultured bacterium | reverse complement strand
CAAAGTATCGCTTATTTAGAAACAGATAAAACTCAACCTTTAGGAGTATATGGTAAGACTAAATTAGCCGGAGAAACTGCTATCCAAAATTATTGTAGTAAATATTTAATTATTAGAACTGCATGGGTTTATGGAATTTATGGCAAAGGTAATTTTGTCAAAACTATGTTAAAATTAGCTAAAGATAGAGAAGAATTAAGAGTCGTTTGCGATCAAATTGGTTCACCTACTTGGACTTATGATTTAGCCAATGCGATCGCCCAAATTCTACCTAAACTTTCCCCTGAAATTAGTGGTATTTATCATTACACCAATAGTGGTGTTTGTAGTTGGTATGATTTTGCTGTAACTATTTTTGAAGAAGCAGAAAAATTAGGGTTTCCTTTAACTATTAAAAAAGTAGTCCCCATCACCACATCAGAATATCCAACCCCCGCAAAAAGACCAGCATTTTCTGTGCTTTCTAATCGCAAAATTTCATCTCTTTTAGGTGATTTTCCACCCCATTGGCGTAGTAGTTTACGAGAAATGTTAGCTAGATTAAAATAAATTTATTTTTCATATTTTTAACTCTTGTATAGCTATAGGATACTATGGCTTACCCTTAATTTTTAGTTTTAAGACTGTTTCGTCTAACTCAGGTTATCATAGAGAAAATATTATAATTATGTTGATTGCCATTATGGATGCAGATAAACATCAACAAGATAAACCTAAACCCAAAAAAACCCTTGGAGATGAAATTAGAAACTTAAAACAAGCAGATCAAAATTTATATAATATAATTTCTATTGATGTTTGGGCCTTAGCAAAAACTATGGATGAATTTCAGCCCGGATTTTGGTCTGCTTTTATGAAAAATAGAGATTTAGCTATGAAAAATTTTATCCAAGAAGTGATTAAAAATAAATCCTCCAAAGATAAACAATATCCTTTTTTGCGTTAACATAAATACAATATCTCAGAAACAACAATAGAAAAATATGGATAAAGCAACTATTAAAACCAAAGTAGCGGAAATAGAAAGCAAAAGAGGATTATTAGTAGAACTTTTAGAAAGACCAAATTTAGGAAATTTACGTATTGATGTTAATGACGCTTTAGAAGCTTTAGACGAATTAATAGAAGAATTTCATGAAGTATTTCCTGAAGAGAAAATTAACTAACTAATTAATTTTAGAAGTATAGAAATTATTTAGAAGTAAATAACAAATAATCTACTATTTCTTATTTACTTCTAAACTACAAATTCTTGAATAACTTCTGGGAAAAATAAGAGAAAATCAGCTTCTAACTCTTCATAATTTCTGATTAATTCTTCTGTAGCTCGCTCCATTTGATTTTCTCGTTTTAAACGCCGAGATAAACGCTTAAAAGTTATGTTTATACCATCAATAGTTTTATAGGAAAGCAACCAATTTTCCCTGATGATTATTGGTAAAATATTTTTGAGTCTAGTTGGTAATATTTCATAATTTGTTTTAAGAACTTTATATATTTCTTCGGTAAACTTTTCTAAATTAATCTCACTAAAATTACTCCATTTTGTAGCGAGAAAATGGTCATAGCAAATATCAATAATAATTCCTGAATAGCGGGAATTGTCTTTACTAATTCTTCGTTTACTTTGACGATAAATATAATGGTTATCGGTAAAAGTATCAATCAACCTGTGATTTTTAATGCCAGCAATAATTTCCAGATTATATATATTTTTATATCCTTCTAGCCTACCTTTAACAAAATCTCCTAAGAAATTACCAATTATTGATTCGGGATTATCTTCTGCTAAAAATAAATGGGCTAAATAATTCATTATCTTAATTTTTTTTACAACTAATAGCTAAAAGCTAATAGCTAAAAGCTAATAGCTTTATTTTATTTTGTGTGATGAAAACGAATTCCTAAAAAAACATCATAAAGAAAACTCCAAAAATTTTTACTTTCTAATAATCCTAAAGATTGTTCGCAACCCCTCGCATCTAAAACTGGTTTTGCTAGATAATAAGCTGGTTGGTATCTATACCAAGGAATAGATGGCCAAAGATGATGTACTAAATGATAATTTTGTCCTAATATAAGTAGATTTAAAATTCGCCCCGGATATACCCTAGCATTCTTCCAGCGATTACGCTCCTTAAAAGGACGATGGGGTAAATAATCAAAAAATAAACCCAAAGCTATACCCACTACTAATGCAGGTACAAACCAAAAATTCATTACATAACCAATAAAACCATATTGACAACCTAGATAAATTACAGTAACTAGGAATAATCGGCTCAAAAACCATTCTAATAGCTCATATTTACGCCATAAGCGACGTTTAAAAAAGAATACTTCGTGATAAAAGAAGCGTGCTGCAATCAACCATAAAGGCCCACCCGTAGAAACAAAATGATCCGGATCATTTTCTGGATCGTTAACATGGGCATGGTGTTGTAAATGCACCCTAGTAAATACAGGAAAAGCAAAGCCCAACATTAAAGCACTAGCGTGACCTAAAATAGCATTAATAATGCGATTGCTATGGGCACTATTATGCGAAGCATCATGTATCACTGTACCTGATAAATGTAAAGCCAATACATTCATTAAAAAACAACACCAATCCATCCAACCCCAGAGAAAATAACCACAGGTTGAAGTAATTATTAATCCTATTGCTGATAAACTCATCATAACATTAGGATTAAAACCCCCCTCTGGTTGAAGATACTCTTTTACTAGGGATGTTCCCCCCATAGTCATATACTTTTTTCTACTCCAATTAATCCTTATTCTTGCGTAGTTTACAATACAACAAGGAATTTATAAAGATTTGTAACGATAATCATCAGTAAATCTGTCTTGAGAGCATTTGCGATTAGCTTCATATTTTGTTACAAATTAAGTAGAAGTATAGCTAAATCTAAAATCTTATGTTTGGTGGCTTTATTGGTTTTGGTAATACAAACGGTTCAGATTGGGGAGAAAATCTTCTCAATACCGTGGCAACGAATACTATTCGCCACCTGTTTACAGAAAGTGAGTCAATCAAAGTAGAAGTACGCTGTAATCCTTCTAGTAAGTTATTACAGGGTAGTATTGATAGCTTTAAAATGGAAGGTAAGGGTTTAGTAATTCGTCGGGATTTTCGTACTGAAGAAATGTCCTTTGAGACAGATTCAGTGTCCATTGATTTTGCCTCAGTGATGAAAGGGAAACTTGATTTAAAACAACAAACTCAGGCAATAGCCCTAGTCAAACTCTCAGAAACTGATTTAAACAAGGCATTTAAAGCAGAATTAGTCAAGAAAAGGCTAGAAAACATTTCTTTATCAGCCTTAAATGAAATATCAGGAGATAAACCCGTTTCTTTCGCCGATGTAAAAATAGAATTATTAGCCAATAATCAAGTCAAACTACAGGCTACAGCTAAATTGCCCCAAGGAGAAATCCCCATTAGTTTGCGCTGCACTTTGGGAGTAGTCAAACGCAGAAGAGTTGTATTTAACGAGATTGTCTTTTTATCTGAGGATATTCCTGAAAACTTACGAGATATGTCCAATGTGTTGACAAATATTCTAGGAGAGATTTTAAATGAAATGGTTGACTTAGATAGATTTAATCTTGATGGTGTAACCATAAGGATAAATCGCTTGGAAACCGCCGGAAAAACTTTAATTTTTAGTGGTTATGCCCAAATCGAACATTTCCCTAAAGTGGGATAATAAACTTAAAAGTAAAAAGTGAATAATAACTAAATAATGGCTATCGTACTTAAGCCGAGAGGTAAATTAGATTTAGTAGGTTCGACTACCTTACAACAAAAGTTTGAAAAGGTGGTTAATTTAGCTGCCAATAATCAAAAACTGTGGGTAATTGACTTAAATCGAGTCGAGGACATCAATCATTTTGGACTTACGACTTTAGTCTCATTGCGTCGTTTAGCGGCGGAGAAGGGGTGTCGTTTATTTTTACGTAATCTGAGTTCTCAGGTACAGTTAATGCTGGATATAGCCCATTTAAGTGAAGAGTTTGACATACTACCCCATGATACTGCCGTTGTCGGTGAATATTCAGGAAGTTCTGGCACACAAACTCAAACCAAAACTTATAGAACAGATGTTAGTATAGAACCCGGTAGCCCAGAAGAAGAAAGCAAACAAGCTCAATCTCAAGCAATTGGTAATATTCGTAAGATTTTAACCAATATTAAAACCAAATTACCTGATGAGTCTGAAGGTGGATAGTTAGTAGTTAGGAGTTAGTTAATCGCTAACAGCTAAAAGCTAACAGCTAACAATACAAGCTAATATCTTCTCCACATTCATCTGCTAGATAGGAAATTGCTTGAAAACGTAAATTCATTAACTCATCATACAAGGGATTAAGCTTACATAAAGGAGGAATTTTAACAAGGGTAATATTCTTAATTTTAATTTCCCGTGCAAAGGGACATTGTGAAGGAATAAATTGACAAATTACATGGGCTAGTTTTTGATTTTTGATTTTTATACCGTTTAACCATGCTTTAATAGGTGATAATAAATTACATTTCAACTGAGAATTAAACATAGGAATTTGCCAAATATTATGAGATTTTGTATAATCTGTAACAGACATAATTATTTACCTCTAGATTTTTTAGTTTAATAAAACTATTATTAGTTTTCTACAGTTTCTAATGGTCTTTTTCCAGATACCATATATAAATATTGTGAATCATTTCTTGGTGAAACAATGCAACTAATGCATTGTTTCTTTGAATTAATTACAAAATTTGATTATATTAATATTGTTCCCTTAATATTTCTATTATTGGTTCAGTAAAATTACTGAATTTATATGAAGTGTTTGTAAAGTTGCTTCATTTATATAAAAATTTTAATTATTTCTGACAAATTTTGAAATCTGATTTCAAGTAAAGCGTTATGTCCAAAAGAAATTAATTTACCTTCATATCCCCTCATTGGTTCACTGAAAGTTAAATAATGATTACCACTAGCTTTAATTATGGTTGTATCTATAGTAATTTCTTTAGTTTTGCCATTTATTCTAATTTCTTTGTTGCTTAAAGTATCTTTGATTGTTAGCTCTTTAATTAATGAATATAATTGAATTTGTAAATTATTAATTTCAAATTCTGATATCGTATCTATGGTTTTAACTAATGTTTTTTGAGGAAGACCAATAATTTGTCCCGCCACTAATTCTGGACGATTTTGTGGAGCAATTGGGATTTCTTTATCAATTAAGTCAAGATTTATCTTCCATTTTTCTGCTTGTTTAGCCAATTGTAAATGAGTTTTTTGTAACTGACTAATTTTAACTTGTTTACGAAAAATATTTTCTTGTTTGTATTTAGTAGCTAACCAACGATAACGGGAAAATTCTTTAATTTTATTTTCTTCTGAATTAATATAATGTTCGTAAAACTTTAAAATTGCCTGAAGAGAACCTATTTTTTCTAAAGCAATTCCAAAATGTTCTATAAATAAATATTTTTGCCAATTATAATTTGTAATAAGATGTTGAATAATAATTTTTTCTAAATTTTCTTTTTCTCTGCCACTAAGATATTCAGGTTTTAATTGTGAACAGGCTATTTCATAGATAATATCGTATTTTAAACCAGTATTTTCTGCCTCCACACTTTCCAAAACTGGCAAATATTTATTTAAGGTTAATAATAAATCCTTCCAATGTTGATTATGTATGTAATATTTTAATAAAATAATTAAAGGTTTTATAGTTGTGTTTCCATTAGTTGCTTGCTCAAAACACTCTTTAACTTTTAGATAATTATCTAAAAGACAATAACCAATAAATGCTTGTTTATAACATTCTTTAGCTTCAAAAGCTGGAATCACATATTTTAACCAATTTATTTCCTGAGATTTACCACCTTCCTCCCATAATTCAATGATGCGATCGTATTTTTGGTTATTAATTAATTTTTCTAATTCTTGTGTAATGATTTCTGATTGATTGAGATAATTAATATTAGTTTGATGTTGATTGGCTAAAAATATACATGACTGAGCTATTTGTCTCACTGGTAGAGAAGCAACATGAGCAATATTAAGTAATAAATAACCTATTTTTTTAAGTTCATCAGCCGGAAAATTATCCTCAGAATTAATTAAATTAGTAACTATCTGGGTATAAGCATCAATTGCCATTTGCCATTGCTGATGGTGTAAATAGTTATTAATATGATAGGATTCTTGATTCATCAATTGGGTAAATTCTTTTAATTGCCCATTAATTTTGGTACTTTGATTATCCTTAATGTACCAAGACATAAAATAAACTAAAGGTTTAACTTTTCGAGCATAATTATCTACTATTTGCTCCTCATTATTTTCATATAATTCAACTAATTTTTCCCAGTTACAATCTTGCCAAAAACATTCCCAAGCATCTTGAATTTTTTCCTGAGTTAATAAGAGTTTCCCAGCAGCAGATAAATTTCTTTCTAATTTTAAAGCTTGAGCTTCACAGACAATAGATTTTTCTTCATTATTTAATCTTTGATAAACACTTTGAGCGCGCCTTAATAAATCTGGATTGGCTGAATTTAAACCCTCAACTTCAAAAGTTTTAGCAATTGCTAATAAATTATTATTGGCGATCTCTTGTGGATTATTGCCCCAATCTATTAAACAAATTAATTCTTTCCATTCTTTTTTTTCCTGCTCCTGTGGCAATTTTTCAATGAATATTTCTAGTTCTTCTTCAGAAATAGCGTGTTGCCATAAAATATCATCTCCTAATTTAGTATCAATAATAAACAATCTTTCTGTAGCTCTAGAAGCAGCAACATAAAGTTTATTTAAAAAATATTTATTTTCTTCACTAGGATGGGAATTATTATTCCACAAATCAGGGGAACAAGCTTCTCCAAATTTATATAAAATTACCTGTTCAAATTCCAAACCTTTAACAGAAATAGCACTTAAAATATTCCAAGGATCTTTTTTATAGTTTTCATTTATGAAATTGGATAGTAAGTTATCTGATTTTATATAATCAATTTCTTCTCCTTCATCACAGGGAATAATAATTACTGTATCCTGTAACAAATACTTAATAATTTCTGGCTGAATATTAAAATCTAAAATGAATTTTTGAGGTTTAAAATCACCAAATTTTCTAGCTTGTTGTGGTTTTATTTCTGAAATATTACATAATTTTTTACGCCATAACTGAATTAAGTTTGTTACACCAACAATAGATTCTATAGAACGATAATTACATTCTAATTCCACAAAATTCATCTCTAAATTTAGTTTTCCTGTCGGTGCAAGAGCGGTAATTATTTCATTATAAAAGGCTGATTTTAATGCACTCCAACGAAAACCAGTAGGATTTAAGGTTTGTAAAGGATCGCCAGCAAAAGCAAAGGGAAGACTTTTAACATATTGATGTTCTAAATCATAGCGTCCAAATATTGATAAACGCATAATTAATTGTAACTCTAAACGAGTAAAATCTTGTGCTTCATCACAAAAAATAGCACTATATTCAGGTCGATAATATTTATTTTTTAAGATAATTCTAATTAAATCTTGATCGTCCCACAGTCCTTCTTCCTGACTATATTTGTCATACCATTTCCAAACATTATTATAAATACTTGTAAATTCTGCTAGGGAAACTGTACGCTCTTTTTTAGGTATTTCTTGATAATCATTCAAATCATTATAAGTATCACGCTCATCTAAATAATATCCTTTAATAAAAGTACGAATAACCAACCAAGAACGTTCGGCGGAATAATCTGGCCATACTTGTTTCATTAACTTACGAAAATAATAAAAAGAAACATATTTATTTTCGGGAAAATTCTCTATTTCAGATATAGGTAATAAATTTATTAAAAATAAGCGAAAAGGTTGAAAAAAATGACTTAAATCAGGAACTGTTTCTAATTGTCCTCTTTTAGCTAAAAAACGATGATGGGACTCTAATAGACGCATAACTCGCTCTTGAGCATTTTTACTCACAGGTTCATTATAGGCTAAAAATAAAGGTAATGGTTTACTATCATAATCAAAATTATGCTGGCGACAATAACGCAAATGACGATGACAATAGTCAGCAAAAAGATGAAATAATAAAGTAGATTTTCCACTTCCTGCTCTACCATTTAAAAATAAAGGTAATGAAGAATTAGAAGTAGAAACTTGGTGTAAAATTGCTTCTTCTTCTGCGGATAAAGCTATATTAGTAAATTCATCACTTTCGATGGTTAACCAAAGATTTTCATCAGCCAAGAGATAACTAGGATAAGCACGTCGAGCTAAGGAGGTCAAATCATCCCAAATAAACTCAGTATTTAGGGAAGATTTATATCCATTTTGTTTATTTTTATTAGCTGTGAATAATTTATTTTCTAACTTTAATGTCCTTAAATGATTAACAACTTGTTGTAATTCCTTAGTTGTGGGATGTTGTATAAAAGGAGCAAGCAGAAATAAAATCTGTCGTGGAGGAGAATCTGCTGTAATAATTGGACTAAATAATAAATAAAGTTCATTTTCTCCATAAAGTTTAATATTAGGCCAATTCGTATTCTTGCCTAAATTACCGCCAACATCGGCAATTTTAGAGATTAATTCACTATAAATAACTGAATGTTGCTGAATTTTTGCTGTTTTAAATCGATCTAACCATGTTTGACTCTCATAAATAACCACTCCATGATTATCAATTTCCCAGTTTGGTCTTTCTAACCAAATGTGTAAATCGTTGTTGAGTGTTAAAAGATTAGTATCTTGTGTTTTGAAAGATACTTTTTGTTCTTCAAGCCATTGCTTAATGGTTGCATCTATATCATCTAAATTTTGATGGCCTAATTCTCGTTTTAGCAAAAACTGCTCATAATCACTATCTCCTCGACGGAAAATTGTTAACCAACATAAAACATAATCCTTACCGAATCGACGAAGGCGAGCAATTAATCGGAGATTTCCCTCTTTTCTCTTTAAATAAGGGTAAACTCTCTCGAAACGAGATTGAACTTCTTTTAAGTTCATTTGCTCTAATTCTTGACATATCCTTTCTATATGTTCTTTGATACCTTGTATTTCTACTTGCTCATTAAAATAAGAGGTGCAATAAACTAGCATTCACCTTACTCCTCAATTCGACCTTATTGAAAACGTCCTACTATTTATTGTGATGCAGTAAGTAACTTAATTCAGTATCAATTAGATTATTTTTATTTTTGTTATTATTACTCAAGGCACTACAAGTCGATAGTCGGTAGGCAAATAAAGAGAAGTTAAAATTTTACCGAATATTTTTCAATTCACGCTAACTACAGGTAACTATAGATATAGATATTAATTGAGAGTAAAAATGTTAGAACACGAAGTTATTATTATTGGTGGTGGTTTAGCTGGTTGTCAAGCCGCTTTACAAATCAAAAAAATTAATCCGAGTATTGACGTGGCGGTAATTGCGAAAACTCATCCCATTCGCTCCCACTCTGTCGCTGCCCAAGGAGGCATTGCGGCGAGTTTACAAAATGTCGATCCTGAAGACAATTGGGAAGCCCATGCTTTTGATACAGTAAAGGGTTCAGACTATTTAGCAGATCAAGATGCAGTGGAAATTTTAACTAAAGAAGCACCTAATGTAATCATTGAATTAGAACATTTAGGAGTGTTATTTTCCCGTTTAGAAGATGGTAGAATCGCCCAGAGAGCTTTTGGCGGACATTCCCATAAAAGAACTTGTTATGCTGCTGATAAAACAGGCCATGCTATTTTACATGAATTAGTTAACAACCTGCGACGCAATCAGGTTCAAATTTACGATGAATGGTATGTAATGCAATTAATTTTGGAGGATAACGAAGCCAAAGGTGTTGTCATGTATCGCCTTGAAGACGGACACTTAGAGATAGTCAAGGCTAAAGTTGTTATGTTTGCCACCGGTGGTTATGGCAGAGTTTTCAACACCACATCTAATGATTTTGCCTCCACTGGAGACGGTTTAGCCATGACTGCTGCTTCTGGGCTTCCTTTAGAAGATATGGAATTTGTTCAGTTTCACCCGACAGGATTATACCCCATTGGTGTGTTAATTTCTGAAGCAGTCCGGGGAGAGGGAGCATACTTACGCAATAGTGAAGGTGAAAGATTTATGGAGCGTTATGCACCAAAACAAATGGAGTTAGCCCCGCGAGATATTACTTCAAGGTCAATTACTTTAGAAATTAGGGCAGGTAGAGGGATTCATCCTGACGGTAGCGCAGGTGGAGCTTTTGTGCATTTAGATTTAACCCACATGGGTAAGGAAAAAATTATGAGCCGTGTGCCTTTTTGTTGGGAGGAGGCTCATCGTTTAGTGGGTATTGACGCAGTAACCCAACCGATGCCCGTGCGCCCCACTGCTCATTATTGTATGGGAGGTATTCCTGTAAATACTGACGGAAGGGTAAGGGTGGATGGAAATACCCTCACAGAGGGCTTTTTTGCGGCGGGAGAATGTGCTTGTGTCTCCGTACATGGGGGGAATCGTTTAGGCAGTAATTCCCTGTTAGAATGCGTTGTTTATGGCAGAAGAACAGGAGAGGCGATCGCACATTATGTAGAAAATAGGCAATATTCTGATTTTGACGCACAAAGTTATTTAACAGCAGCAAAAGAAAAAATTCAGAATTTATACAATCAACAAGGCAATATCAGGATTGCTCAATTAAGACATCAATTTCAAGACTGTATGAGCGAACATTGTGGTGTTTTTCGTACAGAAGCAGTCATGAAAGAAGGATTAGCCCGACTACAGGAATTAAAAGCACAATATAACCAAATCTATCTTGACGATCGAGGAACTTGTTGGAATACAGAATTACTAGAAGCTTTAGAATTAAAAAGTATTATGGTTGTTGGAGAAATGATTTTATCTTCAGCTTTGCATCGTCAGGAAAGTAGGGGAGCGCATTCTAGGGAAGACTTTCCGAGTCGAGATGATAATAAGTTTTTGCAACATACCTTAGCTTATTATTCTCCTGCGGGTATTGAGATTAATTATATGCCTGTAGTAATTAATCGTTTTGAACCGAAAGAAAGGAAATATTAATTATAGGACTTACGCATTGACAAAAAGTCAAAAATATGTGTTCAGCTTATTTGGTATTATTAGATACCATTTTTAAAGTTTTACGGTGCGATCGCTAAAACTCTAATGCTTTGAATAATTGAGGGACGATCCGATCGCGCCGTAAAAACCCGCCGCATCAATAAAAGCTGCCCCAGCAGTAGTGTTGAGAGCAAACTTTCCTCATAATCCCAACCTTTAATTAGGTTACTGAAAATTGATACGATCAACAAACTAATTGTTAGCAACCAAGCGAGGCGTTTACGGCGTAGTAGATTAGCAGCAAGGACTAAAAGGAAAAAACCACTAATAGCTGCAAACAGATGTGCCCCTGCTCTAACTTCAAAGGAAAAAATTTCCTTTAACCACTCTAATCGTTCGGGTAGGCTTGGTGTTACTGCTGAGACTAAGTTAGCTACACCTACCGCACCTGTGAGTAAAGTAACCGTCCACAATCCAATTCTTGTTCTTTGATTTAGCATTTATATAATTATCGACAAATAACTATCACAAAGAAAGCCATAGTTTGACACATTTAGGGTTTACTCTATAGCATATCCAAACCAGTTCAGGTGTCAGTATGGAAAATTTAACTAGATTCACTGAACGGTTATCTAGTGATTACCAAACAGAAGTTTTAAAACGTTTTTTTGCTGAAAATCCCACCCCAGTTAATTATGGTGCTTACAAAGCTTTAGCTTCGTCAAACTGATATAATTTTAATATTTTTTTAAGATTCACTCAAATAACCGATCATCAAATAATCTGATACTTCGCATTTATTATTTTTGTCAAGTGTACGTAACAATTTGTTACACTTGTTGTTACAATGCTTAATATAACTTAACGAAATTTTAGAAAAAAATAATGTACACCAATCAAAGAGATAACAATACTATTAATAACTGGGAATAATTCCATTTTTTAAAAATCTGTTTACTACTTTTAACTTTTCTAAATGTTTTATTTACATCCCTATAAACAGAAAACCAAGATTATTCAATCCTCTCAACTGCTCAAACTTTATAATTTGGGAGAGCGAGACTTTAGTGGAATTAACCTTGAACAAGCTAATTTGAGCGAAGTAAACTTAGCTGAGATCAAATTATGGCAAGCTAATCTGACTAAAACAAATCTAAATCTTGCTGTTTTACAAAGAGCTAATTTCAGTGAGAGTAATCTTACAGGAGCAACCCTTTGGCGAACAGACTTTAAGGGAGCTTGTTTAATTGGCACTAAATTAACTCAAGCAATGTTAATTCGGGCTAACTTTTCCGAAACCATCTTAAAGAAGTGTGTTTTTAATAATGCAGATATGCGTTTAATTTCCTTAGAAAAAGCTGATTTACGAGGTGCTAATTTATCAGGAGCAGACTTAAGTTATGCAGACTTGCGTTTAGCGAATTTAACAGGAGCTAATCTTAGTTATGCTAATCTCACTGGAGCTTGTTTAGATCGAACTAACCTGAGTAATACCAAGCTAGAAGGAACAATTTTAGCCGGAGTAGATTTCAGTCAAACTAATTGGACTAATATGAAAGTAAGAAAAACGGCACTGTTTAGGGAAAAAGTAAACAAAATCGGCAATTATTCAGTTAAATAACAAAAGTTTTATAGTCTTGATCTTATGACGCAAATCAAAGCTTTATTGGTGATTGCATTAAATATATTTAATAATAGGGGACAAAAATGAATCTGACTAATTCTTTACTAGGGGACTTAGTTACAGAACATTCTAATCTTCGTCCCCAAATATATTTCAAATCTTCGTTACTTGCTCTAGCTCGTGCCATGGAAGATTTGGTTTTAGCAAGTAACGATCAACCGTTAATAATTGCTAATTTTCAACAGGAACGTCTTTTTCGTCAATATGAGCGTCGTTTTCAGCGTATTGCTAAAAAAACCGATCAAGTTTATCTCTTAGCTGTACCAGATCGAGATTCTGGTTTTGCGGTGGTTAATTCAGGTTATGAAACAATTCCCCTAGAAGCTAATGATAGTTTAGTCGAAGAAAAGTATTTAGTTATTATTGGTAAGCAATATAGTGCTTGTTTAATAGGTCAAGAAAAACTTTCCTTAACAGAATTAAGAGAAATAAGAACTCCGACTATGGAGCAAGGCAAAAGATTTGAAGGATTTTGGACATTCGATCGTAATGTTACCAGTAGTGCGGCGGATTGGTTATTAGGAGTCATTCAAGGTTATCGCCCTGAGTTAAAAGAAAAGATAGAATCCGCAAGACAAGTTTATGATTTGACTGGAAGAGTATCCAGTCAATCTTTGTTATTAGAAAATCAATCTATTGATATTGGAATTTTTACTCAACGATTAGTTACCTATCTTCAGGCTAGTCAATATAAATTAATCAAAGCTTATAAAACAATTGCGATAGCCGAGCGTCAAGAATATTTGATTAATAAAATTGCCCAAGCACAGCGTCAATCCCTTAATGCAGAGGAAATTCTGAATGTTACAGTAGATCAATTAGGTCAAATTTTTCCTCAGTGTCGATGTCTTTTATATCGTGTTAATCCCGATGAGACTGAGGTAAGAATAGAATATGAATTTGTTCCTCCTGAAATGCCATCATTAACTGGTCAAAGATGGTCAGTAGCAGATAATCCTGTTTTTATCGTCGCTCAAACTCAGGATTCAGCTTTAGTAATGAATGATGTTGCTAACAATCTTTATTTACAAGAAAATCCGATATTAAAAGAAAAAATTGAACGGGCTGGCATTAATTCTTGGTTAATGGTACCTATTCGTTATCAAAAAAGATTGTTAGGTGTTTTAGAATTACATTACGGTGGCATCGGAGGATTTCAATGGCAGTCCGAAGATATTACTTTAATAGAAGCAGTTGCGAGTAGTGCAGGAGCTGCTTTAACTCAAGCTAGTGCCTATACTAATTTAGTTGACTTAAATCAAAGATTAGAAACAGTAGAGCGTATCCAGAATAATTTAATTGCTGTGGTAGGGCATGAGCTACGTACACCCTTATCAACAATTCGTGTATGTCTAGAAAGTTTAGCAACTGAAACAGATATGCCTACTGAGTTACGCAATATTATGTTAGATACGGCTTTGTCTGATAGTGAAAGATTAGCTCAACTGATTCAAGACTTTTTGAATATCTCTAAACTAGAAGCAGGTCAAGTATATCACAATATCGAATCATTTAAGATTGACTATCCTTTAAATTTAACCCTTAATCAGATTCAAAGAACTTCACAAATTAAGAAAATACCTAAAATTCACGTGAAACTTCCCCGTCAGTTACCTCCAGTTATTGGTGATGCGGAGGGAGTAACTGAAGTTTTTAAAAAACTTTTAGATAATGCTTGTAAGTTCACACCTGCTGAGGGAGAGATTATAGTTGCGGCTAAAATTCACAAACCCAAAAAGAAAGTAATTGTTCAAAATGCTCATCAGATGTTAGAAATAGTTATTGCTGATACGGGGCGTGGTATTGAAAAGAGTCAGTCAGAAATTATTTTCGATCGCTTTTCTCAATCTGAGAGTTATCTACGTCGCACCGTCAGTGGTGTTGGTTTAGGATTAGTAATTTGTCGCAAAATTGTTGAAGCTATGGGCGGACAAATTTGGGCGAAAAGTTCAGGGGAAAATAAAGGAAGTCAGTTTCATTTTACTCTTCCTCTTGAATCTGGATCCTATAGTAGTTAGCTAATTTACTACTCTAGCTAATTGTTTTTATCTAGATATGTTACGAATCATGTTTTTATGTTAAAATATTAACATGAACAAAAAAAATATTCCAAATACCATCACCGCTCAACTAAAGTTACTCAAACCTACTCAGAAGTCGGAAAGTATAGTCAT
>CAYPSO010000106.1:0-14946 GCA_964413275.1 uncultured bacterium | reverse complement strand
CTTTAGGTAAACCTAATTCCTGTAAAGCTTGGGCAATGGTTGGCACAAATTCTGGCTTTACCATTTACTAATAATTTTCTTGCTTTACAAGGTGAAGTCGGCATTAATGATCTGCCATACTTATTAGACCTCTTGCAAAAGTCCCTAAAAAATAGAATTAAAATCAAATTTAACCTTGTTTTTATCAATTTTCAACACTATTGCCTATTGGCTATTGCCTGACTTCTGCAAGAAGTCTATTGACAACTAATACTTTGGACATTGTTTTAAACTAGATAAAGTTTATCTCTTGCGAGTGGTTCACTTTGCCAATGTTATTAAAGGTTTTGTTTGTCTTAAGGGAAATTACGATATATTTCCTTGCGATGTAAAACCCTAGAAAAAATTATTTTATCGAATTCTAAAAAAAAGCCTATTCGATAATCCCCTATTCTAATTCGATAAGCATTATCATCTCCCTTAATCTTTTTTAAATTTTTAATTTCTGTTATCTTCTCGCAATTGGGTATTTTTTTCGTTACTAAGTTTTTTATTTTGTTGTAATTCTGATTATTTTTGAGCCTTTTTAAGTCTTTAATAAAATTGTTTATTTTAAAATTATTTATTGTTATTATAACTTATGGTATTTTAAAAAATTTAATAGCTTTTTATTTAATCCAAAAAGTTGATTTAATTTAATACAAATGTCAAAATCTCGTTATCCTGAGAATTGGGAGGAAATAGCTTTTCAGATTAAGGAAGCTGCACAGTGGCGGTGTGCCAAATGCGGTATGCCGGGGGAAGATGTGTCCACAGCAATTCTCATTTTGAAGAAGAAGAGACAAGATTCTCTTGCACTAATAAAGAACATCTGTTCAATTTAACTAGAGAATTTTTAATTTAAGTTATTGAAATTTTATGTTACAAAAAAAATTCCGCTCAAACCCATGACAAACCACACCTAATCAAATTCAGAAAGAAAAATTAGGTTTATTTATTTTATTTTCATTAATTCATTTTATAATATTACTTTATATTTATTTTTTTCTTTAATATTTGGCAAAGTTTAGTTTAAAAATGTAATTTCTTTGAGTTGCAAAGATGATTTCTCGACTTAGTTTAATGCCTAATAGTGGGACTTAGACAAAAAATATTGAATTATGTCTAAGAAAAAATAGACATAATTATTGCATTTCATATTTTTTTTGATTTAATTAACCTGAGTTCAGAAAACTTAAACAATATAAAACCACAATCAATAATTTAGTTATCAAAATATGAAGGCGAAAAAATTGGGATTCCTGAAAAAATTGGCATTATTTATTTCTGGTGTAATGGGAGCAACTATTTTTCCCTTAATACCAGCTAATGCTGTTATTGTAGTTGAACCGATTGTAACTACTCCTAATTCAGAATTTCCTGACGGAGTTGGTGTTCCTTTAAATTTGGCACCTGGTCAATTAATTGGATTTAATATTCCTGATACCAGTGGTTTACAAAATTTTATCAACGATACTGGTTTAGACATAACCAGAATAGGAGTATTTTTATTCCCTGATTTTGACGCACTTGATGAAGAAATAGCTTGGGGAGATGTAAATGGTGATGGACAAATTGGTCTATCTAATATTTTTTCAGAAGTTTTTGTTGTACCTGATGCAGTTTTCCCAATTCCAGATCCATCCAGTCCTAACGGTGTTGGTTTTACACCTGCGCCTTTTATTCAAGTTTCAGAAGGTATAATTCCTAATCAAAAACGCTTTGTATTTCAGTTTATTACTTCTCCCGATTTAACACCAGCAACACCGGGTGATAATGGGCCTATTATTGTTGGTGCTGTTTATGATGGCATTACTCCAGTGCCTGAATCTTCTAATATTAATATGTTTGGTTGGCTGGCTATTTTAGTAGGATTCTTTTATAGGAGAAAAACCAACTAAATTTTACAAATTTTTTAAGTGCAAAAATAACTTAAAATGCTCTCTAATATTCTATATTAGAGAGCATCAATTTGTATTAATTTAACTCAACAACTATCCCAAAAATTTTTGTTGAACTTGATAAATAACTCGTCCAATCAAAAAACCAGACATAAAAAGCCAGAGATAGTAAGCCCAATAAGGCATATTTTCTAAAAAAGGAGGTTTACTGTTCATGCTAATTAGGAAAGTTTTCTTTGAGTTTGAGAGATAACTTGACCAATTGCAAAACCAGTCATAAAAATTCCTAAGACAACAATAAAACCACCACGAGTAGCGTCAGCTTCATATTCAGTTAATTCGTTTAAATAATCTCTTTGATCGAGATCGTTAATGCAAATAGCAGTCATTGTTTACACCTCTGAATGTTGAACTAAAAAGTATTAAAAATCAATTAGGAATTAACCCAACGATCAAAAGCATATCCAGCAGCTACTCCAAGAAGTAAAATGCAAACAGGACAGCCACCTTTAACTTCAGCGATTTCATCAGAATTTAACTCAACAAGAGAGTTATAAGCATTTAAGTCTTCGATTTTGATGCTAGCCATTTTAAAGATACTCCTTTTGAAAAAAATAAGAGGAAACTAACCTCAATTAACTTGTTTCCTACAGAAATTATGATGCTTCATTGATTATGAAAATGTCAATAATTATTTACCTCAATTTGAGACAAAAAAACTTTAATTTTTTCCTGAATAAGTTGTCTAAGTCTTTAAGTAATTTAATTGACAAAATCATGAAGTTATTTATTTCAAAAACTACAATTAATTTCTATTTTTTCTATTTGTTGTTTAAGCCACTGATTAAATAAATCTAAAACAATTTTATATTGTAGTTTTTCATCTAAAATAGGCTCAATAATTTCTTCTACAAAAATTAAGTGTACTCCCTTAGAAGTCGTAATAGGTTTTAATATTTCAGGAGTTTTTGCAGCAAAAACTCCTGCCGAAATCTCAGGTTTTAAATCTTGACGTTTTAATATTCCTCGATAACCTCCCTTTCTTCTTAGTTCTGGTTCTTGGATATATTGATGAGCTATATCATAAAAAGTTATTTCCCCTTCTTTAATCGCGTAATAAAGTTCTATTCCTAAGTCTTCGTCGTCTAAAATAACTTCATAGATAACTACTTTGGTATAGTTTAATTTATGCTCTAAAAAATATGGTTTAACTTTATCACCAAATAAATGAGCAGCTAACTTACCATAAACTAGACTATAATGAACAATTTTTTCAAAATCTTCCACGGATAATTGATGTTTTTCTAACCAGGAATAAGTAGCATCAGCACTGGTTAAATTTTGAGCAAAGCGCATTTGATCTGCTCCTTGTTGAAGTTCTTCTTTAGTCACTTTTATTTCAGCTTTAGAGGCAGTTTCTAAAACTATTTTTTGTGTTACCATTAATTCGACTATTTCAGGAATTTTACAGGATAACTTCAGTTGTTCAATTAGATCGTTACGGTCAAAAACAAGTTTTTCTAACATATTTTAAAAATAAGTAAATTAACCAACAAAAAAAATTCCTAATTAATTTTTAACAACAATTACTAAAGCTGTAATCCTCCTGTTTGTAGTTTTTTAAATGGATCTAAGACAAAATCAATAACTCGACGTTGACGCACAATAACCTCTGCGGTAGCTGTATCACCCGGACGAAGAACAATACATTTATTAGCAGTAGGAAGACAATTTTTTTCTAATTCAATATCTAATTCATAGGTTGTAATTGAACCTTGATTTGTTTCTATAGTTTTAGAAGTCGGAGAAATTTTAATTAATTTTCCTCGGATAATGCCGTAATCTTGAAAGGGATAAGCATCAAACTTCATCTTTACTGGCATTCCTAAATTGAGAGAACCACTTTCAGTGGTTGCCATTTCTGCTTTGAGAATTAAAGAAGACTTTAAAGGTGCAATTTCGGCAATTAAACTTCCAGCTTGGACGACTTCCCCGGCAACTTCAACGGGTAAATCAAATAGAGTGCCATTAATAGGAGATTTTAAAACCCTTTGTTCAATCTGTAATTGGGCTGTTTTAATTTGAGCTTGAGTTTGAGCAATTTCTGATTTGAGATTACTGATTTGGGTTTCAAGATTATTGAGTTGTTCCTCAATTTTTAATAAAGCAAGTTTAACTGAGCGCACTAAACTTTGATAACTGTTTTCCTGCTCCCTCAAGCGTAATTCGGCTTGTTTAATATCTGAATTTGCTTGATGAAAAGTTTTTTGATGACTATTTTGTTGCTCTTTTAATTGAGATTGAACTTGATTAATTTCTGAGCGAGCTTGTAACAAACGTTCGGTATTTTCTTTAACCAACATTTGAGTATCTAAAAAACGATCTTTGGAAATAATTCCCTCTTCATAGGCATATTTATAGCGTGAGGTTTTTTCTTGAGCTGCTTTTAAATTAAGGCTAGTAATCTGATACTCACTTTGACTTTGCTCTAATGTTTGTTGTGTTTGCTCTATTTGCGCTTGTCTTTCCTCTTGTTGTAAATCATAAACTAGCTTTAAGGTTTCTAAATTCTGTCGAGCTTGTGCTAATTGTGCTTCTTTTTCTAAAATTTGCGCTTGATTTTGTTGTTGTTGGACACGGACAGCAATTTCTAATTGATTTTTTAACAATTCTAACTGAGTTAGTTGATTTTGCTGACCTAGTAATTTTTCTTGTAATTTTACTAGTTCTGTTTTGATTAAATCAGATTTTAACTCTAATAAAATTTGTCCCGCTTTTACGGTTTCTCCTTCTCTTACCAGAATAGTTGCCACAGTTTCTCCTACTGGAGCATCAAGTTTAATAGTTTTTTCCTTAGGTTCAAGTCTTCCTCTGGCAGTACCTGTTTCATCAACTTTTGCTAATATTCCCCAAGGTAAAACAATACTGACAAACAGAACTAAAAAATACAATAATCCTCTAGTCCAGACCTGAGGTAAACTATCTAATAATTCTTTGGTAGCATAAGACCAATCATCTTCAGATGTCACAGAGGTTTGTTTAATTTCAAGATTAGAATAATCTTCTAAAAATTCTTCTGATGAAGTTTTTTCAGAGCTTTTTCCATTAAGAGTATTAGTCATAATTTTTTTTAATTTTTAATTAAGGAATAATTGAGCTAATAGCTAACTCTTAATTACTTATTGAGCTAGGCTTAACTGTTGTTGATTGAGATAAAAATAATGACCTTTTTTTGCCATTAACTCTTTATGAGTTCCTTGCTCTACTAAAACACCTCGATCTAAAACCAAAATCAAGTCTGCTTGTCGTACCGTAGATAAACGGTGGGCAATAACTAAAGTAGTTTTTCGTTGGAGAATTTGAGTTAAATTAGCTTGAATAATTCCCTCAGTTTCAGCATCAAGATGGGAGGTTGCTTCATCTAAAATTAAAAATTGAGGATTTCCTAATAATGCTCTAGCAATAGCAATACGTTGTCTTTGCCCACCAGAGAGCATTCCACCTCCTTCTCCAATTTCGGTTTCATAACCTAGAGGTTGTTTTTGAATAAATTCATGAGCTCCGGCTAGTTTCGAGGCTTTGATAATATCTTCCAAAGACGCTCCGGGATGTCCTAAGCTGATATTGTCCCTAATTGTGCCACCAAAAAGAAAAGTATCTTGATCTACTACGCCAATTTGTTGTCTGAGGGAACTTAAAGAAATACTAGAAAGGTCTTGTTCGTCAATGGTTATTTTTCCATCTGTAGGCGGATATAAACCTAAAATCAGCTTGGAAATAGTAGTTTTTCCAGAGCCACTACGTCCGACTAAAGCTACCATCTGCCCCGGTTTAATAGTAAAACTCAGATTTTCTAAAATATTGAGATCGCTTTCGGGATGATAACGAAAAGTGACATTTTCAAAGCAAATATGCCCTCGTAGTCGAGGTAAGGTTTGACGAGTTTCATGGAGTAAATCTTCTTCTGGCTGTGCATCAAGCACATCATTAATACGCTCAACGGCAATAACCACGTCTTGAAACTCATTCCAAAGCACGATCAAGCGTTGGAAAGGCTGAATAATATTACCAAAGAGCATATTAAAAGCCACTAATTGCCCAATAGTTAATTGATTTTCAATCACTAGCCAAGCGCCATACCAAAGTAAAGCTGTGGTTGCTAAGGTGTGAATACCATTACTAAAAATTTGCAAGCGATTACCGACTACCT
This sequence comes from uncultured bacterium, assembly GCA_964413275.1. Lineage (GTDB taxonomy): Bacteria > Cyanobacteriota > Cyanobacteriia > Cyanobacteriales > JAABRE01 > JAABRE01. Next base: position 8,817 of record CAYPSO010000106.1, on the reverse strand, counting down.
GTCCAGAAAAACTGGTTTTAATCTCTTTATTAAGAAGTTCTTCCCAATGCCAGCGTACAGTTTGTTCGACAGCAGTGGATTTGACAGTACGAACTCCACTCAAAACTTGAATCAAATAACTACTTTCCTCAGCAAAGCTATTAAAAATCTGTCTAGAAATGCGCCGTAAAAAAGGAGTAGCAATTAAGGCTAAAAGCAGAAAAGGCGGTACAATCACCAAAGATAATAAGGCCAATTTCCAACTATACCAAAACATTACTGCAATATAGACAAAAACCGTTAGTAAGTCTAAAGCAATAGCCAAGGATTCTCCTGCTAAAAAGCGCTCAATTTTGCGATTCTCTTGGACACGGGAAATAATATCTCCAACAAATCGAGATTCAAAAAAAGCCAGAGGAAGTTTTAAGGTATGACGAATGAAACCAACAATTAAAGCAACATCGACTTTATGGGCGGTATGATCTAATAAATATTGCCGTAACCCCATCATGGCTACTCGAAAAATCCCAAAAATTAATAACCCTAATCCCATGGCCATCAGTGTGAGCTTGGATTGCTGCACTACCACTCGATCTAAAATCAGTTGGGTAAAAATAGGGGTAATTAGTCCAAAAATTTGAATAAACAATGAAGCAATGAATATTTCTAATAAGACTAAGCCGTGGGGTTTCATTAACTCAAAAAACTGCCAAAAAGGAGTGGTACTTTCTTTAGTTTTTTGGAGTAGGGTTGTCGGTTGTAATAACAGTGCATAGCCTGTCCAACCCTTTTGAAAGGCTTGATGGTTAAGGCTTAACTGACCAATGGCAGGATCGGCAACAATGACTTGTGTTTTAGTTATTTCATAGACAACCAAATAATGTTTTCCTTCCCAGTGGGCGATGGCAGGTAACTGCTGTTTTGCTAGTCGATCTAGACTGGCTTTGACTGGCCTAGTAGCAAAGCCTAAACTTTCTGCTGTTACTGAAAGTCCTCGTAAGGATGCACCGTTGCGATCTATATTGCACATATCTCGTACACGGTTAACACTAAAATGCTTACCCCAGTAACGAGAGATCATCACCACACAAGCTGCACCACAGTCAGAATTACTTTGTTGAGCAAAAAAAGGATAGCTGCGGATAACTCGCTGTAACAAATGACTCACACGCTGAGTTGGTGAGGGAAAATATCTAGTAACTTTTTTTTGAGATTCAGATGGAAAAAAAGATTTATTAGTCGGTAAATCTGGTGTTGTTGGTGAATAGATAGAGGAATTGTTTAAGGGTAAAAATAAATTATTTTTCGATTGTGCTTGCTCGTAAAAATAATCTCGAATTTGAGGATATTTTGCTAATAAAAGCTCAATCAGCGAAAAAGTCAAAAATGCCAATCTTACTTTTAAAGAAGCCCTGGCACTATAACAGCAATAAAAATCATTAGGAAATAAAGTACACTCCCCAAAAATAGCACCTGCTTCTAAAGTAGTAACAAGTTCGTCATGTTCGTTAAGCAGCCTAACTTTTCCCTCTATAACAATATAAACACCAGGTTCAGCTTTATTTCCTCGCCAAAATTTTCCGACTTTTGGTTCTATAACTTCAATCTCAGCAAGATAAGATTGAAATTCTGATTCTGAAAAAGAATGTTTTAAAGCTTTATTAAACAGTTGATAAAAAACGGCTCTAGTTGTCATTTCATGAAGCATTTTTATCCTTCCTCTGACTTAACTAGATTAATAAATGGTAATTCCTGTGATTTTGAATTATTTTGCCAAGCTAAATCGCCGATTTTAATGTTAGCAGTTCCCTGAGTTTGAGATTTTTTCTCCTCCATCTTCTTGGATTGTCCTTTGGTTGATAATCCCATTTGCTCTAGTAATCGATTAATATGACGATCGCTAATGGAAATATCAAATTCTTGAGCTAAATGTTTGCTTAACCAATTAGCTGTCCAACGACGAAAAGGATATCCTAATTCTTTAGGACTTTTATTAACTAATTCTTGTAACCGTGAAACATATTCATGATTAATAACTTTAGGACGACCTAAAGGTTGATCTTGCCATTTATGCGCCATTTGAGTACGAACCATCAACATCCAATGCCTTGCTGTAGCTTGACAACAACCCAAAATTTGGCAAATTTCTGTCTGAGTTTTTCCCCCATCTGCTAACAACATTATTTGAATACGTTGACGATATTGTTCAGATATTGCTGAAGTCAATTTTTTTTGTAGTAGTTTGCGCTGAAATAAGGTTAAATAAACTCCACTAGCATAGTCTTTTTCGCTTATAGTTGATAACTCTTTGTAATCTGACATAGTAAATTACCTTTTAGTATTAGTAGTGGTTAAATTAACATTCAGTTTTTTGTTGATTATTTATTTTTTAGGAAATTATAATAGATTTTATAAAAAAATATAAAAAATAATTAGCTTGATTTTTATATTTTATTGAGATAATATTGAGAGTTTATTTAGGCAAAAAAGGTTTTTCAAAAATTATTTTTTTTAAACCAAGATTAATCTTTTATTAATTTGTGAATATTATTATGTGTTTAATTTCTTTTATTAATATTGGGTAAACTTTAGTTTAAAAATGTAACTTTCTTGAGTTAATATTTATTGCTCTCCAAAACTGTTGCTAATCAAGGCTTTAAGCCCTATATGAGAGTATAGTTATCGAATCTTTATATGCTTATATAAACTAAAATATAGGATGGATAGATTTTTGGTTAACCAATTATAGTAAATCTGATAAAATCTCAAAAAATCAAGAATAGATTAATTAAAAATTAAAATAAAGTAAAGTAAAAGTATTTTTATATGCAGCAGTGGTTTAATTTATTATTTTTAATTGCCAAGCCAGCTTTTAAAAGCTTAATTTATGCAGGTACTAATAATTTATTAAATTCTTTACAATCTAATACTGAACAATGTACTGAATTTGTTCTGATATACATGATCTCAGAGAAAAAAACCTCATTTTGTGGCTATTTTAACTCATTTTCCTACATTTTTTCCTTCAGAAAATCTCTCTAGTTACTACTCTATCTCTACTATAGGCTTTTTCAGCAGACCCTAGTTAGAGAAGGACAGCTTTATATTCTGGCGGATAAATTTCTTGATTTCTATTTTTAATTCGACTAATTCTTGAGGGGTTTTATTCCATTTTTTCAATTTTTTTTCTTTTTTTTAATTCTTCTTTCTATTTTGTTTAAATCAGATTCTTTTCTTTTTTCACTAATTCACTAAATAGTATCAGCCATCTTTGTTCTATTCTATGATAATTTACTTTTTGCTCTTTATATTTATATCCTTTTATTTTACTCTCTTTTAAGTCTTTTTCTTCTCCTTCTCCTTCTTCTTATTTTTCCGTTTTATATTCTCCATGTACAGCTATTGAACTCGAATCTAGATGACTAAAATTAGTATTTATTTGATATTTACTTATAGTTTTTATGCCTATTTCTAACCAAATTTTTCTAGTGCCCCCCAAATAAATACTGGTCTTACTAAGGCGATGTTTAAAAGTAGATCCCCTAATGATGATGGTGAAATAGTAATTCCAATTTGCATAATGTCATAATATAAGAAATTGTAAGTAAATCTGAAAGTAAGGATATATTACTTTATACTCAATTCAGTAAGGAAAAATTTAACAATGTTAGCTAAATTAACTTCTAAAAATCAGCTTACACTACCCAAAAGTATTACAAAGGAAATAGGAGAAGCTGAATATTTTGAGATTACTGTCGAAAATGGACAAATTATCTTAACTCCAGTCAAAATTCAACGGGCTGATGCAGTAAGAGCTAAATTAGCTGCTTTAGAATTGACACAACAAGACATTTCTGATGCTGTGGCTTGGGCGCGTCAACCATGAGTCAGCTATTAAGAGTGGTGATTGATACTAATTTGGTGGTATCAGCTTTAATATTTTTTTAAAGTAATAAATAATTAAACATTAGAGTTACTCAATTAATCATGAAAATTCTTCACGGTACATGGATTCCGAAAACAGAAGATGAATTTATCCAAAAGGGAGGATTTTATCTTTGGATAGAAACAGATACTGTTCGTAAAAAGAAAAAAAATCAGCCAAATCATTACCATCCCCGACAATTAAACCAAGAAGAATTACCTAATTTCCTAATCCAAGATTTAGGAATCGCACCACCTAAATATGGCAGTATTAATCAAAATATAGTAACTAAATATTTTATTCTTCCTAGTAGCGAAAACCAACCTTTACCCTCACTGGAATTAAGCCGTTATTTAGAAAGCGAACCTTCCTCGGGTGAAAATTGGCAAATTTGGTCAATAGATTGCTACCAAATTACTTCTATAATCAACACCATCAACGACCTTCATTTCCTTTGTTCATACCAACGTTCAGAAATTCAATTAGGTGCAGATTTACTATTTTGGTATCACTACACTCAATCAGTTAAGCAGATTATACTCAAAGACCAATATATTCCTGCTTTAAAATATCGAGAAATCTCCCCAAAAAAAGGAAAAAGTAACAAAACAACTCCGTCTTTTGAAATCTACACAACTTGGGAAATTGTTTCTCAACAATACGAATCAAACTTAATTGAATATCTTGACTATCTTCCCTTAGTTTGTACAGCAGGTTTAGATACACCTAATCAACCCCTAGAATTTTATGATAAAGAAACTCTACTACGACACTTTTCTGAATACCTAATTAATGAAATTGTCACCACCACTCCTTTTCCTGCTACCTTTGAGAAAAAAATTAAGGATTGTTCTCTTCTTGAAAACTGTATTCATCCAGAAACTTCAGCGCAACCTTGGACAAATACTCAAGCATTGTTGCAATACCAACAATGGCAACGATGGCAACAAAAATTGGTTAGCGCTCAAAATAACTCAGCTTTTCACTTGTGTTTTCAACTTCGAGAAGCAGAAGAAAAATACCCTAATGATTGGTCTTTGAAATTTCTGGTTGCCCTTAAAAATGACCCTTCCCTCAAACTTGAACTTGATGATTACTGGTATTTGAATCAAAAAACTAAAAAAACGATTCAAAAACAGTTTGGTCAAGAATTTGAAAAAGACTTACTTTTAAATTTAGGCTATGCAGCGAGAATCTATCCTTTATTATGGCAAGGATTAGAAACTGATAAACCTGTTAGTGTTTCCCTTACCCTGCAAGAAGCCTTTGAATTTCTTAAAGAAACAGCTTGGGTACTAGAAGATAGTGGTTACAAAGTAATTATCCCCTCTTGGTGGACTCCTCAAGGTCGTCAGCGAGCTAAAATTCGTCTCAAAGCATCCCCAAAGAAGAAAGCTCCCGCTTCCATAGGAGGTGGTTACGTTCAGCTAGAAACCTTGATTCAGTACCAATATGAATTAGCTATTGGCGACCAACCAATTAGTGAAAAAGAATGGCAACAGTTAGTTCAAGCTAAAACCCCCCTAATTAAATTTCGTGGTCAATGGATGGAACTTGACCACACCAAGATGCAACAAATGCTAGATTTCTGGAAAGCTCACCACCAAGAAAAACCAGAAATGACTTTGCTGGAATTAATGCAAAAGGTTTCAGAATCTGGTGAAGATATGGAAGTTGAAGCAGATGATAATTTAGCTTCCATGATGGCTAAATTAGACAATCCCAGTTGCTTTGAACCCATTGAAAATCCAGTTCAATTACAAGGAACATTAAGAGAGTATCAAAAGCGTGGTGTTTCTTGGCTGCAATACCTTGAACAACTAGGATTAAACGGTTGTCTTGCTGATGATATGGGTTTAGGAAAAACAGTACAAGTAATTGCTGCTTTGGTTAGAGAAAGAGAAAATTTCACACAATTATTACCTACTTTATTAATTGCTCCTACTTCTGTGGTTGGTAATTGGTATAAAGAAATTGAGAAATTTGCTCCTCATCTCAAGGTAATGGTGCATCATGGTAGTAAAAGATTGATAGAGCTAGTGGAGTTTCAAGCAGCTATTAGAGAGCAGGATATTATTATTACTTCTTATACTTTAGCCAGAAAAGATGCTAAATTGCTGCAAAGTGTTAATTGGCATCGTATTGTTCTTGATGAAGCTCAAAATATTAAAAATCCGAAAACAGCACAAACTAAAGCAATTTTAAAATTACAATCTACTCATCGTCTAGCTTTGACGGGAACACCAGTGGAAAATCGACTTTTAGATTTATGGTCAATTTTTAACTTTCTTAATCCGGGTTATTTAGGTAAAGAAACTCAATTTCGTAAATCCTTTGAAATTCCCATCGCCAAAGATAATAATCAACAACAATCAATTGTTTTAAAAAAACTAATTCAACCTTTCATTCTGCGACGAGTTAAAACTGATAAGGAGATTATTAAAGATTTACCGGATAAAGTTGAACATAAGCAGTATTGTAATTTAACTCCTGAGCAAGCTTCTTTATATGAAGTTGTTGTTAAGGATGTGGTTAAACAACTAGAGGAATCATCAGGAATACAGCGTAAGGGTTTGATGCTATCAACTCTGATGAAACTGAAGCAAATTTGTAACCATCCTCGTCAATTTTTACAAGATAATAGTCAATTTACTCCTGAACGTTCCCATAAATTAGAGCGTTTGGGGGAAATGTTGGAAGAGGTGATTGCTGAAGGAGATAGTCTCTTGATTTTTACTCAATTCACGGAAATTGGCGAAGCTTTACAGCGTTATCTTAAATTTACCTTACGTTACAATACCTACTATTTACATGGAGGAACTGCTCGTCAAAAAAGAGAACAGATGATTGCTCAATTTCAAGAACCAGAAACTGAACCAAGTGCGTTTATTCTTTCTTTAAAAGCAGGAGGAGTCGGTATTACTCTAACTAAAGCTAATCATGTCTTTCATTTTGATCGCTGGTGGAATCCTGCTGTCGAAAATCAAGCAACTGATCGAGCTTTTAGAATTGGACAGCAAAAAAATGTTTTTGTCCATAAATTTGTTACTTTGGGAACATTAGAGGAGCGTATTGACCAAATGATTGAGGATAAGAAAAAGATAGCTAATGCGATTGTTGGTGCAGATGAATCTTGGTTAACGGAATTAGATAATCAGAGTTTTAAGGAGTTAATTGCTTTAAATCGGCAAGCGGTAATTTAAGAGAGTGTAGAATAAGAAAAAGACTTTCTAGTCTCCCTTAACTAAGGTTATTTGAGGTTTAGTTGAAACGATTATTTTATTGCTATTTTTTGGTTAAAAATGAGAAAATATAAATATGTAAAGTCTAAAAAATATAAATGCACTTAATTGCAATTCGCAATCTTCGTATTGATGCCAATACGTATCCAGATGCAATTAAATCTATTAATCAATGGTATGCAACAGTAAAAAAGTCAAAATGGCAAAATTTAGAAGATGTTCGTCGAGTTTATTCTTTTAACGTTTTTGTTATCGTAAAATTCATTATTACAGGTTTTTTATTATCAATAATATGGCACAGTTTAGTAAAACTTGGTGGGGTAAACGTTTTCTTGAGGCGATCGAAAATATTACAGATTCTGGAAGACTCGGACGGGGACGCGGATTAGCTCGGAATGGTAAAGTCAAAGAGTATCAGATTAATCAGGGTAAAATTACCGCTAAAGTTAGAGGCTCAATTAATCCCTATTTTGGTGTTTATAAAGAACCACTCTACAAAACGAGCATTGAAATTAAGCCTATTTCTGCTACTGATTGGAATGAGGCGATTTCATATTTAGGCTCGAAGGCCAGTTTGGTTTCTAAATTATTATTAGGAGAAGTCCCTGATAATATTGAAGAAGTTTTTGCTAGATTGAAGTTACATTTACTACCCTATTCTGGTCAAGATTTCCAAACTAAGTGTTCTTGTCCTGATTGGGAAAATCCTTGTAAACATATTGCTGGTGTTTATTATTTGGTAGCTGCTACTTTAGATGAAGATCCTTTTTTACTATTTGAATTACGAGGTATTTCTCGTGAGAAATTACAAGAGGAATTAGCTAAATCACCTTTGGGAAAAGCTCTTTGTTCGGCGTTAGATAATCAAGATTTACCTCTTGAGTCTGTAACTTCCTATTACACTCGGCCCAAAACAGTACCTTTAAGCAATCCCTGTTCTGCTCAAGAATTTTGGCTCTCACAGAAACAATTACCTCAAAAACTACAAGAAGATTTAGGTGCAACTATCCCTGCTCTGGTAGTTAAAAAAGGAGGAGATTTTCCTTCGTTTTGGCCAAAAGATAATTCTTTTCTGGATGTGATGGAGGAATTTTATCAGAGGGTGAAAACAAAAAGTTTAAAATAAGTTTGACATAATTTCTTATTTTTCATTAAGCAATTCATCCATTTCTTGAAGCAACTTTTCTAAACGAGTCGCTTTTTCTGGATTTGACCAAACAGATGCTTTGGTAATTGAGAATGGAGTGCAAAAGATTATCGTCCCTTTTAGGGCGGTGAGGATGTCAACCATCATCTGGTAGTACAACTAACTTCAACAGAAAAGCAAAATCAGGAAAACCAAGTTCAAGCCATATCTTCAGCAAGACAACTAAATGAAGAAAACCCCAAGGATGTGCTTAGTGAGGCTAAGTTAATTAACCATCAAGCTAATAACCAATCAGCTAAAGGAGTTAAAGCAAAAACTAAGAAAGTTAACCATCAGGCTAAGTCAGTTAAATCTCAAACTAATTCAGTTAGTAAGAAGACTAAATCAGAATCGCCCAAACCTTTATCTAATCATGCTTTCACCTCTTCTAATACTAATACTCTCACTCACTCAACAGCATTAGCTGTTGATGTGAGTGAAGAAGAACCAGAAAAAAGCTGTTCCCAAGTTGAAGAAAATATCCC
>CAYPSO010000105.1:0-15018 GCA_964413275.1 uncultured bacterium | reverse complement strand
CATCTCAACACCTCCCTATCGGGTAGGTGTGAGCCTTCTTGCTGTTTCAGGTAAATTGAAGTACAGAAACAATACCCGAATGTAAAATTAAACCACAATAAGTACAGCCCACACTTTTAATCCTAGCCAAATCCGCTAATGCACTCCATTTACGGACGTATTGAAGTTTTATTTTTAAGTTATTTGCCAATAACTGTTGTGCCTCTAAAGTTTGAGTTTGTTTTAATAGTTGTTGAGTATTAGTAATACCATAAGCCTTAAATAAAGCAACTGTTTCTTGAGAAATACCGGGTAATTTTTCTAAAGGATAATAGTAAGACTTCATAAATATTATATCTAATTTTTTCAGAAAATAGTGCTTGAGTAAATAATTATAGATATTGAAATAATAATTTGTAAACCGTTCTCTCTCTTGGTTGATTGGATATGCCGAGGGCACCTCGGCATCCCTCAACCGCTCTTCTTCTCTCTGCGCTCTCTCTTGGTGAACATTCTCTTGGTGAGCCTGCTCATGGCGAGGTTTCCTCGCCGAGGTCTCACCGCTTGCTAAGTCGGCTTGCGTCCTTTGAGGAGGGGCTGTGTGCGGAACCTGCGTCCGCACCTTGTAAGCCCCGTGAGACCTCAAAGGCGTTCCGACTTCTTTCGCCGACGCGGGCTTCCACCGCTCTGCGGTTAATCAAAAAAATATTATGTTTACCTACCAAATAAAATTACTATATGATCAATAATAATTGACTATTACTCTCTTAAATTTTGTAATATTAACAAATTAAATTACTATAAATTAATAATATAATGTATATCCCTCAAACCATAACTTCTGCATTAACAACCTTACAACAAAGACGACAAAAACTAGCCAAATTAATTAATTTTCCCGTGATTTTATGGTCTGGAAAATCTCTTAGTCGTAACTTCCCCGCCAATCATTTTCCCTTTCGTGCCAACAGCCACTTTCTTTATTTTGCCGGCTTACCCTTAGAAAATGTAGCTATTCGCCTAGAAAATGGTGAATTAGACTTATTTATGGATAATCCTCATCCAGATTCAGCCCTCTGGCATGGAGAAACCTTACAACCGGAAAAAATAGCTGAAATAATTGGTGCTAAAAAATGGTATCCCCTTAAAAAACTTTCTCTAAAAGCATCAGATTGCGCTACAGTTGGCATACAAGACATTTTCACCTTTCAGCAACAGTCAAAAATCCTTAACCGCCCCATCTGCCCTGCCAATACTCCCGCAGGAATCGACTTAGAGTTAGCAAAAGCCATAGTTAAATTACGATTATGCCATGATCCCCAGGCTTTATCAGAAATTAAAAAGGCTGTAGCTGTCTCAGTTGATGCCCATAGAGCCGGCATAAAAGCAACCAGCAAAAGTAGCACAGAAGCAGAAATTAGAGCCGTAATGGAAAAAGAAATTATCGCAGCTAATATGACTTGCGCCTATGGCAGCATCGTCACTGTACATGGAGAAATATTACACAATCAGCAATATCACCATAATTTACAATCGGGGGATTTATTACTCGCCGATGTAGGAGCAGAAACTGAGTTAGGTTGGGCATCGGATTTAACTCGTACAGTACCCGTAAATGGTAAATTTAGCAGTAGTCAGCGAGATATTTATAATTTAGTCTTAAAAGCTCATGATTGCTGTATAGATAAAGTTGCTCCGGGTTTAGAATACCAAGACATTCATTTACTCGCCGCAAAAATAATTACTGAAGGGTTAATAGATTTAAGGATTTTAAAAGGTAATGTGGAACAGTTAGTTAATATGGATGCCCATGCCTTATTTTTTCCTCATGGTATTGGGCATTTACTCGGTTTAGATGTCCACGATATGGAAGATTTAGGAGATTTAGCTGGTTATGCAGAAGCCAGAAGTAGAAGCCCGCGTTTTGGTTTAGGTTATTTGCGCTTAAACCGTCCCCTAGAAACTGGTATGATTGTGACTATTGAACCCGGATTTTATCAACTACCAGCCATATTAAATAATCCCCAATTCATGGATAAATATCACGATGTAATTAACTGGGAGAGATTAGAAGATTTTGCCAATGTACGAGGTATTAGAATTGAAGATGACATTTTAGTGACTGAATCGGGACATCAAATCTTAAGTGTAGAATTACCAACTAAAATAGACGATTTAGAAAATTTACTTATTTAATTGGTTACTTGTTACTTGTTACTCATTATTTGAGCAATTACTAAAACTCTTAAACCAATAATTCTTAACCACGAACTATTAGGTTAAGTTTTGTCAAATTAAAATTCTAATTAGTATCAAAATTTAACAATTAATTAAGAATAATTACTAAATAATTGCTAACTCTAACAAATTAGTTTTTAATATTAGATATACCTAATTAATTTTCTTTTCAGGATTATTATTGGTTAACCAATTTTAGGTACTTTTAAATTATAGAACACTAGGAGAAACATAATGTCAACAGAATTTAACGATCGCCTTCAACACAAAGTTGCCTATGTAGCCATAGGAGAATTTAAAGCCGGTAGATTTACTGAAGCACAAAGACTATATGAAAAAGCTGTTTCCACTTATAAACATGGCTTTAAAGGAGCTTATTTATTACAAAAAACAGGTACAGATGAAGGTATTGCTGTAATTATGTGGGATAAAATTGATGATGTTGAAGCTAATGAATCTGAAGCTTATCAAGCCATTATGAAAGAAATGAATTCTTTATTTGCCCACCCTCCCACTACTTCTTATTATGAAGTTTGTAGTGAAATTGAAGGAGAGAATGAGGAATAATTTCCTTGTTATCTTTTTAGCAACAACTAGGTTTTCAAAGCCTAGTTGTTTTTTAATTTTTTTGTTGTAACGTTTCATTAAGATAAGTTATTTTTTTTCAAAAAAAAGGTTATATTTAAAGTTGTAGAAATGAAAAAAAGAGAATAATATAAATAAAGGTTAGTTTGCGTTTTTGTCGGGCAAAGTAGTCAAACATTTGTCCTACAATAAAATAAATTTTGTATAATATTAAACATTTTACTCAACAAAAAAATATAGATAGATTTACAATGGTATGTCAACGAAATAAGTAGAAGACAAAAAATAAGGATGAAATTACCTTTTAATCGTCCTTCTGAGCCCAAAAATCAGGTTTCAGAGGTGAAAACTGGACTAGGTACATTTGGAGGAGTTTATACTCCCTCAATTTTGACCATTTTAGGTGTAATCATGTACCTCCGCTTTGGTTGGGTAGTGGGTAATGTAGGATTATTAGGTACTCTAATTATTGTTACTCTTTCCACTTCAATCACCTTTTTAACCGCCTTATCGGTCTGTGCCATCGCCACAGATAAAGTAGTACGGGTAGGAGGAGCGTATTACATGATTAGTCGCTCTTTAGGCATAGAAACAGGAGGAGCGGTAGGAATTTCCCTATATTTTGCCCAAGCATTATCGGTAGCACTATATACCATAGGTTTTGCGGAAAGTGTAGTGATGACTTTTCCTAATCTCAATCAATTATATGTAGGTTTAATCATTACTGTTTTAGTCGGTATTTTGGCTTTGACTTCAGCGAGTATCGCCATTAAAGCCCAATATTTCATTATGGCTGCGATCGCATTTTCCTTGATTTCCTTTGCTTTTGGCCATCCCATCGAAAATACCACCATAGAAATGTGGGGAGCCCGCCCCGCCCTATCAGAACCATTTTGGACAGTTTTTGCCGTATTTTTTCCCGCCGTTACCGGAATTATGGCGGGTATTAGTATGTCAGGGGATTTAAAAGAGCCGACAAAATCCATTCCCATTGGCACATTAGCCGCAGTAGGCACAGGGTATTTAATCTATATGATCTTACCCATTGTCTTAGCTATGCGAGCAGATGCTACAACCTTGATAGAAGATCCTCTCATCATGGAAAAAATGGCTTTTTGGGGCCCAGCAATCCTATTAGGAGTTTGGGGAGCAACTTTAAGCAGTGCCATTGGTAGTATTTTAGGCGCACCTAGAGTATTACAAGCCTTAGCTAGGGATGGAGTATTACCTAATTGGATGAGCTTTTTAGCTACGGGTAACGGGCCAGATGACGAACCTCGCAATGGTACGATAGTTACCCTAGGAATATCCATCGCAGTAGTTTGTATTGGAGACTTAAATCTGATTGCTCCAGTATTAACCATGTTTTTTCTAACTACCTACATGGTTTTAAATGTTTCGGCAGGAATTGAAACCTTTTTACAAAGTCCCTCTTTTCGTCCTACCTTTAGAGTACATTGGTCTTTATCTCTTTTAGGTGCTATAGGTTGTTTAGGGGTAATGTTTTTAATCAATCCCATAGCCACCGTTATTGCAGCCTTAATCGTTTTAGGGATTTATATTTGGTTACAACAAAGAGAAATAGAAACCACTTGGGGAGATGTCAGAAGAGGTCTTTGGATGGCATTGATTAGTAAAGGTATATTTCAGATCGAACATACTAATGATACTAAAAACTGGCGACCCCATATTCTGGTATTTTGTGGCGCACCTAGTAAGCGTTGGGCTTTAATTGAATTAGCGGATGGTATTAGTCATAACCGCGCGATTATGACTGTTTCTAGTGTGATACCTAATAATTCTAGAGATGTATCTCAGAAAATGAAACTAGAAGAAACCATTCGGGATTATTTAGAAAGACGAGGAGTACAAGCTTTAGTAAGGTTGGTAACCGCAGATGAGCCTTATGAGGGAGCATTACAATTAGTGGAAACCTATGGTTTAGGCCCTTTAATTCCCAATACTATCTTATTAGGTGATAGTGAAGATGAGGAAAAACGGGAAGACTACTGCGAGATGATTAGTAAAATTCATAATAGTCAGCGCAATGTCGTTATCTTTAAAGAAAATAAAGAATTAGGTTTTGGTCATCGTCGTCGCATTGATGTTTGGTGGGGAGGTATGCAGGCGAATGGCGGTTTAATGTTGCTTCTGGCTTATTTGTTACGTACTGATATAGAATGGCGTAACGCTCAAATTTATCTCAAATTAGTTGTACCTGATGAAAGTGCAAAACAAGCAGCGAAAAATAATCTCAATAATTTAATTAATAAATCTCGTATTAGTGCTCTTGCTCAAGTTATCGTAGCACAAGGACGTTCTTTTCCTGAAATTCTCCATTCTTCCTCCGTTAATTCTGATTTAATATTTTTAGGAATGGCAACTCCCGGAGAGGAATTTACTACTTATTATGAAAATCTTCAAGCAAAAATTACTCAACTTCCTAGCACTGTTTTAGTTCTTGCTGCCTCAGATTTTGCTTTTGGTGAAATTTTAACAGAAAATTAAATTAATTAATATGACTTTTTTTAAACAAGATCGAGACTTAGAAATTATTGCTACCAAGATTCTCAATTCGGTTTGGGATAGGTTTCCTAGTTTAAATAAAGAACAAATTGCTTTAACTTGGCTAGTTTACGATTACCCAATAATTGTTAATACTGGAGGGGCTTTATCTTCAGAAGAATTTTGGCAACATCAAATTAGGGGTTTTAGTTATCGAGGTGATGAATTAATTTATCCTGCGAGCATCGTAAAATTATTTTATTTGGTAGCTATTTATGAATGGTTAGAGTCAGAAATGTTATCAACTTCTGCTGAATTGGAAAGAGCAATTGGGGATATGATTATCGACTCTAGTAATGATGCTACGAGTTTAGTTGTAGATGCCTTAACTGGAACTACTAGCGGCCCAGAATTGCCGACTGGGCCAATGAAAACTTGGACTTATCAACGTAATCTGATTAATCGTTATTTTAAATCTTTAGGTTGGCCAGAATTACAAAAAATCAATGTTAACCAAAAAACTTGGGGAGATGGCCCCTATGGTCGAGAACGGATTTTTGTGGGAGAATCTTTAGAAAATAGAAATATGCTGACGACTAATGCGGTAGCTCGTCTTTTACATAGTATTATTGGTGGAGTGGCTGTATCTTCTTCTGCTTCACAGAAAATGATGAATTTATTAAAACGAAATGTTCAAATTATTAGTGATGGGGAAGAAAATCAGATTACCGGCTTTTTAGGCGAAAGTTTGCCAGAAAATACTCAAATCTGGTCAAAAGCTGGTTGGACTAGCAAGGTACGTCACGATGCAGCTTATCTTGAAATTCCTAATCAATCTCCTTATTTATTAGTAGTTTTTACCGAAGGCGAAATTAACAGTCAAAATCGTCAAATTATTCCCGCTATATCCCATGCTTTTGCCCATGAAAAATCAATCTCCAACAACTAAAAATTCTCAATCTTGTCATCATTGTGATGGTAAAGGTTACATTGTGATTAGAGACTGTACTGGAGAAATTCAAAGAGAAGAAACCTGTAGTTTTTGTGAAGGTACAGGTCAAAAGTTTAAAAGTTAGTAATTTTTATTAGCAGATTGGATTAATTAATTAAAATAAATAAAAAAATTATGTCTAATTTGTTGATTTTCTGGCATCGTAAAGATTTACGTATTTCTGATAATATTGGATTAGCCCAAGCACGAAAAAGAAATGATAAAATAGTAGGCTTATTTTGTCTTGATTCTGATATTTTAAAAAGGGATGATATTGCTCCTGCTAGAATAAAATATATGCTTGGTTGTTTAGAAGAATTAAAACAATCTTATCAAAAATTAGGCAGTCAATTAATAATTTTACAAGGCAAACCTGAAATAGTTATTCCTAAATTAGCCCATGTTTTAAAAGCAGAATCTGTTTTCTGTAATTCTGATGTTGAACCTTACGCAATCAAAAGAGATGAACGAGTTAAATTAGCCTTAGAAAAAAATAAAATTAATTTTGAATCTTTTTGGGATCAACTATTACATTATCCCGGAGAAATCTTAACTAAATCAACAGGAGAACCTTACAAAGTTTATACACCTTTTTGGCGTAATTGGATTCAACAAAATAAACCCAAAATAGCTAAAAATATCGAAAATATTAAAGGTTTAACCAAAGAAGAAATAATAATCGCTAAAGAAGCCGGAATAATTGATTTACCTGATGCTCAAAAATTAGGTTTTATCTGGGAAAACGAATTATTATTAACTCCCGGAGAAAAAGCAGCAAAACAACAATTAGAATACTTTAGTGAGTCACTTATTTATCAATATAATGAGCAAAGGAATTATCCTGCCGTTGAAGGAACATCTCAATTAAGTGCAGCCTTGAAATTTGGTGCGATCGCAATTAGAACTATTTGGCAATCTGCTATTAATGCCTATGAAAATTGTTATAGTGATGAAGCTAGAAATAACGTACAAACTTGGCAGCAAGAGTTAGCATGGCGAGAATTTTATCAACATTGTCTGTACTATTTTCCCGAATTAGAACAAGGTGCATATCGAGCAGAATTTAAAGATTTTCCTTGGGAAAATAGCGAAAAACTTTTTCAAGCTTGGTGTGAAGGACAAACAGGCTATCCCATAGTTGATGCAGCCATGAGACAATTAAATGAAACAGGTTGGATGCACAATCGCTGTCGGATGATTGTGGCGAGTTTTCTTACCAAAGACTTAATTATTAATTGGCAATGGGGAGAAAAATATTTCATGCAAAAATTATACGATGGGGATTTATCTGCTAATAATGGCGGTTGGCAATGGAGTGCTTCTAGTGGTATGGATCCTAAACCTTTAAGAATATTTAATCCAGCTTCTCAAGCCCAAAAATACGATCCCGAAGCTGAATATATTAGACAATGGTTGCCAGAATTAAGTTCTGTTGATACTGAATATTTAGTTAGTGGAAAAATTCCTAGTTTAGAATGTCTAAGATGTAATTATCCTCAACCCATCGTCGATCATAAAGTCCAGCAAAATAAATTTAAACAATTATATAAGGCTCAAAAAAATAGTTGGTAGTTTATTATTTATTAGATGAGAGCCTTAATAGTCTAAAATTAAGAATTCTTTTTTCGATTAAGTTGATTACACAAATCACGTACTAATCAAACTTCATCATTTTACGTGAGGGTTATAGGGACGGCGTAACGTCCCTATTGGGGGGTTTGGGGGGCTAGTCCCCCAATAGAAGTTTGGGTTTTTACCGAATAAAAAAATATATAATTAATTTTGACTAACCAGTTAATTCGCTTTTAGCGGTTAGGGGAATGTTCACTAAAATATTGACGATATAACTCACAACTAGAAACTACCTGATTTCCTTGTAAATTTACCAATCCCATACTATGAAGTTTGAAAGCAAGCAGTTGTTCTAATTCTATGGGAGTTGATGATTTAATTACTAAATCATAAGCTTCTGCTAATTCGGGATGATCTTGAAGATTAGCCAAATGGCGATGGAGATGATTGGCATAAATTCCTGAATCCGTAGCTGCTGTTATTAATAATTCCTCGAAAGTTAATTCTTGTTTCCTTAAACTATAAAGAGCCTGCTGAGTTAGATAGGGATGTCCAGCTATTAATGCCATCAAGCTAGAAATATTATTTTCAGATAAACTTAATCCATATCGCTCTATTAAATCCTTCATCTGTTCTAAGGTAAATGGCTGCAATTCAATGGCCAAACCAACATTAAAAGGTGATTTATTAATATCTAAAGGAATATAAACCTCTGTGGAATGAACAATAATTAAGCGTAAATTCGTCCACAGGGGATTTCCACCTTCTCCATAGGAAGCTTCCTCATACCAAGAGCGTAACAAAGTCAAAAAATCATCAGCAATTTCTGGATAGGAAAATAGTTCATCTACTTGATCTAAAGCTAAAACTAAACACCCTTCAATTTCTGATAAAATGCAGTCCTCAAAATAAGCCGTACAATTACTTTTGCTGCCAAAAGTTTCACTCCAGTAGTCCTCAACATTATGGGGTAATTGCAATTTACGAGTAATAGATGCACAAAACCAGCGTAAAAATTTATCTATATCGGCAAAAATGCTTCGTTCTGCTCGTTGTAAACTTAAGGCTATGGTCGAAACTTGAGCCTCATGAGGAGAAGTTTGTTGTTTTGCTTGTTGCAGAATCCTTACCATTAAAGAAGTCTTACCCATTTGACTAGGAGCTTTGATGCGAATTAGAGCGCCCTGCCTAGTTATTTCCTCATAGCAGCGAGATTCAACTGGATAACGCTCCACATAAAATGCAGAATCAGGAGACATTAATCCCACAGGTGGGTGTAAATTTTCAATATTTTCAGGAGTGACTATAATTTTTGCGACTTCTGACTTTTTTTGTTGCTGATTAGCCTTTTGTAGTAGCACAGCAACCAAATTGGTTTTATTAATTTTTTCTCCAAAGCTAGATGATAAAATTTGCCATAGTTTAGGACCCACATCATGTTTAATGTACTCAGGAGTATAGCTAGTAGCCTCAGCAATTTCATCATATCGCTGACTAAGCCAAGCTCCTCGCAAAACGGCTACTTCAATATTTTTCAGATGTCGGCCTGTTTTTGTGAAAACAGCATTGTCTGCAAGTTTGAGTATTATTTCAAAAGAAACAGAGGATTCTTCACTACTATTATGCATTTTCTATCAATCAATCTTCTTGATTAATTCAGTATTTATTTACTTTAGTATTGCCTGAGCAGGGTTGATTATGCAACTTAAGCCAAATTTAACCTGACAATCATGTCATTAAAATCATTAGTGTTGATATTTATCCGTGATTTGCGGTAATGTTATGCAATGAAAAATATTATAAATTATGCTCCATGAGCTAAGTCTTAAGGGATCGCGAAATGCAAAGTCGGAATATCGGTTCAATCCAAACCTTCTTCCAAAGTCGCTTGACAACTGTTGAGCACCTCTTAAAGTCCGCTCAGACTCATTTCAGTGGTAGTGAGTCGTTCCTTCAGCAGCGCATTGCGACTGATATGTTTCCCTTCGGGACACAGATTGCTTTCACCTGCAATCAACCACGCAACTTTTCTCTGTGGTGTGACGGCAAACCTCCGAATAATCTGGATCCGGAAGTTATCTCTCTTGCGCAGGCATACGAGCAGATAGAAGACACGAAGGAACTCCTTTCGGGCATTAACGCCGAAGACGCAAAACTAGATGAGATTGGGCGAATTGACTTAGGCCAGAGTCTCTACGTCGAGCTGTCTGGCAACGCTTATGTGAACGACTTTCTGATTCCAAACTTCTACTTCCATATGGTCACGGCTTACGATATTCTTCGTATGGCTGGTGTCCCAATTGGAAAACGGGATTACATGATGCACTTGGTGCCATTCGTTAAGCAGGCATGAAGTCTAACTAATCGTTCAAGCCGAGTCACTTTGCGATCCTAACTTAACTCAGTTGATAGTCAATATTTAGCGAAATATCCCAGAATAGATCGTATGGGGTGTAGGGTGGACAAATATTTTAATTTTAATAGTTAGTAAAAATGTAAATTTAGATACATTTTACCCCATCATGTCTGGAGAGCAGAATTATTAATACATTGCTTTGGTTTTAATCCTCAAGATATTTTTTTAGTGATGGATAAAACTGAAATAAAACCTACTCGCAATGGTATTTTACAAGCATTTTATTGATTTAGTAGGGTGCGTCAGAACCAAAGTTTTATGCAAAAACAATATCTGCTGAGTCTGACGCACCCTACGCTATAGCTTTTAAATGCGTAACAGGTTATTATAAGCATTGCCCACCCTACCAATTTAGATAATTACAGAGAATTAATTGTAAACTTTCTGATAATATGCTTGGTATTCTTCAGATAATAATGGTTCCCACCAATCTCGATTATTTAGATACCATTGTACAGTTTTTCTTAAACCTTGTTCGACTGTTACCGTAGGATTCCAGCCTAATTCTGTTTGTAATTTACTACTATTAATAGCATAACGACGATCGTGTCCGGGTCGATCTTTAACAAAGGTAATTAATTCACTAGATGGTTTAATCGGTAAATTAGGCGCTAACTCATCCATTAATTGACATAACATTGTAACTAAGTCAATATTTTTAACTTCATTATTACCACCAACATTATAAGTTTCCCCCGGTTTTCCTTGATTAATTACGGTATCTAAGGCACTACAATGATCTAAAACATATAACCAATCTCGAACATTTTGTCCATCGCCATATACAGGTAAATTTCTTCCCAAGAGGATATTAATACACATTAAAGGAATTAGTTTTTCTGGGAAATGATAGGGTCCATAATTATTAGAGCAATTAGTAATAATTGTGGGTAATTTATAGGTGTGAAAATATGCCCTAACTAAATGATCGCTACCTGCTTTAGAAGCAGAATAAGGACTATTAGGAGCATAAGGTGTAGTTTCAGTAAATGCAGGATCTTCGGGATTTAAACTACCATAAACTTCATCGGTGGAAACGTGGAGAAATAAACCTTTTTCTAAATTAGAATAATGGTGACGAAAAGCTTCTAAAAGTGTAAATGTACCAATAACATTAGTTTGAATAAAAGCTTCTGGCCCTAAAATCGATCTATCTACATGGGATTCTGCGGCAAAATGGGCAACCGTGTCAATATTTTCCTCTTTAAATAAATTATCTACTAAAGAACGATCGCAGATATTCCCTTTTACAAAACGAAAATTTTCTTTTTCCCGTAAAGATGCTAAATTATTAAGATTACCAGCATAGGTAAGAGCATCTAATACCACTACGCGATCGTCAGGATAACTATTACACCAGTGATGAACAAAATTTGAACCAATAAACCCTGCACCTCCAGTAATGAGAATACGACGGGGCGATCTATTTTCCTTATCTTGCTCCATTTTTCTTTCCTTTATGAGAATATATCAAACAGTTATCAGTTATCAGTTATTAGTTATCAGTTAAGCATAACTAATCACCAATGAACAATGACTGATGACCAAAAACCAGTAACGAATAACAAATAACCATGATAATTAAAGGTACAACAAAACTAGTCGGAGTAATCGGCGATAAAGCAACTTATTTCTTAAAAATTAATATAGGATATTTTCTATCACGAATTTCTTGGTGAAATATGACAAATTTCTTGGTGAAATATGACAAAGGGAAAAATAGTTCTGGTCAACTGGTAGTTGATGCAGAATTTTAATCAAATCTGATTTTTTAAAACAAAATTGGTTTAATTCTTTTTAAAACTTCATTTAATAATAATGGCGAACATTGAGCAATTAAAGTAGCTTTTCTGGCTTTATAATCAAGAGAACGTAATTGATCTGACATCACAACACCTGTGACAATTTCATCGGAGATAACAATATAAAAAGGGTTTTTTCGTTTAGTATTGCTAATTGGACAAACAAAAACAAATCCCGTTTTTCGATTAAATTCAGTGTGACTTATAACTAAAGCTGGTCGATTTCCTTTTTGTTCATGTCCAGCTTGTGGGTTAAATTCTAAGCGAATAAAGTCACCTCTCTTAGGAACATAAACTACCAAACTTCTTTTCCTTCAGATTTTCCCCAATCAATTTCCTTTTCGGTTTCAATTTTTCCTGCTAATAATTGATCGAGGGTATATTCATCTTCTTCTGGTAATAAATCTTCAATAATGATCCGGACACGAGTATTAGCTTTTAAATTAACTGGTTTTTGCGGATAAAAAACTTTGCCATCAAATAAGGCTTCAATGGTGTTAACCATAATTTATTATTTCTTACATTTATTTTTATAATATCCTAACTTTAATTAATTTGCATTACTTGAATTTTTTCTGCTGCTGTGATAATTTTTGTCCTCATAGGAATCACCCCCAAAACATTAGTTTGCGCTAAATTAATTAAATTGAATAACCAATGAACAATGACCAATGATTAATAACCATGATAATTAAAGGTACTACAAAACTACTCGGAGTAATCGGAGATCCTGTTTCTCACTCCTTTTCTCCCCGAATGCACAATGCTGCAATTTCTCATCTTAATGTTGATTTTGTCTATCTTCCTTTACCTGTTAAAGCAGAAAATTTAGCTCTAGCTTTAGATGGTTTTGCTGCCATTGATTTAGTTGGTTTTAGCGTCACTATTCCCCACAAACAAACAATTATGCCTTTACTCACAGAAATAACACCTTTTGCTGAGATGGTAGGTGCAGTTAATACGGTTTATCGCACAGATAAGGGATGGTGTGGTACAAATACTGACGTTATTGGATTTATCACCCCTCTACAACAAATAAAGCGAGATTGGAAAAATATTACTCCCATCATACTTGGTAATGGCGGTGCAGCCAGAGCAGTAATTGTCGGTTGTGCTGAATTAGGCTGCCCCGAAATTCACGTCATAGGACGCAATCAGGAGAAGTTAGACAATTTTTATCAAAGTTGGTCAAATACTAGCCTCAAAACTCAAATAAATGTCCATACATGGAATAAATTAGAGAAGTTGGTATCAGATACAAAATTATTAGTAAATACTACACCTATAGGAATGCAGCCGAATATTAAGGATTCTCCTATTAATCAAGCAATAATTGGCAAAATTAGACCTGATACTATAGCCTACGACTTAATTTATAATCCTCGACCTACCAAATTTTTGCAACAAGCACAACAACAGAGGGCAATAATATTTGATGGTTTAGAAATGTTAGTACAACAGGGAGCAGCAGCCCTGAAAATATGGTTAAATCAAGAAGTGCCCATAGATATTATGCGTCAAGCCCTCATCAATAATGAGTAACGAGTAACAATGAAAAAACAAATTTTATTAACTATTTTTATATCTTGTCTGTTTTGGCTCGCTAACCTAACATTTAGCCCAGTAGCATTCGCGTTAACACCGATTAAATTGTCAGATATTTCCTATCATGAATGTAGTGGAGAAATAGGAAAGAATTTAGTTACCAGTGATGGTTCGGGAGATGCCGCCAATTGTTTTATAATTACTGGCAAAGCCAAAAATAGTTCTGGTAAACCTGTAGTTGATGCAGATGTTTTTGGTAGGATTTACGATGCTAATGGTAATCCTGTCTTACAAAATCGTACCAGAGTTGGAACTATTGAAGAAGTTCCTGTGGGAGTTAGTGATTTTGAGATTAGAATTAGTATATCTGCTAATCAACCAACCCCCTTGCAATTGAAACAATTCAAAGCTTCAGGATTTGCTGGCAAAGTACGCCCTTTTTACTACGATGACTATTAAGGTGATTTCCAGAAAAGATTTTACCAAATTTCATAATAATAGGGTGTCGTTAGCCAAGCGCGTAACGCACCGTTACTGAAGTCTGCTGGTATATTTATTCCAAGAAATCACTAAATAGCGTAGGCAAGTTGTCCTAAAGCTTCACCTACAAACTGTAATAAAAGAATTGCCACAATAGGAGACAAGTCTAAGCCGCCTAAAGGGGGAATAAAAGAGCGGAAAATGTTAAGGTAAGGATCGGTAATTGGACTTAAGAAACTCATGATTTGTTGAGCCCATTCTGCGGTTTGAAACCAACTCAACAGAATGCGTACAAAGATGAGTAACATATAAAGGTTCAGAAAATTAGCCAAAGTATTAAACAGTAGTGTAGTAGCCATAAATTTACGATCGTTCTAGTTTATATAAACAATTTAACCTAATATCGGTTTAATATGGTCGAATGAAATTTGAGCCAAACCCCATAGCACAATTTTAGTTATTTTTAATCAAATAAGCTTAATTGTTTATATTCAGGTTCGTTTGTTTCTTCAATTTCTTCTTCATCTTCAATGGAAAATTCACTAATATAGTCTCTGACAACCCTTTCAAAAAATAAAGGAGCAGGTAAAGTTGTCCATTCTCCATAATGATTGTAACCGTAACGCAGAGATTCAATAAACGTTGCTAAATCATCGGGATTATCTTCTGGTTGTCGTAAAGTAACTACAATTTCTAAAGGATTTGGACTAGGCCATTGATTTGTAAATACTGGCCTTTAACCTTTAAATATCTCCTTACCTGCAATTTGATGAGCAACAAATTCGGCTAATTCTCTATAAGAATACTTGTCATTTGGTGTAAGCGTTCAGGGGGGGACAAAATATGGTATTTTAGGGAAATGCAACAAAAGCAACTACTAAAGAGTAATTTTTTGACCCAAGAGG
>CAYPSO010000104.1:0-15368 GCA_964413275.1 uncultured bacterium | reverse complement strand
ATCCCCGTCCAATGCCTTTACTGTTGCCTGTTGCCTGTTCCCTATTGCCTTTAACTGATTGCTTAATACCTTTTCTCTAATTTTCTCTACTGTTGGCTCACTTTGATTGGCCAATTCCTCATTGAGGTTAGCTATGGTTTTGTTACTGATCTGACAACCAAATACATCTGATAGGAGTTCACTTAATCTCTGTTCGGGGATGAAGTGTTGATTGTGTAGATAGACTGATAAGACTCTTGTTCTTTCACCATTTCTAATGTGTATCCCTGATGTCCGAGTTGTCCTCCTGAGTTCTTCCCACTTGCTTTCCTTAAACTTTTTGTTCTTTTTTCCTTCTTCAGTCCATCTGTCGAGGGGGGCAATTAACTGTTCTGACTATTTTTATTCTCTCATTTTTACCTCGGAAAGTGACAAAAGAGGGATAAGTAGTTAAACTACAGTTATCAAAGTTCAAGGTTCAATGTGTTTAATGTTCATCAAGTAACCGCTCCCTCATAAAAGCGACTGTTTTAGCTTCTGCAATTACTGTTGGATGATCGGGTTTGTTCACATAATGTACTCCTAAAACCGAATGAGCTATAGGATTAATACCATTACTGTTATCAAAAGAAGAATCAATTTCGATCGCCAAAAAGTTAGAACCAAACTCCTCACGTAATCGCTCAAACCGCTGTTTAGGAACGAAAATATCATGAGTAAAGCGTAAGCCAAGTAAGCAGATATTATCTGTAGCACTTCTTTTTTTAGCTTCTGCGAGAGTATCCTCATCAATACCAAGATCTGATTGACGAGATGGTGTTAAGGCAAAAGGTAAAGAAGGATTACAAACCGCAGGTGCTAATACAGATTCTTCCAGCATCATCGCTAAAGCAAAACCTCCAGTAAGACACATTCCCATCGCTCCTACTCCTGCACCTCCAGATTTTTCGTGAGCATATCGAGCTAAATGTCTTAACCAAGAAGTTACTGGACTATTTTTACTCCTTGCTAATACCGTAAACTCCTGCATCACACAAGCACGAGCTAAAGATGAAGCAATATAAGGGATACTAACTTTCTTCCCCGGTGTACCCAACAGCGAAGGCAACCAAACTGATAAACCAGCATCACAAAAAGCATTAGCCAGGCGAATAACCCCAGGATGAATCCCCGGAATTTCGTGCATCAGAATTACCGCCGGGCCTTGACCTTTACGGAAAACGGGGCGAGTTTCATTCTCAAAAGTTAATTCAAGCTTTTCAAAATCAGATAAATTTTGTGACATAAATATTGAAGGGATTAGGTTAGTTGTAGGGTGAGCAATACCCACCATAAGTAAATGTATTCAAGTAAAAAAACTGCTGTAAGTAATTAAATTTATTGATTGCCCTTACGCCTAATCAAGGTGAAACCAAGCCCTGCAACTAAAGCTAAACCTGCACTAGAACTTGATTCAGGAACAGGCACAACTTGCAATGAGCCATTATACATAACTGGGCCAAGAAAATTATCGGGGGTTAATTGACTAATGGGAATTACACTAGGGGGAATCTGAGGTACAAAAGTAGCTACAGCATATTGCACTTCATTGGTTATCAAATCGGTTAGTGTACCTGTTAAAATTGATGAAAAAATCAAAATTAAAGGATCTAAGGGGTCAGGAGAATTAGGATCGATAGCAACAGTGCGATCGACAGTTTCTAGCTGAAAAGAGAAGTTAACCAAACCGGGGACATCAAGGGTGAGAAAATCCGCTACATATAAATTCGGATCGTCAAAACCATTAAACAAAGGGCCTAATTGGGTAATTAATCCCGATGAGTTACCTTCGTGGACATCTAAAATTGTGCCTTGTTGCCCCAATCCAGCAGCAAAAGATCCAGTCGCATTTGTAACTGTAAAATCTCCGGGCAAATTAGGATTAGGATTAGGCAAATTAGAAGAATCAATATAATCCAACTGATTAGAGCTACCAAAGACAAAGCCAGAAAAATTAATACTACTGCCGATGGTTGCTGCACTTGCCATATTGGTGTTAGTAACTACACCAGATAAGATTAGTGGGATAGTTGCAATTGAACTAATAATTGTTATTTTCATTATTTTTGTGAAGGATAAATTAAAGTAATTTTTTCTACGATTTAAGTAGGTATAAAGAGTTAAATTTTTGTAGAATTCCGATAGATTAGAATTTTTTAGTGTTGAGTAAACCTCCTAAACCAAAGAATCCCAAGAGGGCTAAACTGGTGCTAGTTCCCGATTCAGGTATAGGTGTAGGTGTAGGTGCAGATACAATTTCAAGAGAGCCATCGAAAAAAGCTGGGCCAAAAAAATTGTCAGTAGTAAATTGACTTAAAGGAACACCACTCGGAAAATTAGGGTTAAAATTTCCTATGGCAGCTTGCACTTCATTAGTGATTAAGTCTGTGAGTGTGCCAGTAAAACTAGCAGATATACCCGTAATTAAAGGATCTAAAGGATTAGGAGAATTAGGATCGATAGATACAGTACGATCGACAGTTTCTAAGCTAAAAGAGAAGTTAACTAAACTAGGAATATTGAGACTGAGAAAATCCGCCACATAAAAATCTGGATTGTCAGAAGTATCAAAAACGGGGCCAATTTGAGTGATTATCCCTGATGTATTTCCTTCAGTAAAATCCCTAATATTTCCTAATTGTGAAGAATTGAGAGCAGGAGCAAAAAAACCACTAGCATCATTAATTTCAAATTTACCCAAAACATTAGGAGATGGCGCTAGAGGGAAAGCGAAAGGATCGATATAATCCATCTGATTCGTACTGCCAAAAGCGTAACCAGAAAACTCAATGCGACTTCCCACCATTGCTGCATTTACCACACCAGTGCTTGCTATGACACCGATAGTTACCATTGAACTAAGAATTTTTATTTTCATTGTTTTAGTAAAATAATAGATTAGTTATTACAACTAGCTAATAACTACGAACTACGAACTACGAACTACGAACTACGAACTACGAACCGCGAACTAACGTTTTCCTTTTCTTTAATGCGTAATTGTTCTGGTTGCAAATCCAGCCATTCTAAGGAGGTTGTAACGTAGCGCCCTAATAAGACTTTGTTTTGGGCCATAAAATCCATAAGGGAGAAAAGAATGCGCCATAGAGAGCGTCGGGCTTTGCCTTCACGAACTAATTGGGAAAATTCAGGTATATAGGGGTTGTAACCTAAGTTTTTCAGGTCAGAATAAATCAGTAGCCAATTTAAGGTAAAGTTACTCAGAACAGGGTTTACATACCATTTATTTTTGGCTAAACCTAATTCTACAACTCGTTCCATAACTTCTCCTTGATTGTAATCCCAAGCATGGAATGGAGCAATTATGCGGGGAAATTTAGCATTTTGACTATATATCTTAGGATTCCAGAATAAAGATTTCTCGGATTCTGCAAACAAACCATTTTCAAATAATTCGTAAGGAGTCCAATCTTCCCTAATTCGTTGTTGAGGCATCTCGTATAACATACGATCAGGATCTGGTTGTCCGGGTGAATATCCTGTAATAATTAAAGGTATATTCTTTTCCATTGCTAAACGGAGAATGTCTCCTTCTCGAATATCTAACCAAAAGTAGCAAACGGTATGCACTGCACCATTTTCGTTTTGATTGCATAAAAGATAGCGAATAAATCTTCGATAAAGTTCTTTTGAGGGAGTTGCTACATAATGATCGACATTGAGATGCTTGATGGTACGACGGATGTTATCCCAAGTATTGGGGGGAATATCAAAGTCACTGGTGTAGGCAAGAACTCTTAAGTTATGGTTCTTAACCAGTTTATAAAGTAAATAGCAACTATCTTTACCGCCACTGAAAGATAATATACAGTCGTATTTGCTATCTTTAGTTCGATTTGTCAGGGTTTGTTCTAAATCTTGTTGTCTTAAGGCTCTTGCTTGTGCTTGTTGGCGATCGCTTTTACCTTGTTTTTCCCAATCTCGACAGAAGTTACATATTCCATGATTATCAAAGCTAACTCCTTGAACTTTTGTAGTTAACAAGCATTTTTTACAGGTTTTAGTCATAGTTTGATTCCTTTAATTCAACTCAACTTGGTAGAATGGACAATTTTAATCAAATAATTTTTAATTTTTTCTAGCAAAGCAATTGGAGGCAGGATTAACTCTTTTTATGATTATTTACTGCCAAAATTAATGCTGTGCGCGTGCGCAAATTGCATAAACTAATTAATGAAATCTTGTATGGTGGGCAATGCCCACCATGGCGAATGTATTCAACTGCTATAATCTTGTTGATCCGAAAAGAAACTACATACGTGCATATACTTTTTTGGCATAAGTCATCGCATCCTCAAGAAAATCAGCATAGGAATTGAGAGCATCACCTGCTGTTTTGACGAGAATATCTTTAGATTCAGGGTGATCGCAAATAAACTTATCAACTACCTCAAAGTTAGTTTCTGTATGTCCTACATCAGCAGTTACGTGTTTATCGAGGAAACTAATATTAGCGATGGATTCTTTTCCCATAATCTCAACGCATCTTTCCAAAAGAATCGGCCCATAAGTTGTGGCAATCAATTCGATTTCTAAGCCAATAGCCAATTCAGCCCAAGGATAATCGCCTTTAATCACATCTTCATGTAGCTTGTGATAACGTTTCACCGCAGGACTCATTCTCTGAGCTAGTAACTTTTGAGCATCTAAAGGATAGTTAGGCTCTTCTTGATTCCAAATCTCAACTAGCTTTTGTACGTCGGTGGTTGCCCAGTTTTCATGGCCGTCTTCTTCTTGTCCATGCTCAGAGAAAACCTCAGCCATTTCCCCAAAACCTTCATTTTTACAACGTTCAGCAGCATAATTAAAATATTCTGGGATGGGTTGAGAAATACCTGCACTTAAAGCACTCCAATGAATCATGAACAGTTTAAATAGCTTTGGCTCTACTTTTTCGACAAATATTTCCTTGACAATTGGTCTTGAGGCAAACTCTTGACGTGCTAATTCAGCTCTTTGTTGGTATTCGTTTTGATAGATTGTTGTTTGTTCTAAAGCAACCATGATTTGATTTCTCCTTTGTGTACATTAAAATTTTTGTGTTTCTGGAATAGGACTAATCCTTAATGTCAAATAGTATCTGACGTGCTTGTGCATCCATTTCACCATCATCTTTAATGGTTTCGCCTACCTCATAAGCTTTTTTTACGGCTGTGCGTTGGGCAATGCGATCAATCCACTGAGAAACTCTGGGAAAATCCCTCCTTTCGATATTGAGGAGATGTGCAAAGGCAATCCAAGGATAGCAAGCCATATCTGCAATGGAATAATCTCCTGCTAGATAATCGCGATCGCTTAATTGTTTTTCCATGACTCCCAATAAACGCTTGACTTCATTGACATAGCGCTTTTTGCTGTAGGGAATATCCTCTGAAGCATAGCGAGTGAAATGGTTAGCTTGTCCCATCATTGGGCCAACTCCACCCATTTGCCACATCAACCATTGAATGGTTTGATGGCGAGTTCGTAAATCTGAGGCTAGAAATTGTCCTATTTTCTCGGCCAGATAAATCAGAATACTGCCCGATTCAAAGAGGGAAAAAGGGCTATCTCCCTCAGCCGGAGAATTATCGACGATAGCTGGCATCCGGTTATTAGGTGCGATCGCCAAGAAATCGGGTTTAAACTGATCTCCTCGCATAATATTGATCGGTTTGATTTGGTACGATAAGCCAGTTTCTTCAAGAAAAATCAGGGGTTTATAACCATTCGGTGTTGGCCAGAAATAGAGATCGATCATAATTAGTTCGTAGTTATTGGTTGATGGTAGGGGCGAACAGCCGTTCATCCTTACTGGTTATTATTTATCAGATACAATCTACAATTCTCCATCCATAGGTTGATACTTGGTTCTGAGAAATCCTGTCAAACCAGCTCCTTTTTCCACAATTTTTAATCCTTGAATATTATTTCTAGCAGTTAAAAGACTGGAAATACCTTCAGCAACTCGATTAATAGCCTCCTCTTTTATCCCTAAAATAGGTATAGCAAAACGAACCAAATTGATATTATTAGCAATCTGATCTGCACAGTTATGATTGAGAGAACCACGAATACCGTAATCTCTAAACAGTTGATATAAAAAAGCTTGGGCTGGTTGATGAGTTTCAGGAATTGCCAAAGACTCGCTATTAATATTCAGATATATTCCATGGCCTCCCGCAGGTTTGACTAAATTGGGATTATCTCCCAAAGCTTGGTGCAGCTTTTTAACCAGATTAATTCGTCGGCGCACCAAGGAAACAACCCGATCAAAATCTGCGATCGCCAACGCTAACATTTCTTGTCCATCGCAACTTAAACCTGAGCCAAAAAGTATTAAATAGTCAAGACAACGATGAAATAACTTCGGATCTCGTACTGCGACAAAACCGCCAATGTTAGTAGGAAAATCTTTAGTTGCGCTCATAGTACAACCATCTGCATAGGAGCAAAATTCACGGATAATCTCACGTATGGGAGTATTTTGATAACCTTGCTCTCGCTCCTGAATCATCACCGCATTATCCACTAAACGACAAGCATCTAAATAGATAGGAATCTGATAGCGACGAGCCACCTCAGCCAGCGATCGCATATTCTCCATTGACATCGAATGTCCGCCCACTGCATTATTACAAGGCTCAATGCAAATATACGGAATCCAATTGGCATGATAAGTATTAATCACCCGCTCTAGAGCCTCAATATCTATATTTCCTTTAAAAGGATATGAGCTAATTAAATCTAGAGATTCAGCACATATCACCTCTAAAGATGTCCCACCATTCCGTTCTTGATGAACCTTGGTTGTTGGAAATAAAGCACTCCCCGGAATATAATGACCGTTGCGAATTGTAGCTTGGCTTAAAATAGCCTCAGCTAATCTGCCTTGAGAAACAGCCATAACATGGGGAAAACCAAAAATTTGGCTAAATATTTGTTCTGGAGCATCACCAGAAGGCTGTTTGCTTGACATAGATGCATATTTATGTATCAAGCTATCAGTTTGCAAATCAATTTCGATATGCTTACTCGGAACAATATCGAGATTATGGCCGGTGAGTTGTAATACTTGCATCCTCTGGGCAAGACTCATGCTGCTTCTCCTTCAAACTGAGTGCGAAGCTCGCTAACATCAACAATTTCATAACTCATGCGAAATAAATCGAAAAACATTACTTTTGGTAAAACAATGGGCTTTCTCGATCCGGGGATAATACCATCTAGTAGGTAGGCAATACATTCAGTGGCTAATAAAGCACTACCGATAATTGGCCCAACTCCCACTGTCGGAACTTTTCCAATTTGCAAACTTTTACCAATCACATCAAGCTGCTCTGGTACAAACCACTGTTTAAAAATGTCAGGAAGAGCAGTAGTTTGTTTAGCATTACGGAAAGTACGAGTCCAAAACTCCATCCCCATGCCTTCAGGAGAAGAACACAGAGCAAAGCAACCAAAGCCTAAAATTGGAGCAACTACGCTAAATATGCCTAATTTACGGGCTTTTTGGTGCATGGTTTCCCTTAGTTCATAGGGAACTGCTGCATCTAAACAATCTACAAGAATATCGGCATCTTCAAGAAATTCATCTTGATTATCCATAGTTAAGCCTTGATTAAAGACTTTGACTTGAGCATCAGGATTAATATCTAAAATTAATTCTCGATATACCTCTGCTTTATTTCTGCCCATAGTCGAACCAATCGCTGCCCATTGTCTGTTCATATCAGGGGGATCAAAATCCGCAGGATCGGCTAAATGAAAAGCGCCTACCCCTAAGCGACACATGGTTAAAGCCATTGCGCCTCCGATACCACCACATCCTGCTACCACAACTTTTTTTGTAGCTAAATATTCCACGCCCTCAGAGGTTAACAAGGGCAAACTACGATTAAGAAAATAGTCTGGTGAAGTTATAGATGTTTTCGTTGTCGTTGTCATTGTCATTTGTTATTCGTTACTCGTTATTTGTTACTAGAAAAGCTATTAACCACGTTTGCGTCTCGCAAATGCACTCGCAGTCTACGAACCAAATTTATGCTGCGATGAGATTGTTAGTAAATAGAGAACTAACACCCGTATTGTATTTGCCAAGATTTACCTCTCCTTGATTAACGTACATAAACTGAGCTTGAACATTATGAATAGTGATAAGTCCCCCCGGCATATTGATCATGCCTAGTCGGGATAAGGTACGGTGATTGGCAGAAGGCAGTAAAGGCATTCCCAAACATAATTCCAAGTCTGGTTGATACTCAAATATTTTTAGGGCTGCACCGGGTAAAGCAATAGCTAAAATTGTGTTTCCTACCTTAACCCGTCGATATTTCTTGCCGACAATATTATAGGTGGAAGTCATTATTTTTTTGTAGCCATTATTAAGGATGAAAGCCATACATTCCTCGCTCATAACCTTAAAGTAAGAAATATCTTTGTAGGCAGCGAGGTTAAAATCCAAATAGTTAATCAATCCCAGAGCAACAATATTTGGCCCTTCTCGTAAAACCAATATTTCATCCGCAGCAATAAATTTGTCAGAAATTTTGACCGATAAGCCTGCCAAACCGATTTCTTCAATAGCGATATTCCATTCAGCTTGCCAAAATTTATAGGCTTCATTATATGCAATTCTATGGATTGGCTTATTTTTATCCAATAATTGCATAGTTACTAAGTTATTTTTTTCCATGTTGAAATACTTTCACCTCATGGTATGTGTTTAAAATTAACTATGCTGTCGAAGGAACCGCTTTTGCCGTCCTACGAACTAATAACAGATTAGGCAAATCCCAACAAAACTAAGCCTATATTCAAGCTCATAATAAATAGACAAAGCATTCCTACTGCAAAGACAATAGTTCGCCAAGGCTGTAAACCGAGAAGATAAGTTAAGGTATGCAAAATGCGGGCAATTGTGAAAAGAGGAAAGATGATAGTTGCAGCTTTAGGAGAAGCACCGATGAAAATATAAGCTGTACCTAGACCTAAAAAAATGGGAATATTTTCTAAGTCATTAAGCCATGCTTTAGCTGCTCGTCTTACCTGGGGTAGCTCTTCTTCAGCAGCAGTTTTGTTGAAAACTCCAGCATCTTCTGGATTTACAAATATACGTCTAGTGAGACGATAAAATCCTTGATAGGCTGAGAGGGCAAACATCTTTAAAAACAAGACCACAGCACATAACGAATACCAGTAAATCGCTGGTTCCATGATTACCTCTAATCAGTTATCAGTTATCAGTTATCAGTTATCAGTTATCAAAGAGTCTAGAATGACCAATAACCAATGAGTTTAAACAGAAACTCTTCTGATAAACTCTTGTTGATCAAACTCAAAGGCAAGCTTAGCGCCACTAGCAGCATCTGAACCCCAACCGTCTTTAAAACAAGTCCAAACGGTTTGGCGGAAGCGATTTGAGGTAATCCACATTAAGGAAAACAATTCATGACCTACGAACATATTGTTAATGGCTCGTGAAGCAATACCAATAGAAGTTTCAGGAGTATCTACACAGTGCCACCACCACTGAGGAGAAAATAGAACATCCCCCGGCTCTAAGGTTGTCGCAAATTTAGGAATGTAGCGATATAAAGGATAACCATCTGCTTCAATCTCATCATTGCTTTTTTTCCAATCAATCATAGTAGCTGCATAAAACATGTCTTTACGAGTGATTGGGTGCATCCACATAGAATGTTGAGGATGAACCAAAGTCCATTCTTTGCGGCCATATACCATAGTAAATAGATTGGGCCCTCCAGTGGCGTGCCAAGCCGAGCGCACTCCTCCTCCAGACAAAAAGAGTTGGGTGGACATAATTCTTTGTTGTCGAACACTTAAGTATTCTCCCAAAGTTTTGAGATCGAGGGAATTACGAAGGGCAGGATTTCTGTTAAATAAATCTTCAGTATGTCCGGGATAATAAGTACCACCCTTTTTGATATTTTCTACTACTTCAGATAGAGGAATATCTACATAACGTAAGGCTTCTTCATTTAGCTCGTTGGCACGAACGCGGGTAGAAACTAATTCATGACCATAGTTAGTAGCAAAAAATTCTGGTGTCCAAGTTTGCACGGCTTGCCAGTGTTTAGCTGCTCCCCGAAAAACGACTGGAGTATTCGATTTTAAATATATCTCATGAAATTGTTCTGGGGAAATATCTTCAAGGCTTAATTCAGGAATTGGTAGCGTCGGTGCATCTTCATAGGATTGAGATTGAGCTTTGATATTATTTTCAATTTTTTTCATTTGCTCAACGCAGGAAGGAGAACCATAAGGTCCATATTGATTTCTTCCTACAAAATAGTAACGATAAAGAAAAAGTAGCCAATATTTACAAGCAGTTAAACGCTCAACTTTAGGCGAACAACTAAGATCGATAGTCGGAAATGCGGCTGTCTGCTGTGTCATGCTCAGTACCATAATTTCTCCGTTTTCGAGATTGTTTGAATTACAAATTTGAGGTAAAATTGAGTTAGCTGTTAATTTGTGCTTATCTACATCAGATCAGTAGCTTTTTTGGAAAAAATATGTTTTTCTTTTTTTACACTTTACAATTTTAAAGTGATTAGCTATTAATTTTATGTTGTTGGCACTCTACCAATAGGGCCAATAATCTCCCTATTGGTGGTTTCCTCATAATCTAACAATTTCCAATAAAATTGGAATTACTTTTAATCTGTGTTTATCTACATCGAACCTGGAACTTTTTCCAGAAACAATTTAAAATTTTTTTACTTTTTGAGATGAAACAACAGAAGTATAATACGGATTTCTAGATGTGTTTTCTCATTGAGATAAGATTGACTGTCTATATCAAATGATGTCTTCACCTTAAGATAAGTTTGTCTGATTGCTTATATTTAAAAACCCTCTCACATTCAGAAAGATTTAGGTAAAAATTTGAACTTCGAGTCTAAGCTAACAGCATAAGGTTATTCTTTTTTTAAGTTTTTATTAAAAGTTAGTTATAAATCATAAATCCTGATATAGCAACCGCTAAGGCGGTTGCTATACTTGCCATCCTATTCACCGGATCTTAATAACTGTAGTTTAGACTAAATGAAGAAATAAAAACGAAAAAAGAGGAAGAATTGAGCAAAAAAGAGAGAAAATAAAGTATTATCACTAAATTATCTTCGGACTTTATCTTTTGGTTTCGGATACCTAGAAATTTATCTCCTTCACCATATCCTCCTTGATGGGTTTGAAAAAACTTCTGTGAATGTTCTGCTATTGTTGGATTAACTAGGCCTTGGAAAACTTTTTCAATTTCTTGTACTTTTTCTGATTTCACTGATAGTTATTATAGTAATATAAAGATTCTTTAAACTTTAATTATTTTAAATGTTTAGGAAACTATTCCTTTACAGGTAATTGATAAATTTTAGCTTCAATCAACAATTTACGCTCCTGAATACGCTCTGTTAAATTAAATTGCAATAGTTTCTCCGTAACCCTTCCTGTTGCCGTTAAAGGAATAATCACACCATCCTTAATTTGGAAATGTTCTAGCCATAAATCTTGACGAGGATTAAACAAAGGCTCAATTTTTTCAGTTTTTGGGTCGATAGAAGTTAAATCACTACCTTTGTGTTTATTACACAATGTACAAGATAAAGCTAAATTATTTAATTCAGTTAATCCACCATGTTTTTCAGCGATAATATGGTCAATTTGATGACTAGCAAAAGTAGCTATTTCTGGAATTAAACAATATTCACAACGTTGTTGAGAACGCTGATCTACTTTTCTCCTTAATTGTGCCGAAATATAGCTTTTACTCATCAATTTATTACTGATTTGCTTTTAATTTTAAATAAGCTTTTGCTTTAGCCATACGAATTAAATGTTCTAGATATTGATATTGTTCCCATAATTTCTCTTCAGCAGGACTTAAATTCTGGGAACTATTTTTGTCTAATAAAACCTCAATTTGATTTTGAAAATCTTCATGGGGACGTAAAGCAATGATTTCGGACGGTTCAGGTAAAGAAGCTAAAAATTCTAAAACTTCCGCAGTGCCTTTAAATCCTACTTGAGAACTAGCATTAAACTCTCTTAAACCTAACTCTAAAATCTGAGGTAATTGTTCTGTTAAATTTTCAAGACGCATAACTAATTCATCTGGTAAATTAAGCGTTATTTCTGACATAATTCTTTAATACTATGTAATTACTAATTTTTTACCTTATCTTATTTATAGTAACATAGAAGATAGAAAATTTAGAGTAAAAAAAAACTTATTACTTATTACTTAAATCTGATTGTTCTATTTAAACTATAAAAGAAGAAAACGCCCTGGGGCAATCTCCCTCTGATTCTTACCAAACCTGTTCCCCTTAATGTTCATCCAGCTTCTGTCTATCTGGGTTCGTTAAGCTACGGTAGTCAGCGTACTATGCGTTCTTCCCTCAATGCGATCGCCCGATTGTTAACGGATAATCGTTGTGATGCCATGACTTTGGATTGGTCGAAGCTGCGTTACCGTCACACAGCAGCAATTCGTACTGCCTTAAAGGAAAGATTATCGGCCACAACAGTAAATAAGATGCTATAGCAATCCCATTTGAGTTGTAGCAGATATAATCTTAGTGTCAAGCAAAAATCTTAAGGATAAAAATGAATATCTTAGATGAGTTAGAGCATTTTATTAATCAAACAAAAGATGCTCGAGAAATTAAAAGAGCTTTAGCGGTAAAAATGAAGTTGCAAGGAAAACATTATCGTGAAATCAAACACTTATTAGGGGTATCACACCAGTTTATTAGTAAGTGGAAAAATTGTGCAATATTTGAAGGCGTGGAAAATTTAAAAATCAAATATGAAGGACGCAAAAGTTATTTGAAAACAGAAGAAAAACCCAAAGTTATCCAGTGGTTAAGAGAAAAAGAATACTTAAGATTATCAGATTTAAAACTTCATTTAGAAAAAGAGTACGATATTATTTTTGAATCTGCTCAAAGTTATTATAATTTATTTCAAGAAGCAGGCATAAGTTGGAAAAAAACTCAAAAAAATAATCCAGCCAGAAATGAGCAATTGGTAGAAGCAAAAAAAAAAGAAATCGAGACACTTTTAGAAAAATGGAAACCCGAGATAGAAGCGGGAAATGTTGTTGTGTTTATGATTGATGAATGTCATCTTCTCTGGGGAGATCTTTTAGGATATGTATGGGGAAGAACAGATATGAGAATAGAAATCCCCATCAAAAATGAAAAAAGTAGACAAACTTATTATGGAGCATTAGATTATCAAACAAAAGAATTTATTATCAAAGAATATCAAAGTGGAAATACAGAAAATACCATCGATTTTCTGAAGCATTTACAAAAGCAAAGACCAGGGAAAAAACTAGCAATATTTGGGGACGGAGCAACTTATCATGATTCAAAAGAATTTAGAGAATACTTAAATGATATTAATAAAGATTTATCTTCTGAAGAATGGCAAATAATATGTACAAAATTTGCCCCTAATGCCCCAGAACAAAACCCTGTAGAAGACATTTGGTTACAAGGGAAAAATTGGCTCAGGAAATTCTATCATTTATGCAAATCTTTTCAAGTAGTAAAATGGCTATTTAAGTTTTTCCTAGACGGTCAAATATTTGATTTCCCTAAACTTCATCAATATGGAATTATGCCACAAGCTACTTAGGATTGCTATAGTAATGATGGATTATGCTTAGTTCAAGACTATA
The DNA here is from genome assembly GCA_964413275.1 of uncultured bacterium. Taxonomy (GTDB): domain Bacteria; phylum Cyanobacteriota; class Cyanobacteriia; order Cyanobacteriales; family JAABRE01; genus JAABRE01. The sequence goes on along the minus strand of CAYPSO010000104.1, from coordinate 1,639 downwards.
TTGATGGTGAACCATTATCAACACCTCGTAATTTTAGCCTCGAAGAAATCAAAAATATAGCTATTCAGATTTTAGAAATATTGGTATATTTACAAGGAAGAAAACCGCCAGTTTTTCACAGAGATATTAAACCAGAGAATATTTTAATTGATGATAATAACCAAGCTTATTTAGTAGATTTTGGTTTAGCTCGAATTGGTGATAATACTCTAGCTGTCAGTAGTTTATTTGGTGGTACTATGGGGTTTATGCCACCCGAACAAATTCATAACCAAAAATTAAGTAAAGCCTCAGATTTATATGGTTTAGGTGTAACTTTAATCTGCTTAATTACCAATACAAATTCAGCTAATATTGGCCGTCTGGTTGATTTTTCAACTAATAAAATTAACTTTAAGAATCAAGTTATTTTTCAAGATTCAAGGTTTGTTGATTGGTTAGAGAAAATGGTTGAACCATTACCCACTAATCGTTATCCTGATGCAGTTACGGCTTTAAATGAATTAAAATTAACTGATTCAATTAGTTTCCCTGAATCTCATCAAATTTCCTATTCAGAAGTTATTTCTCGGCTCGGACTTGATGATCCAGAGATTGTTCAAAAAGCTTTACTTGCCTCCCAAAAAGATAAAGCTCTTAAGAAAAAAAATCAACCTCCTTATGGATTTATCGCTACTTTAGGGTTAGGCTCGGCAGTTGTTTCAGGAGCAGTAGTGCAAACTTGGCAGTGGTTAACTACGGCTACTTTATCTATCGCTGTACAAAATTTTCTTTTTGCTTTTTCTGTGTTGGTAATACTTTTAGCGATTGCCTTTACATTTGGTGGCGATTTTGTTTTTCCTGTATGTATAGTAATTGCTTGGGGCATCTTTAAGATAATTGGTGGAACGCTTGGAGCTATTGTGGGTATAGTTGCAGCTTTAATTATTGGAGTTATCGTCAATCAACTTTTTGCAAGAGGAATGGTTAGTAATATCAAAAAAAATATAGGTAATATTATTGAGAATAATTTCTACAATAGAGGTTTTAATGGTTGGGTTACTTTACTCTATGTGTTGCTTACCACAGCAACAAGTGTTTGTGCGGGAATCCTTGGCGTGTTGGGATTTAGTTCCTCTTTGCTGATTGCTTTATGTGTAGTTTCTTTCCCCTTGGCAGGAATACTAGGATACTACAGTGGACAGGGAGAATTTGACCCCTAATTGATGCAGTATCAAAATGTTTGTACTAGAATATAAAGTCAATCCAAAACCTGATCAAGTCTCAGCCATTAACGAAGCTATTCGGACAACTCAATTTGTTCGGAATAAAGTCTTACGTTATTGGATGGAGAATCGTGGTGTAGGCAAGGCTGAATTATTCAGATACAACACTAGACTCAGGAAAGATTTTGAATTTGTTAATGATTTAAACTCCCATGCTTGCCAAACTGCTGTTGAGAGAACGTTAAGAGCAATTACTCGTTTTTATGAAAATTGCGGGTATCCTAAATTCAAAAAACACTCTCGTTCAGTTGAATATAAAGTCTCTGGATGGAAACTATCGGATGATAAGCGTCATATTACTTTTACCGACAAAAAAGGTATAGGTAAGCTTAAGTTGATAGGTTCTAGGGATATTAATTACTATCAACCTGAGC
>CAYPSO010000103.1:0-15791 GCA_964413275.1 uncultured bacterium | reverse complement strand
AAAACCTTAGCCTTCCAAGCTAATGATGGGGGTTCGATTCCCCCCACCCGCTTTTGCTACATAGCTTACGGTGTGGTTATCTCATCCTCATCAAAATCTAACAATTCTAAGGTTTTACTCAGTTTTTACTCACATTCTCAATTTATTATTAGTAATCATGGGAGTAAATGAGTATAAATACCTATTTTACAATTTTTATAAGTAATATATAAAACTACATATAACTCCACCACAAAAGAGGGATATATCTATTATTTATCAGCATCCAACAGTAGCGATTAGCTTTCTCCCTAGTCTCCTTCAATTACCATCCATAACCAACACTAAAATAAAATCCCTTATCTTGAGCATTATTGCCTTCATCATCAATTTCTATTAAAGGTATTCCATAATCAAAACGCATCTTCAAATTTTTTACAGGTTGCCACAATAAACCCAAACCCAAACTAGCAATTGCTGTTTTTCGTTGAGCAATAATATTAGGATTATTATCGCTATTCCATACTGTACCAAAATCAAAAAATGGAGCTAATTGTATTTTTGCAACTCCATTTTCATCTCTTTTAACAATAATTCTATCTTCTATAGAAAAACGGACACCATTATCACCTGCTAAATAATTTTGACGGTATCCTCTCAAGGATTGCCCACCACCAATAATAAATTGTTGTGCAGGTAAAAGACTATCAGGAGTTAACTGGAAATTTCCTTGAATAATTAAGAAATTATTAGGACTTAATACTTGTACCCTCTGAATTTGTCCTAACCAACTGAAAAATTGACCGTCGGGAATAGGGGCTTGATTTGTGGTAGTATCAAAGATGCTGATACCAAAATTAAACTGCGATCGCAATGACCAAACTCCCGATTCATTACGGCTAAGATATTCTTGGGCAAAATTAATTATACTGGTACGACTAACACCTTCCTCATCAGGGCCAAAACCAAAACCTGTGGGTTGATCTAATAAAAAAGTTTGTCCGTCTTCATAGGCAAAACCTAGAGATAAAGCTAATTCTTCACGGGGATTTTTAAATAAAGGTTGTCGATAATTCAGTTCTAATTTGATTGACTCACCAGTAATATTTAACTCATCAAATGGTTCTTGAATTACTTCATTATTATTATAATTAAAACCAAAATTTACACTACCATCAAGGGAATTTACGGGTAAATTATAGCCAAACTGGATATTATCTGAACCTCCTGCAAAAGTATGGTCATAATTAAGAGAAATCTTGTCGCCATTTCCGGTTAAATTACCGTAGTTTAAATCAATTTCAAATTTTTCTGAACCAACACTAGGAGGAGAATAGTTATTCATCTCAACTTTACCAGTAAAAGCATTAGCTTCTTCAACTTTAACAACTAAAATACTTTGGTTTAAACTATTACCTTTTCTTAAGGTTGCCGAGACATTTTCAAATAAAGGATTTAAACGTAATAATTTTAATTGATCTTCTAATTTACTAGGATTAAATGGAGTAGTAGCTCCCCTAGCTATTCTTTTGCTGATATAACTAGAATTAATTCTTTTATTGCCTTCAATAATAACTTTTTCTATACTACCTTCTATAATTGCTATTTGGATATTACCAGTTGTTAAAGTTTCCTCTACTAAAACGGCATCGGAAGTTACATAATTATTATCTAAATATAATTTATTTATTTGTTCTACTACTTCTTGTAATTCTTTTCTAGTAATACTTTTACCCAATAAAGGTTCTATAATTGGTGTAAAATCTTCTTCAAGAAAGACTGTACTTCCTACTAGTTTTATGCTTTCTATTTCAATTAAGTTTTGAGTGTTTTCTTCTGATTCAGGAATATTATTATTTTCTTGTCCGTAACATAAATTAATCGAATTTAATAAAAATATACTACTTAAAGCCAAGGAAGATAAACTTATTTTAAAAAAATAATGTATGGATAAAGTAGGAGTATTTTTCATATATTTATTATTGGACAATTGATTTAGTAGTATTCAGTATTCAGGATGAATTATGAATTATGAATTATGAATTATGAATTATGAATTATGAATTATGAATTTCCCTTTCCCCTTTCCCTTTTCCCCTTATGAATTATGAATTATGAAGCTAACCCCTAAACCCTAATACCTAACACCTTTTGCGTAACGTCAGTTAATAACTTAAGTTCAGATTAATGTTATTAAGTGGAGAGTGATTTTTTAATTTACCCGAATCCCTAAAAGACATAACACATAAGAGACAAAAACAATGTTAACTCTATTTATAGGGTTACTTTATCACTCTCTTGAACTAATAATAAATTCATAATCAATGATTAAGTTTTTCAAGACGATTTTCAACTATTACGAGAGACTGTCTAAGACGTTGATTTCTCTTCTTTAAACATGAAATAACAGTGTCTTTAGATATAGCTATCCCTATAGGAAAAAGAATAAATGTTGCAAGCTTTTCTTCATTTAATTCTTCGATCAAGTCAAAATCTCCAAAGCTTAAATGATCTGCTATCAATTTTATCCCTTGAACCAAAATGTCTCCTGAAATATATACACAGAGAAAAGATAAGATAAAAGCAAATAAAATGTTAAAAATATGGATTTTTTTCCATTCGTAATCTAAGCTTGATATGTCATCTTCTATGATATGTTTTAAAATTTTATACACTTTTTTCTCTAAATTTGTTTCATCAATATCTGCGAAATTAAAAATATAGTCATTAACATCATCTAATATTCTATTAATTTTAGAAAAAGTATTTTGAACATCTGAGTAGAACATGGAAAATTGAATGCTATATATTAACAAGAATAATGAAAATATCAATATACCAGAAGCCCCAACTGCAATTAGCCAAAAATTACTTGTTCTAGTAAGAAAAGCAAAAGCTAAAGACATTATTGCAATCAAACCGATACGTTTATCACTATCAGATAATAAACTGAAAGAAAACGAAAATATTTGCCTTTGATTAGGCCTTTGATATATTTCTACAATAGAGTTATTACTTCTATCGTAGTCATTATCTATTCTTGAAACATTTTTTAAAGTCTTTTTTCTTATCGATTTATTTAGTTCTATATATGAATATTGTTTCAATATTTCTAAAGATTTGTGTTTAAACTTATATGCTGGAAGCATAGTCATTTGACTAAAAACTGTATTAAACAATTCCTCTTCATTTTTTTTCACTATAACATCCCTCAATTAAAAGATACTAAAACTATATTTTATAATCTATTTTTTCCAGTTATTATGTTTAACTCCTTTATTCTTCTTAATATTTTTAAATTTTTAGACTAAAAAAGCTCTCACTTATCATCACAAATAAGAGCCAGAATCACAAATAAAATTGGTAAGGTGGGCAAATTATTTATTGTAATTGTTTTAATCCCATATTTAAAAATATTTGCCCACCTTACGCACAATGTGATCTATTTATTTGAGAACTGCTGTAAGGATGAAATTAAACTAAAACTAGAGATTCTGAATCAATCCGACGAATTTTTGCCCCTAAACCTCGCAGTTTATCTTCTATATTTTCATAACCTCGATCAAGATGCTGTAATCCTTGTACAATGGTTTTACCTTCTGCTGCTAAACCTGCCAATACCATTGCCGCAGATGCCCGCAAATCAGTACCCGTAATAGGCGCACCAGATAAAATAGGTACACCTTGAATAATGGCACTATTACCTTTTAGTTTAATATTGGCTCCCATGCGTTGCAATTCGGCTACATGATGAAGACGATTTTCAAATACTGTTTCAGTGACTATACTATTACCTTCACATAAAGTTAATAAAGCCATAAACTGCGCTTGCATATCTGTAGGAAAACCCGGATAAGGCAAAGTTTCAATATCTACTCCTTTTAATTCTTTAGCAATAATTTTTAAACGACGGGTATCTTCGGCAATAATCTGACAGCCAACCTCCTCTAACTTCGCAATTACAGGAGTTAAATGTTCTGGAATCACTGGAAAAACGCTGATTTCTGAGCGAGTAATTGCTCCAGCAACTAAAAATGTCCCTGCTTCAATGCGATCGGGAATTATGGGATAATCAGTAGAATGGAGACGCTCAACCCCAGAAATTACAATAGTATTAGTACCCGCACCTTTAATCTTTGCGCCCATAGAAATACAGAAGTTAGCTAAATCAACCACTTCTGGCTCACAGGCGGCATTTTCAATAATAGTTTCACCCTCTGCTAAAGTAGCAGCCATTAAAGTAGTTTCCGTTGCACCGACGCTAGGATAATCTAAATAAATTTTAGTGCCTTTTAAGCGATTATTATTACCTTTAACATGGGCATGAACAACTCCATGCTCAATAAAAACCTCAGCACCTAAAGCTTGTAACCCTTTGATATGAATTTCAACAGGTCTAGCACCGATGGCACATCCTCCGGGTAATGGTACACGAGCAACCCCTAATCTTGCCAAAAGTGGGCCAACTACAAAAAAACTAGCCCTTAATTTAGATACAATGTCGTATGGTGCTTCCGCCGTAGCAATATGAGTAGCATCAATATCTAAGACATCGCCATTTCTCTGTAACTTTAAACCTAAAGCCATTAAAATTTGGCATAATCTACCAATATCAACTAAATTAGGTAGATTACTTAAGCGACAATGGTCTGAACATAATAAAGTTCCTGCTAAAATAGCTAAAGCAGAGTTTTTAGCTCCACTAACTCTGATTTCTCCCTGTAAGGGTTGTCTCCCCCAAATTTCTAAAATAGGTTGATTGTCCTCTTTTTGAGCTTTATTTATGGTATTAATGATTTTATCCTCCAATATAGATTAAAAATTATGAACTTTTGTAAAAATTAATTACAATCTTACCTGAGTCTGTATAATTTTATGCTTGCTTAATATAATTTTCTTCCGCAATTATACTTAATTTTTAGGGAAAAACCCGAAAAAGCATGATTCTTACTGAAGGAATTACTGATTTAACTAAGTGTAGATGATGATTGTTCTTAAAGCTAACTTTACCTTATCGTTAACAACAGTTAAACTTGTTCATCAATATTTATTGATATACAACAAATTATTTATCAAATTAAATATTAAATATGAATCAAAATTTATGGTCAAAACTGACCATCATAATTATTGCAGTAGGTTTAGCTAGTTGCGCTCAAGTCGAATCAACGACAAACGCACCCATTAGAATTGATGGCTCTAGTACAGTTTATCCCATTACCGCCAAAGTATCTGAAAAAATCAACTCAGATAACCCAACTTCTCCCATAGATATAAAAGTTGAGGTTTCAGGAACAAGCGGAGGTTTTCAACGTTTTTGTCAAGGTGAAACTCAAATTAATGATGCTTCTAGGCCAATTAATCTTCAAGAAATGGAGTTATGCAGAAAAAATCAAGTTGCTTATATTGAATTACCCATTGCCTTTGATGCTATCACCATAGTAGTTAATAAAAATAATAATTGGGTTGATAGTCTTACCATTGAAGAATTAAAAAAAATGTGGCAACCTGAAGCAGAAAATCAACTGACAACATGGCAACAAATACGAGAAAATTGGCCTGCTCAACCCTTAAACTTATTTGCTCCGGGGAAAGATTCTGGTACTTATGACTATTTTACTGAAGCTATTATGGGTAAAGCAGATATTAGTCGTCAAGATTATGTTTTTAGTGAGGATGATAATGCCTTAGTAATCGGAGTAAGTCAAGATACTAATGCTTTAGGTTATTTTGGTTATAGTTATTATGAACAAAATCAGGATAACTTGAAAGCAGTACCGATTAATAATGGTCAAGGTGCGGTATTACCTTCTCAAGAAACCGTAAAAAATGCTCAATATCAACCTTTATCTCGTCCTTTATTTATCTATGTTAATTCTAAGTCAGCCCAAGATAATTTGGCTGTAAAGAATTTTGTTGAATTTTATTTGGATAATGCTGCTGAATTAGTTAGTCAAGTTGGTTATATTCCTTTAACAGAAGAAGGTTATAAATTGACTAAATTGCATTTTGAAAGAGGTAAAGTTGGGACAGTATTTGATGGCAAATCAGAATTGAGTCTAACTATGGAAGAATTATTACGCAAACAAGCAATTTTTTAAGAATTATTAACAATTAAGAACTAGAAAATCTTTTAATTATTAGTTTTAGGGTATTAATACCTAAAACTATTCTATGTGACAATAATCACAGCATTTTCACAAAATAAATCACGGATCGCATCTTGAAATTAGTCCATAATTTAACCATACATAATATTATTAAACTTACTGTAAAAGTATGGCTCATTCAACAGGATTTATGGGAGAATTGATCGGTCAAGATTTAACTTGGTGGAATCGTCCATTATGGGGATATATTCCCGAACAACAGCCTTGGTGGAATCGTCCATTGTGGGGACATGGTAATATTATAAATGTTATTTTTGGTGAATTAAATAAAGAACAAATTCCCGATCGCATTATATTTAACTATAACCAAGAATTAGAAAAAATAACTAAAATTTCCCAAGAATTAGAAAATATTAATATTTCTCAATTCAACAATCAAGAATTTTTATTATATTTAGAAATCAAATATAAATTAAAACACAATTTACAAGAATATCAAGGTCTATCTGATGTTATTGATTTGCTGATTGTAGGAATTAAAGTTAAAAAATTATTTATTAAACTAGAACAATTAGAATTACGTTATCGCAATTCTAAGCAACAAGAAATTTATCAATTTGTTACTTCTTTATTAGAGCAAGATTTAACTCAAGAAGAGTTTTTAAATCAGTTAAATGAAAAAGTTGCAGAAATTTTACCTTCAATAGTTACAGAATATAGTAAAACTGCTCTTCGCTCCTACACAGAAATATTAAAAAGTATATCCAATTATAAATTAGGTTTGAAATTGTTATTTCTGTTTAAAAAGCATGGAATTACTAAATATTCTCTTGTCAGAAGTTTATATGACATAGTTGATAATTTAATAGACAAAGAAGTTAGTAACGTTACAGTCTTACTATCAATGGTTAATCTTAATCAAGAATTATTTAATCAATTAACAGAAATCACAGGTTTATGTTATGAAAAATCTACACCAGATACTTATACTAAGATTTTGCAATACATGGCTTTATCTTATAAATATCAAAATGTCTATAATGACTTTAATGCCTTAAAAGAAATTTTTAAAAATTGGCAAGAACCTTATAATAATATTAATAATATTCGCCAAAAATATAATCTTCATAATTATAAACAACCCAAAGAATTTAAAGCTATTATCCCCGGAGAAACAATCTATAAAACATATCAAATGTATTGTTAAATTTTTGTTTTAATTTAGCAATTAGCTTTCATCCTTCATAAAGGATAATTCATAATTAATAATTCATCCTTGCTTATGACAGTATTTCCAAAGACACTATTGTTTGATCGTCTTCTTGAATTTTATTAGTACATTGACGGAAACTTGTTAATAAATTATTAATACTAAAACAATCAGTTTGACTGCATATTAATTCCCATAAACCTTGATGATTCAAAAAAGAATTTTCACTTATAGTAGCTTCAAGTATTCCATCACTAGCTAATAATAATATATCTCCTTTAGTTAAATATATTTTTCCTGATTGTCCTTTCCAAATAGGTAAAATTCCTAAAGGAATACCACGTAATTTAAAATAACTAGGTTTAATTTTTAATCCTGATTTAAGCTTGGTAAAAGACCAAACTAAAGGATAAATATGGCCTGCATTACTATAAAGTAATTTATGATTAGAAGGGGTGTAGCGCACTAAAATAAGGGTAACAAAGCAATTGGTACTAAATAAATCATCCGACATAATTTGATTTAAGTTACGCATTACTGCATCAGGTTGTGGAGAAAATTCTTGAGCTAATTCTCGACGCAATAAAGAAATTGTACTAGCCATTAATAGTGCAGCAGGTACACCTTTTCCCGACACATCACCTACAGCTAACCAAATATCTCCGTTAGGATGAATATATACTTCAAAAAAATCTCCACCTACTTCGGCTGCTGGGTAACAGATAGCTTCTATTTTAAAATTAGGAGAGCATGGCCAAGTTTGACGCAATAGTTTAGTTTGAATTTGCCTAGCAACTTCTAATTCACGACGCATTTTTGCTGTTTGTTGTTGTAGTTGTCGATGTAGTTTAGCCTGATAAATAGCTAAAGCAGCTTGTTCGGCAACGGATTCTAATAAGTTAATATCTATATCATCCCAATTATTATGAGTTTTTTCTTGATAAATTCCTAAAATAGCTAAGGTTTTTTGTTGAAAAATTAAAGGTAATGCTAATTCAATATAATTATTATTTTGGTTAATTTGAAATTGAGAAGTTAATAGGGATTTTGTCATTAATGGTTGCAGTTGTAAAAATATTTTGTTATTATTTTTTAAATTAATTTGTAAATATTCTGAGGTTAATTTATCTTGTTCTACCGGGGTTAATATTACTTCTGTCAAAGACCAACTGTCTGCGATTGCTTTAACAATTCTTTTTAACATTTCATCATAATCTAATGACTCTCTAATGGTAATTGTAATCTGATTAAATATTTCTTTTTGCCTTAGAGTATGACGAAGTTGTTGGGTTCTTTTTTTTAATAACTGATGAATTTCTGCACCTTGATTGACAATTGTAATTAACTCTTGTGAGTTCCAAGGTTTTCTTAAATATTTAAACACTTTTCCAGTATTAATTGCTTCTAATAAATTATCTATATTGGGATAACCAGTTAATAAAATACGAATAGTATCGGGAAATTTATCCACAGTTTGACATAAAAAATCTGTACCATTCATATAAGGCATGATTTGGTCAGAAATAATAATAGCCATTTCCCCAATTTCATCGAGAATAGATAAAGCTTCTAGGGGATTTTCTGCTTTAAAAACTTGAAAAGATTTACTAAAAAGACGATAGAGTAAATCTAAACTAATTTTATCATCTTCTACTAATAATAATTTTAGCTGATTATCATTACTCATTAGATATTTTAAATATATTTAGTATTAATTTGTTACTGAATTACCTAATCCTAAAAAAGTTTCTTAAAAAGGATTACCAATAAGGGAAAATCCTGACCAGTAATAGGGATGAGAGAGATTAATATTTTCTTCTTTGACTAATGCGGGAGGTAGGGGAATATTGATTGTGCTATTTCGCAATTCTCCTTCTTCTAAACGAACTCTCCCTCTTAGCATAGCAATTTGTGCTTGTCTTAGAGCTTCTGCGGTTATAGGATTTATCTTTAATTGTTGATAAAATTGACTCATTAAAGCTAAAGTCCCTACATCACTAACCTCCCAAAGACTAGCTAAAGCCGATTTTACCCCGGCTTGAATAGACAAACCAGCAAAACCAAATTCTGATTTTTGATCCCCAATGGCAGTATTACAAGCACTTAAAACTAATAATTCTACAGGGGATTTTTGCCAATCAAGTTTCGCAATTTCGTCTAAGTTTAATTTTGCATCTGATAATTGAATATAAGATTGTTCCGGTGAATTAGCTCTAAAATCAGCATGAGTCGCTAAATGAACTATTTGAAATATTCCCTGTTGTAGTAAAAATTTGAGATTTGATAAGGTAAAATCTTCATTTAAAATTGAAATACCCTCCCATAAATTTGAGGTAATTATTTTTAATTCAGTTTCAACTCCGGGTAAAGGATTGTGATTTTTAAATTCTGAACTACCCATTGCCAAAACTTTAGTTTCAATATTTTTTTTATTATCAAAAGGAGTTAAATTAAAAGCACTAATTCTGGTTAAATTATATTTTTCTATTAAAAATTGTTCTCCATCATGTAAAGCTGCAAAGGGTAAAGTGCGTAAACCAGGGCCAATACAAAACATGATTGTATCAATTTTCTGTTCTTGTAATTCTTGTTCTAGCGGTTTGATTAACCATTGATATAATTTTTGCGATATTTGAAGATAATAATTTGACTTGGGATGTAGAAAATAATTATTAAGTTCTTCTCTATATTTTCGGGAAAGTTGAATAACTTGTTTTGAAGAAGCTTCTTCTATTACTTTAACAATTGGTTGTTGATGAGGTGTAATTAGAAATAAGGTTAATTTTTCTGCTTCTGTAGCTATCCAAATTACTGCTGTTTGTTGTCCCGTATCTTCACTTAATTTAGTTATTTTTTTCTCAATATCTAATGCTGTTAATGAAAAGCTTTTAAAGTCTCTTTGGAAAAAACTTTCATAACTATTTTCCCATTTTTTTTCAATGTTAACTATTTTTTCACTTATTTCTGCCGTTGTCATAGGTTGAGCATTAAGCTTATTTATTGATACAGTAATCAATAGAATACAGCCTAATATTAAGGAAAAAAAAGTTTTCTTTTTTCTAATTATTTTTAAAATTTGTTTCACTATTTATTTTTTTTTAACATCAATACTGAATACTGACTACTCTCTCAACCACTAATTTAAATGCATGACAACTTAATAGATTGATAACTTTAAATTTTTTGAGCTAACCTAAGTTTAGCAGAACGAGAACGACGATTAATTTCTATTTCTTCCTTTTGAGCCATAATTGGCTTTTTAGTTAATACTTTTAAATTAGGATTCTCTTTAAATTTATGTTTAACAATTCTATCTTCTAAACTATGAAAACTAATTATTCCAATAATAGCATTTTCTTTTAACAAATATGGGACTTTATTTATAAACTTTTCTAAAGATTCCAATTCTTGATTTACTACTATTCTTAAGGCTTGAAAAACTCGTGTAGCATGATTAATTCTACCATATCTTTGTTTAGGAGGATAACAATAGCCGATGGCATAAGCCAACTCAGTAGTAGTTTGAAAAGGTCTTTCTTCTACTATTTTTCTAGCAATTCTTCGGGATAATCGCTCCTCCCCATATTGATAAAATATATCGGCTAATTTTTTTTCTTCCCAATGATTAATAATCTCGGCGGCGGTTAATTTTTGATTTCGATCCATCCTCATATCTAAACTTGCTTCATGCTGAAAACTAAACCCCCTTTCAGGAGTATCAAATTGGGGAGAACTAACCCCTAAATCGGCAATAATGCCATCAAATTTAAGCTCATTTAAAGGTTGATAATCAGCAAAATTACCCTGCCAAAATTGTACTCGATCTTGATATTTTTGTAATTTTTCTTGAGCTGCTGCGATCGCCATTATATCTCGATCGATTCCCGTTACTTTAACATCAGGAAAAGTCTCTAAAATTAAATTAGTATGACCACCACCTCCTAAAGTAGCATCTAAATAATGTCCCCCAGAACAAATATTTAAACCAGTAATTAATTCTTGACTTAAAACAGAAATATGTAAAAATTCAGTCATTTCAGTTATTTATATCTTAATTTTAAGCGTAGGGTGGGCAAACTAATTATAACTTTGAAACAGAAGTACAAATTTAATATTTGCTTACCTCACAAAAATCTCAATCAAAACAGCATAAATCCTTATAATTAGATAAGATTGAACAAAAGTAAAGATATTATTAACCTGTTGTGGGTTTCTTAAAAATAAATTGATTTATGGCTCAAATTGAAACTAGAACAGAGCCCATGGTTTTGAACATGGGGCCTCATCATCCCTCAATGCACGGTGTTTTACGTCTAATTGTCACCCTTGATGGTGAAGACGTAGTTGACTGTGAACCAGTTATCGGTTATTTACACCGAGGAATGGAGAAAATTGCGGAAAATCGCACTAATGTGATGTTTGTTCCCTACGTTAGCCGTTGGGATTACGCCGCAGGGATGTTTAACGAAGCAATTACCGTTAATGCGCCAGAGAAATTAGCCGATATTGAAGTACCAAAAAGGGCGCAATATATTCGGGTAATTATGCTGGAATTAAACCGCATTGCTAACCATTTACTCTGGTTAGGCCCATTTATGGCTGATGTGGGCGCACAAACTCCATTTTTCTATATTTTCCGAGAAAGAGAGATGATTTACGACCTTTGGGAAGCAGCTACGGGAATGAGATTAATTAATAATAACTATTTCCGTATTGGCGGCGTTGCAGTGGATTTACCCTACGGTTGGATTGATAAGTGTCAGGATTTCTGCGATTATTTTTCCCCCAAAGTGGATGAATACGAGAAATTAATCACCAATAACCCTATTTTCCGTCGTCGTGTGGAAGGTATCGGTACTATTACCCAAGAAGAAGCCATTAATTGGAGCTTATCTGGGCCAATGTTACGAGCATCTGGGGTTAAATGGGATTTGCGTAAAGTTGACCATTATGAATGTTACGACGATTTTGATTGGGATGTTCAATGGGAAACCGCCGGCGACTGTTACGCCCGTTATTTGGTGCGTATTCGGGAAATGCGCGAGTCTGTTAAGATTATTAATCAAGCTTTAAAAGGTATTCCGGGCGGTGCTTACGAAAATCTTGAAGCTAAACGGATGATGGAAGGCAAAAAGTCGAAGTGGAATGACTTTGAATATCAATATATTGCTAAAAAAGTTGCTCCTACTTTTAAAATTCCTGAAGGTGAACATTACGTGCGTTTAGAAAGCGGTAAAGGTGAATTAGGTGTCTTTATCGTCGGTAATGATAATGTCTTTCCTTGGCGTTTTAAAATTAGAGCTCCTGACTTTAATAATCTGCAAATTTTACCCCATTTATTAAAGGGGATGAAGGTAGCAGATATTATGGCAATTCTAGGTAGTATTGACGTAATTATGGGTTCTGTTGATCGCTAATTTTGTGGTGGGTTTTTCCCACCCTTTCCTGATTTTATGGACGATTTTCAATTAACTTTAGCTAAATTATTTGAATCTTTATTGTAATTAATAAAAAATGTTGAATTTAATATGAAAAAAACTCAATTACTTTTTACTAAAGTTTGGAGATATTTACTTTATTATCCTCAAGATATATTAAAAATAATAAAATTGATTTTGATTTATAATTTTTATAATATAATTAATAATTTTAAGTTATCCAATGAAGACTATTTGTATTATTTATATAAAATTTTCATTGAAGCTGATGCTACTCAAGAGGAAATAAATTTTTATTTAGAAGAAATAGTGCAAAAAAACTTGACTTAGTCAAGTTTTTTTGCATCTTTTTTAATGATACCAAGTAGCCTAGAAAAAAAATTGTTTAAAACTACGGGAATTGATTCTCATCATCTAGCAAGATTAAAGCTTATTCAACAATTACCTGAAGCTAATAACATTTTAGATATTGGTGGTGCTAGTGAAGTTCCCCAAGGAAGTTTATTACAAATGGGTTATCCTTATCAAGCAAAAACAATTCATATTATTGATTTACCGCCAGAAAAAAGGTATTTTAAACCAGAGAAAAATTCATTACCAAATCGTTTGATTACAAATCAAAGTATTGAAGTTATATACTATTACCAATCTATGATAGAGTTAACTAATTTTGAGTCTGAAAGTATGGATTTAGTTTGGTCGGGACAAAGCATAGAACATATTACAGAAGCAGAAGCAGAAAAAGTCTTTCAGGAAGTTTATCGCATTTTAAAACCTCAAGGTTATTTTTGTTTAGATACGCCTAATCGTAAACTCACTAAATTACAAGTAAAAAAAGATTTTGTTCACCCAGAACATAAAATTGAATATGAACCAGAATATTTAGCAGACAAAATTAAAAGCTATGGTTTTGATATTATACAATGTTTGGCTGTTTCTCCTCTTCCCTTCAGCTTTAAAAATAAACGTTTTAGTCGTTTAGAATTAATTAATTCAGTAGGACTTTCTCACGATATAAACACAGGTTATTCATTCTATTTGAAATGTAAAAAAATGTAAAAATATTATATTTATTTCCATTAATGATTATCAATTATGTTAATCTTTTGCTTGCTCAAGAAATTCAAAAATATGAAAAATGAAAAATATTGCTAATTTTTGTCAAAAACTAATTGTAACTGTTTCTATTAGTTTAAGTTTAATTAATTCTGTTAATATTCCTAGTTATAGTCAAGACTTAGAAACAGTATTTTCTGGACAAAATATTCCTTTAACTTTAAAATTTAAAGATTTAGATTCAAGTTGGCGTAAAGTGAGTGTTAGTGGTCAATTTGAAATGGGAGATCTCATAAAAAGTTGGACAACTTTTATGGATAGTATCTTAAAAACTCAAACCTATAATAATGTTTATTATAGTCAAGGAAAAACTATTACTATTGGGAATAATATTTATATCATTGCCTATCGTATTCCTCTTAATATTGAACCCTTAAACATAGAAAATATTTTTGCTGGCGTTATGGGTAATCAAGATTGTGAAACAGGTAAATTACCCGTCAAAATAAATTCTGATACAGAAGTTAGTTTAGCTTTATTAAATTTGAATAGTGCTGGTTCTTTTAATGACTTAACTCCCTTAGATATTAATAATGAAATTGCTGAATCAGAGAAAAAATATCAAACTGCGGTGATGGTTTGTCAACAAGCTAAGATTGAGGAAATGAATCAAGAAGGATTAGATGGAGTAAGAACTATTAATAACTCTCAACAAGTTTATTATCTGGAAAACGAAAATTTTACTAAATCTTTTGACGATTTAGATGCAAGTTTAGAAAAGGAAACTGATAATTATAGTTATTTAATTAATTTAGATAATGATGTTGCATTTAGTTATGCTACAGCTAAAAATAAAGACTTACATAGTTATGTCGCTGGAGTTACTTATATCCCGGATTGGGCTGGATTTAGCATAACTATTTGTAAATCAGATGAGCCAACCGCCAAAAAACTTCCAAATCCAATTCTTAAAGATTATGAATTTACCTGTCCAAAGGATACCACTCAAGTAGAATAGGGTTAGAGTATTATTTTCTCAGTCTAGTTGACACTCCTCGACCTGAAGGTACGAGGATTCTTAAGAAATTAACTTAAACTTACATTCAAGTCACTTATTCTCAAAGGGCTAGTCAAAAGCCCACTAGACACTTGGGAAAAACCCTCATGCTTACTTTTACGTCCTATATTCCACGCACCATTACAGTCAGCGTTGATTCTAATGTTATCTTTTGACAGGTACAATCCTCGAGTTATTCTTTTACCGCTAAACGTGTATTTAACAGTATTGTTAGGGTTATAGATAGGAATATCATCATTATCTAAAGCACTTGCTTTACTTGTATAAGATTCTTCTTGTTCAACATATTGAATACCGTATGTTTCACACAAAGATTTTAATTTTTCTTTTAAAGAATAAAAAGGTATTTGTACAAAATTTTGGTTGTTTCTCGAACCTATGTTAATGTCCTGTTTCCAGCCTTTATTAATCCCTACGACCAAAGTACCAATATCTAACCTTAGACAGTTTTCGATAATATATCTAGCGGTTTTACTAAGATAATCTCGAATTTGATTATTTCTTTTCAAGAATAATCTTCCTTGTCTTTTAGTAAAATTTTTAATACCTTGTTTGTCTTTTATTGATTGTAATTTAGCATTTGACTTGTTGTACCATTGGTTGTAACTTTTTAATTTGCGACCATCGATAATAAACGATGCCCCATTGGTACTTACACAAGTAGCTAAATTATTTAAACCTAAATCCACAGCCAAAGCATTATTAGATTGAAACTCTACTGTTTGCGGTTCTTCTTCCGTAATAAATTCTACCTCGAAAAATTGGCAATTATATTTAGGATGGATTCTAGTTTCTTTAAGTTTATTAGGGTCTAATCTGCTAGGAAAAGGTAATTTTACTTCACCATATTTAGCCTTAAATTCCCTAGACATAGGCACTTTAAAGAAACCATCTTTAATCTTAATTCTGGGAATAATTAA
>CAYPSO010000102.1:0-16414 GCA_964413275.1 uncultured bacterium | reverse complement strand
TTAATGGCTTTTTCCGATTTTCTTAAGAAGCGAGGATTTTCTATGGTATTTCCTTTTAATAAATAATATAGAATTTTTAGTCGAACCAGAAAGACAACAACTAGGCGATCGACTTTGGGAACAACCTTGGGATATAATCTTTTTTGCAGGTCATAGTATTACTGAAGCACAGACAGGACGAATTTATATTAATCAAAAGGACAATATTATCATTGGTATTTCCAGCTTTATTGTCATGAAAATAGTGATTTGTCACCAGATTTAGAGGTTAATGGTTGGATTAAAAAAGTAGCAGTTGCTGATGTTGAAGTTGACTTTGCTACTCAAATTAATCATGATACTTTTACTCAAATATATTTCAGTCTAGTAAATAACCTTGATGATACTGAGTTAAAAGAAAAATGGAATAACTTTTTAAAGGCACTTAATGCAGAGCAATTAAATGAAGTTCCCTTGGTTGGTTCAGTAAGTGTTATTGAAGATAATTAGGCTATTTGGTCGTGCATCAAGGAAGTGTGGGAGTGGTAAGATGAACCTTGTTCAAAAATAGTGGTATCGTTAATTGGCGGTTCACCACCACAGATGCTCGCATTAAACTCAAGCGACTTTATCCCTCAATTCAAACTTGATGACCTACTAGAACCTTTTTGGGATAATATTAAGGAATAATATAACTAAACTTTTGAGGAGAAATTGTTTATGTCTGCTGTAGTGATTTATGCAGGAATTATCATTGCTTATACTGGTATTGCCGCAGGTTTATATTTAGGTTTGCGTGCTGCAAAAATAATCTAAATTTAATCAACAAACCAACGATCACCGAAGGTGGTGCTGTGCGATCGCAGATCGTTGGCAAATCTTAATAATAAAGATAAATTTATCTTCATTCGCTATATAAACAATCAATCATTTGGTTAACTTGAATATATGTATCCTGACCAACTTTTTGGGTTTGATGTTGAACAATGTCTCTAGCTGATTTCATGGTTTTTGTTAAAACTCCCACCAATTGAGCTAGAATTTCATCTGATACATGAGCAATTGCTTCTAGACCGCAATAGTGATCTAACATTAATAAAAGGGCTCTAGCACGGCGTAAAGAATCCAATTTATCCTTAACTTCGTCTCCAGTGACTTTTTGGGTTGCTGCAACCCATTTTTCTCTAATTTGATAACCTTTTAACTTATCGCTACTATTGTTAACATAACTAAGATTAGCATCGCCAATAATTATAACTTCACGGGTATCTAAATCTCTTAATCCACCAACTGCCGCTCCTAAACCCACAATTTCTGCATAATGAGGATGACAAATAATTAAACCTACACCCTTACTACCTTCAACTTTAAATACTTTTCCGCTAGTGATATTAGTTAAGAATTCATTCTGTTTGACTGAATTTTGAGATATAGTTGCGTCTGACATGGGAACTTAAAATATACTAATTATTTATGTTATTAGCATATAGGTTATTTCTATCCCTTTACATCAGCTATTTGACTAGAATTTTTTCGGTATTTTGACGTAAACAAGTATCAATTGTAACCTTCACGGATTCAGCTAAAGCTCGTAAATCATACCCTCCTTCTAAACCAAAAACAATAGGACAATTTAACTGTAAGCAGTAATTAGTAAAAATTCCAAAATCATGGGGTTGTAAGGAAATTTCTGCTAGGGGATCATCATAATTAGCATCATATCCAGCACTAACAATTAACAAATTTGGCTCAAACTTCTCCAAAAATGGCATAACTTGAGTTTCAAAAGCTGCTTGATATTCTTTGATAGTACTACCCGCTTTCATGGGAATATTTAAAACGTTATTATCTATTCCTCTATCGCTTGCTCTTCCTGTACCGGGATAACAGGGAAATTGATGTAGAGAACAATAAGCAATGTTTGGATTATTTTCTACTATATCTTCAGTACCATTACCATGATGTACATCCCAATCTAAAATAGCAACACGGTCAATATTAGCTTTTTCTAGGGCATAATTAGCAGCGATTGCCGCATTAGAAAATAAACAAAATCCCATTCCTGTTTTACTGGTAGCATGATGACCCGGAGGACGAGCTAAAATAAAAGCATGATTACCAGATTCCCAAGCTAAGTCTATGCCATCTAACCAGCCAGCAACAGCGAGTAAAGCAACATCATAACTACGAGGAGAAACGGGAGTATCCATATCAATTCTTCCGCCTCCGATTTCAGCAATTTCTCGTACCAAATTGATATAATTATAATCTTGACACTTCTGGATGTAAGATACTACTTCTCGATTAGTGGGTAATTTCCAAATTAATCGATCTTGCCAAGGTGCAGATTTTAAGGTTTTTACAATTGCTGATAAACGCTCTGGACATTCAGGATGAAGATAACCATTATCATGATCCAGAAATTTCTCTGAGTAAATGATATACATAGTTTAATATTGACAGTGGAAGTAGGTTTATAGCCTCAGTCAGGGATATTATTCAGGATAACAACGGTAAAGCAAATGTTTGCTAATTTTCAACAAAAATTTATCAATACCAGTGGTGCAACAATTAACGTAGTCAAAGGAGGAAATGGTTTTCCAATTTTACTTTTACATGGTTATCCTCAAACATATTATATGTGGCATAAAATAGCGCATCTTTTGGCAGAAGAATTTACCGTTGTTGCTACAGATTTGAGAGGGTATGGGGATAGTTCTAAACCAAAGGGAGAACCCGATCATAGTAACTATTCTAAGCGTGTTTTGGCTCAAGATCAAGTGGAAGTTATGGCTCAATTGGGTTATGACGAATTTTATGTAGTTGGTCACGATCGAGGTGCAAGGGTAGGACAACGTTTAGCTTTAGATTATCCAGAGAAAGTTAAAAAGATGATTCTTCTTGACATTATACCTACTACAAAATTGTATGAGGAAACTGATAAAAATTTTGCATCTGCTTATTATCATTGGTTTTTTTTCATTCAACCTTATCCTTTGCCAGAAACGTTAATTCATAATAACAGTGACTTTTTTCTTCGTACTTGTTTAGAAAGATGGGGTCAGAATTTTTCAGCTTTTACAAGTGAGGCTTTATCAGAATATTATCGTTGTTTTCGGGATTGGAATACTATTCATGCCACTTGTGAAGATTACCGAGCTTCAGCTTCCATAGATTTAGAACACGATCTAAGCAAAACGACAAAAATTCATTGTCCTTTACTTATTCTCTGGGGAAAAAATAGTTTCATTGGGCAAAATTACGAACTTTTACCTACTTGGTGGAGTTATGGTAGTAATGTTCGTGGTACGGGCATAGATTGCGGCCATTTTTTACCAGAAGAAGCTCCTGAAGAAACTTATTTTGCGATCCGAGATTTTCTCATGATTGATACTTACTTTTAGCTTAATAGAACACAATAGACCTCTGGCATAAGTAACTCGTAAATCAATTCTAATACAGAAAACCTGAATTTATCTAACTATTGCCTATTGCAAGAGTGCCTATTGCCTGACTTCTGCAAGAAGTCTATTAAAATATTCATATTTGTGATCAAAAAGCTCACGCTAATTATCCAAATTATCCAATTTTTGCCATACAGTTTGTAATAAAAGCTCTAAGCCTAAACCTGTCACAGCAGAAATTAGAAAAATAGGCGAGTTCGTCACTTTTTGAAACTCATTAATAATATTATTAGTAATTTCTTCACTTACCGCATCTATTTTATTTAAAGCGAGAATCTGTGGACGTTGCGCTAAACCTCGTCCATAAGCATTTAATTCATCCTGAATAACATGATAATCCGTTAAGGGCGATGCAGAAGTTATATCAATCAGATGCAATAATAAACGAGTTCTCTCAATATGACGGAGAAATTCGTGACCTAAGCCTACTCCTTCAGAAGCACCAGCAATTAATCCCGGAATATCGGCAAATACCGTGCCATCACCCGTCGGCTTTTTTACAACTCCCAAATTAGGTACTAAAGTTGTAAAAGGATAATCAGCAATTTTCGGTTTAGCAGAGGAAACAGTAGAAATTAAAGTAGATTTTCCGGCATTGGGTAAACCAATAATGCCGACTTCGGCTAATAATTTTAATTCTAAACGCAATTTATGTATTTCTCCCGGAAGTCCGGGTAAGGCTAGTTCTGGAGCGCGATTGCGATTGCTGAGAAAATGTTTATTTCCTAAACCACCCTTACCGCCTTTAGCAACACATATCTGTTGATTTACTGTAACTAAATCGCCAATAATTTCTTCAGTCTCAGCATCATAAATTACCGTACCACAGGGAACTTGGACTATTAAGTCCAATCCAGATGCCCCCGTACAATTATTAGGCCCCCCTCTCTTACCATCCATAGCTTTAAACAGTCTTGAATAGCGAAAATCTAATAAAGTTTGTAGATGTTCGACTGCTTGAAAAATTACTGAACCACCTCTGCCTCCATTTCCCCCGGCTGGGCCTCCGGCGGGTACATATTTTTCCCGACGAAAAGCTACTATACCATCGCCACCATTGCCCGCTTCTACTTCAATCTCTGCTTGATCTATAAATTGCATAAATTAGTTAATAATTAATAGTAAATAATTTAGGATTCAGTGGTCAAAATAAATCAGATGAAATTCTATCTAATCCCTCCTGAATCCTGTATTGTAAGTTCTTTAATCAAATATATTCACTAACATCTTCCTGACAATCATCCGCTAAATAAGAAAGAGAGCGAAAACGCAAACCGACTAATTGTTCGTAAAGAGGATTAATTTCACACATAGCTGGAATATGAACTATTTTGCGACCAAATACTTTAACATCTCGTTCAAAAGGACATTGGGAAGGAATCATTTTACAAATAAATCTGGCTACCCTTGGATCTTTAACTTCAATACCATCAAGCCATTTTCTGACAGGATTTAATACATCAGGATGAGGTTGAGAAACACCTTCAATATTTCCTCGTTCGATTTCTTCAAGATTGCAAAGGGTACTTCCTAAAGATTCTAAGGCTTCAACTTTTAAACCTAATGCTTCCCGAAATTCGTTTATTGTTTTTGCTTCGGCGGTGGAATATACTCCATTAGCCAGAGCCATCATTACCGCCGTTCTTAAAAAGGTTTCTCTAGTGACATAATCTTCTCCTAAACTTTTAGCTAATTCCTCTGGAGTTATGGTATCTAATTCCCCTAATTCAGTTTTTGGAGCTAATTCAGTTTGAGTCAATTCAGCAATTAATTCCTTTTCTTCTGGATCGAAATGACCATCAGCCCAAGCTATGGTTAGTAAACCACGTAACCACGCAGAAATCTGTTCGTTGCTGTAGGAATAGGAAGATTGATTAATACTTGTCATAATAGTTTAAATAATTGCACTGGATTTTATTTTCTCTAATAATAATTATATCGTAAATTAGATGTTTTTTATTTTCTACTAGAGGCAATAGCAGCTATTCCTAACACTTTAAATCCTCGATTTTCTAAATTTTTCTTAGCCTCTTGAGCCGTAGTTCCGGTGGTATAAATATCATCTAATAATAAAATTGGAGTTAATTTATCTTTAAGTGACAAATATTTAGTTAGTGCAAAAGCTTGATTTAATTGTTCTTTTCTTTCTTGGGGTTTTAAACTAAATAAAGCTTCTGTTTTTTTTACTCTAATTAAACCTTTATTATTCAAAGGATAACCTGTAAAATGGCAAAAAGTGCGGGCGATTAATTCAGCTTGATTGAAACCTCGTTCTTTTAATTTTTGGGGATGCATAGGAATAGGAATAACGATTATTTTCGGATATTTTTGAAGCAAAAGGGCATCTAACCAAGATTTTCCCAACCAAAAACCCATAAGTTCCCCTATTTGTGGATTATTATCATATTTTAAAGAAGCAATAGCTCTTTTTAAAGTTCCATCATATTTTCCCCAAACAAATAAAGGTAATTCACCTTGCCAAAATCTTTTTTTATTTTCAAATTGACATTGTTCTAATTGTCTTTGACAATCAAGACAAAAAATCCGCTTTGCATTTCTTTGACACAGAGGACATTTGTCCTGTAAAAATAGCGACAGTAAAGATTTCCACATTTTAGTTACTTTGTATCTTGAGAAATAGAGTATCTCACTCTTGAGAAAAAAATCTCTTAACCATTATGGTAGGATAGAGAAAACTTTAAATTATTTAACTAAATATGACTGCTAACAATGAAAGTGATAAAGTATTAGAATCAATGAAAAATTTTTCGGAGAGGTACGCAAAACGTACCAATACTTATTTTTGTGTCGATCCTTCTGTAACTGCTGTAGTAATTGAAGGACTAGCTCGACATAAAGAAGAATTAGGCTCTCCCTTATGCCCTTGTCGTCACTACGAAGATAAAGAAGCAGAGGTAAAAAACAGTTACTGGAATTGTCCCTGTGTACCAATGCGAGAGCGTAATGACTGTCATTGTATGTTATTTATTCCCTCTGATAACGATTTTGCGGGGGAGCAACAAGATATTTCTCTAGAATATATTAAAGAAGTAAGAGAAAGCATGGGTTCATGATACCTCCAGAATTTTGGCAAGGCGTGGAAGAGTTTAATCAACAACAGTTTTACGCTTGTCATGATACCTTAGAGGCTCTGTGGATAGAAGCTATAGAGCCTGATAAAAGGTTTTATCAAGGAGTATTGCAAGTAGCTGTAGGTTGTTATCATTTAACTAACCTTAATTGGCGTGGTGCTGTAATTTTGATGGGAGAAGGGCTGAGAAGATTAAACGACTATCCTGAAGATTATAGCGGTATTGATGTTGATGATTTAATGGAACAAACTCAACAGTTATTAGAAACGCTACAAATAACTGGAGTTGAAAATATAGAATCTTTTGTTGCTCAAGGAATTAATTATCCCAAAATAGCTAATATCATGTCGGGGTAAATGCACCCAATAAAAACAAGCTGCAACCCAGACAAAGGCGAAGTTTATATTGGGGTTGTTCAACCCAACATGATATAAAATATAATATTTAGGACTTACGCACTGTGACGAAAGAATAAGGGTTTGGCCTATCTAATTTGGCGGGAGCGAAGTCGGCACGCAAGCAGATCGCCTTAACGCAATATCAAGCTTCCGGACGTTAAGTGCGTAAGTCCTATTTTATAAGATTTAACTGTAGTTGCTGCATCCATTACTTCAGCTTCTAGGGAGGTTCTAATTACATATACTCCATCTTTACGCCCCTTAACTTTTCTGCCCCCCTGACCCCAAATTCTGGGGTCAGGGGGGCTAAGGGAGCTGACAAGGGTAGGTTTTTTACATTTGGGTTGAGACAAGACAAGGAAGGAACGAAGGACAGCAGACAAGGGAGATAGTACGAACGAAAAATGGTCTTTTCAGCCATTTCTGTATTATTTGTAACAAAGTGTTTCTTAAATGATTCCCCTCTTCCTTGTCCACTTTCCACCCTTGTCCCCCTTGTCTCACCCTCATCAGAATGTTTTTGTAAAAAACCTACACCTGTGAGGGCTAAGGGAGGGGGGAAATTGCTGTAGCTTTAACCTAGTAAAGATTTAGCTTTAGCTAAAACATTATCAACACTAAAGCCAAATTTTTCCATACAAATTGCACCGGGAGCAGAAGCACCAAAACGGTCAATACTAACAGTATCGCCTTCTGCGCCTACATATTTATGCCAGCCAAAGCTGACAGCAGCCTCTACGGATAAACGCTTAGTTACAGCTTTAGGTAAAACAGATTCTTTGTAAGCAGCATCTTGAGCTTCAAATAATTCCCAAGAAGGCATAGAAACAACTCGAACTTTCTTACCTTCTGCGGTTAATTTTTCTGCTGCGCCAACACAAAGGCTAACTTCAGAACCAGTACCCATTAAAATTATATCAGGAGTACCATCACAATCTACTACTGCATAAGCACCTTTAGCAACTGATTCTAAAGAACTTCCTGCTAAATTAGGTACATTTTGACGGGTAAAAGCGAGTAAAGTAGGACGATGTTGTTTAGAATTTTCGATCGCCACTTTATAAGCTCCAGAAACCTCATTACCGTCAGCAGGACGAATTACAGTAAGATTAGGAATAGCTCGTAAAGAAGCTAAAGTTTCCACAGGTTGGTGAGTAGGGCCATCTTCCCCTTGACCGATAGAATCGTGGGTCATTACCCAAATTGAACCTGCTTGAGAAAGAGCAGAAAGACGAATTGCAGCCCGCATATAATCAGTAAAGATTAAGAAAGTTGCACCGTAGGGAATTAAACCCGAACCATGAAGAGAAATACCATTACAAATTGCACCCATGCCATGTTCCCGTACACCAAAGTGGACGTTACGGTTTTCATAAGCACCTTTTTGGAAATCGCCAGAAACCTTAAGTTCTGTTAAATTAGAGTGAGTCAAATCAGCAGAACCACCAATTAATTCACCTAAAACGGGAGCTAACTTATTGAGACAGCCTTCTGAATATTTACGAGTAGGAAGACCTTTATCTTCAGGGGTAAAGGTGGGAAGAACCTTATCCCAACCTTCAGGTAAACTACCACTGAGATAGCGTTCAAATTCTGCTGCTTCTGAAGGGTATTTAGCTTTATAAGCCTCTAAAGCTTGATTCCATTCATTTTCTAAAGTTGCGCCTCTGTCAACAGCCTTACGAGTGTGATCGAGAACATCAGCAGGTACTTCAAAAGGTTCGTAGTTCCAACCAAGATTTTCACGGGTTAGTTTAATTTCATCTCCACCAAGGGCTGCACCATGAACTCCAGCAGTGTTAGCTTTGTTAGGAGAGCCATAACCAATGGTGGTTGTAACTTTAATCATGGAAGGCTTATCCGTAACTGCTTTTGCTTCCTCAATTGCTTTGGCGATCGCATCTAGGTCAGTATTACCATTTTCTACATGAAGAACGTGCCAACCGTAAGCTTCAAAACGTTTGCTGACATCTTCAGTAAAAGCAACATCGGTAGAACCATCAATGGAAATATGGTTATCATCATAAAGAGCAATCAACTTGCCTAAACCCCAGTGTCCAGCAGCAGAACAAGCTTCACCAGAAACACCTTCCATGTTGCAACCATCACCAAGAATGACGTAGGTATAGTGATCAACAACTTTAGCATCAGGTTTATTAAATTTAGCAGCTAAATGAGCTTCAGCCAAAGCTAAACCAACTCCATTAGCAATACCTTGACCTAAAGGCCCAGTAGTAACCTCTACTCCTTCAGTATCAAAATTTTCTGGGTGTCCGGGAGTATGAGAACCCCATTGACGAAATTGCTTAATATCTTTAATGCCTACACTATCGTAGCCCATCAAATAGAGCAAAGAATACTGTAACATAGAGCCATGGCCCGCAGATAAGATAAAGCGATCGCGGTTAAACCATTTGGGATTTTTGGGATTAAATTTCATGAACTTATCCCAAAGGACAAAAGCCATAGGAGCCGCACCCATAGGAAGTCCGGGGTGGCCTGACTTCGCTTTTTCTACCGCATCAACAGATAAAAAGCGGATTGCATTTATACAAAGTTCTTGGAGAGATTGAGAAGCAACTACCATAATCTTGTGTTTGAATTTAACTACGATAAAAAAACAAAAATTCGTTTTCTAATTTAATGGGGTAAAAATTCCCCTATATATCACCCATCATCCCATTGATAGGGAAATTTGATCAAATCGATCGGAAAAATATCCTTAATTTTTATGGGTTTAAGAATGATATTTTTTGAAAGCTAGAGTAACATTATGACCACCAAAGCCAAAAGAATTAGAAAGAGCAATTTCTACTGTTGACTTTCTACTAGTATGAGCCACATAGTCAAGATCGCATTCGGGATCTGGACTATCCAAATTAATTGTGGGAGGAATCTGGTCATTAGCAATAGCCATTATTGTTGCCACAGCTTCTATTCCTCCAGAGCCACCTAATAAATGACCTGTCATTGATTTGGTTGAACTAATTGCTATTTTATAAGCACTTTCACCAAGGGCTTTTTTAATAGCTTTAGTTTCTGTAACATCATTAGCAGGAGTGCTAGTTCCGTGAGCATTAATATAACTAACCATAGATGGAGTAATATTTCCATCTTTCATCGCTAAAGACATAGCTCTAGTCGCACCTTCACCTTCTGGTACTGGTGCGGTCATGTGATAAGCATCACAAGTCATACCATAACCGACGATTTCAGCATAAATTGTTGCACCTCGGCTCAGAGCTTGCTCTAATTCTTCAATAATTAAAATACCTGAGCCTTCACCCATAACAAAGCCATCTCGATCTTTATCAAAAGGGCGACAAGCACGATCTGGGTCGTCATTTCTGGTGGAAAGAGCGCGGGCAGCAGCAAAACCAGCTACACCTAAAGGAGTAATTGCTGATTCTGTGCCTCCACAAATCATGGCTTTAGCATAGCCTCTTTGGATTAAACGAAAAGCGTCGCCTATGGCATTAGAACCAGCAGCACAAGCGGTAACAGTACAATTATTAGGTCCTTTTGCCCCCGTATGAATAGCAGTCATTCCCGCCGCCATATTCGCAATCATCATGGGGATCATAAAAGGGCTACATTTATTTGGTCCACGATTGAGATAGATTTCCTGTTGGTCTTCAAGAACTTTTAGACCTCCTACTCCTGTACCAATTAGCACTCCTATTTGTTCTGCATTTATCTCGTCAATCACAAAGTTGGCATGGGTTAAAGCCTGTTTGCTGGCAACCACAGCAAATTGGGCAAAACGATCCAAGCGTTTGGCTTCTTTACGTTCCATGTATTCATGGGGGTCAAAACCTTTAACTTCACCGGCAATGCGGGAAGCGTGCTTAGAAGCATCAAATTTAGTAATTGGACCTATACCATTACGTCCATTGAGTAGCCCTTGCCAATATTCGGCTAAGGTATTACCAATCGGAGTAATAGAACTAAGTCCAGTTACCACAACACGTTTTAGTGGGGAATTGGTCATGATCCTATTTAAGTAACTTCTGGGTTTTTTACCCAGAATGCAGCAAATTTTGAAATCTAAATTGTTTGTCTCAATTTCACTCTAAAAATTAAAAATTTAGCCTTTAGCTTCAGAAATATGATCTACAGCTTTACCGACAGTATCAATGGTTTCAGCTACTTCGTCGGGAATTTCAATATCAAATGCTTCTTCTAAAGCCATTACTAATTCTACAGTATCTAAAGAATCTGCTCCTAAATCATTAGCAAAACTTGCTTCAGGAGTTACTTGATCTCCTTCTACTTCTAATTGCTCAACTACAATACCTTTTACTTTTTCAAAAATTTCTTGATTCATTGATATTTTCCTAATTGACTAAATAACCCGTTTTTAGCATATTAAACCGAGAAAATAGGCGGGAATAATCATTCCTCGGTCAAAGATTTGTAAACATTTCTTTATCTTATCTGAAAGGGGGACTCGATTTAATATGAGTAGGGGAATTCCTAAATTACTCCTATAATGTTGATTAAAAAATAGCTTACTTATTATGTCAAATCTTGAATACGCTTATTTTCCGGGTTGTGTTGCTCAAGGTGCTTGTCGAGAGCTATATCTTTCTACGGCTGCCATTACCGAGGCTTTAGGTATAAAACTTATTGAACTTAAAAAGGCTGCCTGTTGCGGCTCAGGAACTTATAAAGAAGATTCTCTGTTACTCGAAGATACGGTAAATGCCCGTAATATTGCTTTAGCTGAATCTCTTCAACTTCCTTTACTAACCCATTGCAGCACTTGTCAAGGTGTTTTAGGTCATGTTAACGAACGTTTACAAGAAGCGAAGGAAAATAACCCCGAATATCTAACTCAAGTTAATGATTTTTTAGCTAAGGAACATTGTTCTCCTTACCGAGGCAGTACGGAAGTAAAACATTTATTATGGGCTTTAGTTATTGACTACGGTTTAGATAATTTAGCGACTAAAGTTAAACGTTCTCTCCAAGGGCTTAATTGTGCTGCTTTCTATGGTTGTTATCTGCTCAGAGGTCAAAAAAAACTTCCCCTAATCAAGGGGGAAAAGGGGGATCAACCTTTAGACGATCCTTTTAATCCTCAGTCGATGGAAAATTTATTTCGTACTTTAGGTGCAAATCCTATTTTCTATGAGGGGAGAACTCAATGTTGTGGTTGGCCTCTTTCTAGTTATGCAACAGAATCTTCCTTTAAAATGGCTGGACGACATATTGAGGAGGCGATCGCCTCTGGTGCTGATTGTTTAGTCACTCCTTGTCCTTTATGTCACTTAAATCTTGATTCCCGTCAACCGGAAGTGGAAAAAGTTATGGGTCATTCTTTAAAATTACCTGTATTACATCTACCTCAGTTAGTAGGTTTAGCTTTAGGAATTGAACCAAAACGACTAGGTTTAGATCGCCATGTTGTTTCTACTCAACCAATTCTTGAAAAACTATCTCTTCTAGTTTAAAAAATTAGGGTGGACAATGCCCGCCCTAATTTTGAAAAACTATGTCATGGAAGTAAGAATATCTTCAGCATGGGTAGCTGTTTGCACCTTATCATCAACACGGCTAATTGTACCGTCAGCATCAATAATGTAGGTGACACGACTCGAATAACCCTGATTATTATAAAGCGTATAGACATCATAAGCTTTAGTAATAGCACCATCAGTGTCAACTAAAAGCTGAAAAGGTAAACCATATTTTTCCTTAAATTGTTTATGGGATACTTGATCGTCCATACTCACTCCCAAAACAACTATTTCTTTATCTTGATATTGAGCATAATTATCCCTGAAGCCTTGAGCTTCCTTGGTACAACCCGGAGTATCATCTTTGGGATAAAAATATAAAACAACTACTTTGCCTTTAAAATCGGATAAAGAAACAGTTTTACCCTCATCATCAACAGTAGTAAAATTAGGAGCTACTGTACCAACTGCTAAAGTCATAAATTATTATCCCTCAACTGAATCTAGTTACAATTTTTAATAATAAAGGTTATTTGTTATTGTTTTTTTATGCTTTATTAATTTATTCCATCTGACGATGGTTAAACTTGACAGACAGAATCGACCTAAATACAATTTCCACTATATGAACAATTTTTATATTTGTATTTAGCATATTTGATAATTACCCTTATCTAGTAAATCTATGTAAAATAAAAAACTGTTAATAACCCATTTATTTTTATTTATAGTTACTATATTTTGCTCTTATGGCGCAACGTTACGTCCGAATTAAAACAAAGCAAGGACAAACCTATTACGGCTTACTACAAATCAATAGGAATATAGAGGTTTTAGATGCTCCTCCTTGGTTAGGAGGTAAACCAGCCGAACTAGAATTAAAAGCTAATGATTATCAATTACTTGCTCCTTGCGCACCTTCAAAAATCATTGCTATTGGTAAAAATTATCAAGCACACGCTTCAGAAATGGGGACACCAGTACCGAAAGAACCTTTAATCTTTTTAAAACCTCCTACCAGTGTAATTGCTCATAATCAAGCTATTCATTACCCTTTACAATCCCATCAGGTAGAATATGAAGGAGAGTTAGCTTTGGTTATAGGCGATCGCACTTATCACTGTAATAAAGAACAGGCTCGCAGTAAGATTTGGGGATATACCATTGCTAATGATGTTACAGCTAGAGATTTACAAAAAAGAGACGGTCAATGGACAAGAGCAAAGGGTTTTGACACATTCTGTCCCTTAGGCCCCTGGATTGTCCGAGAATTAGGTGCAGAAACTAAATTACAAACATTTGTTAATGATGAAACTGAGCCTCGTCAATCTGCTCTAATTGAAGATATGGTATTTTCTCCAGAATACATAGTTGCCTATGTATCGCAAATCATGACTTTATTACCCGGTGATGTAATTTTAACAGGTACACCAGCAGGGGTAGCACCAATTAAAGAACACGATCGAGTGCGGGTAGAAATAGAAGGCATTGGTTATTTAGAAAATCACGTTATTATTAATAATAAATAAAATTATCAAGGAATTTGTGCTTTCACAGCGTCAGAGATAGTTGGAATTTCAGCATAACGGCCAAGGGCTGATTGAACAATAGAATAAAAACAAGCTCCTAAAGTGCCTAAAAATAATACATTGTAAAGAGTTTCTGTTAATAAATTAACTCCTGCACCTCTTAAAAATAAACCCATTACTAAACCACAAAGAGCTAAGAATATATCGATTAGAATAGCTTGCATGGTATTGAAGCGAATAAAATAGCTAATTTTAGTATTGCGTACTACTGCTAAAAATAAAATAAAGAAGATAATTAAACCGGCAAAAGGAACTTGATAATATAATGAGAGTAAAGGTCTAATAGGTAAATAGATAATAAACAAAAAAGGAATTTTTTCCAACAGAAATTGACCAAAAGAAAAGGCATAAACTAATGGTAATAAATAAACAATAGCGGCAAAAAACCTGTCCTTGGCATCAGTAGAATTACGCCAACTCATAATATCAAAATCTCCAAAATATAATCTTATTCAATATTAGCAAGCTTAAAGCCCATCTGACATTCATAAATGGCAGGTTGAGTTTTATTTTCTTTTCCCAGATAATGACCGCAACCTAATTTTCCGTGATGCCAGCGAGGTGAGCCACTGCGATCGGCCAATAAACAACCTTCACATACTCGCGTAGGAGAAATAACCTGTTCATCAGTGAGAATAACTAACATTGACAATCCTCCTCCTTCTCAATGCCCTATGCTTCTATATTATCTTGATATTTATTGATTTGTTAATATTTTGACACACAGCTTAATAACAAGTAAAAATAATTACGGTAATCTTGGCTACCTTCTAGATTGAAAAACAAAATCGAGTTATGATAGTTATCTTGTGGCAGTATTAATTAATTGTTATATGTAACTGATAATTGAAATGAATCAAACTAATTTAGACTTTTTGGCTCAAACCGATCCCATCGTAGCAAGAATTATTGACCAAGAATTGGGGAGACAAAGAACCCATTTAGAATTAATTGCTAGTGAAAACTTTACTTCTGCTTCAGTTTTAGCGGCTCAAGGTTCTGTTTTAACTAACAAGTATGCTGAAGGATTGCCCCAAAAGCGATATTATGGCGGTTGTGAATTTATCGATCAAGTGGAGCAATTAGCTATTGATAGAGCTAAACAGCTATTTGGGGCAGCTATGGCTAACGTACAGCCTCATTCGGGCGCTCAAGCAAATTTTGCAGTATTTTTAGCTCTTCTTGAACCCGGAGATACCATTTTAGGTATGGATTTATCTCATGGTGGACATTTAACCCATGGTTCACCGGTAAATGTTTCTGGTAAGTGGTTTAAAGTTGTTCAATATGGCGTAAATCCAGAAACTGAAAGATTAGACTACGAGAAAATTAGGGAATTAGCTCTGAAAGAAAAACCCAAATTAATTATTTGTGGTTATTCCGCTTATCCTCGAATTATTGAATTTGATAAGTTTAGAGAAATTGCCGATGAAGTAGGGGCATATTTACTGGCAGATATGGCTCATATTGCGGGTTTAGTTGCCACAGGACATCACCCTAGCCCGATTCCCCATTGTCATGTTGTTACCACTACGACTCACAAAACTCTTCGAGGCCCAAGGGGTGGTTTGATTCTTACTAATGACGAAGAATTAGGTAATAAATTAAATAAGGCAGTATTTCCAGGTTCTCAGGGTGGGCCTTTAGAGCACGTTATTGCGGCTAAGGCGGTGGCTTTTGGTGAAGCTCTGCAACCTGAATTTAAGGCTTATTCTGGACAGGTAATAGCTAACGCCCAAGCTATGGCTAATCAATTAGTGGAAAGGGGTTTTAAATTGGTTTCTGGTGGTACAGATAATCATTTAATCTTGGTGGATTTGCGTAGTATCGGCATGACTGGCAAAAAAGCAGATAAGTTATTAGGGGAAATTAATATTACTGCTAATAAAAATACTGTACCTTTTGATCCAGAGTCTCCTTTTGTTACCAGTGGTTTGCGTTTAGGCTCGCCCGCTTTAACTACTAGAGGGATGAAAGAATCTGATTTTGTCGAAATCGCCAATATTATTGCGGATCGTCTTTTACATCCAGAATCAGAGGCGTTAAAAGAGGAATGTTTGCAAAGAATTAGCAATTTATGCGATGGTTTTCCCCTTTATCCTCATTTACAAATTCCTGTAGCTGCAATAGCTTAATATTTAGTAGGGTGGGCAATGCCCACCTGATTAAAATACTTCATCTTCTAACGTAATTGCACTAATAACCAAGGTTTAGGTATAATGCAGGAGTTCAGATAAATTAAGTTGAGCTATGAAACAAGTTGTTAAAAATCTTAAAGTATCAGAGATTCCTAGTATAATTGCTCAGTTAGGACTTTCTCCTGAACAAGAAGTTAATCTGACTATTCAACTACCCTAACTTAGCTCCTCACGTCGCTTGAAGTTAGGGATTGTATCTGCACTCCACCGCAATTCTAGATATCTCGGAAGA
>CAYPSO010000101.1:0-16543 GCA_964413275.1 uncultured bacterium | reverse complement strand
AAGCTGGTTTAACCAAAACCTAACAATAAAATATGCCCAATAAAAGAGTAGCCGTGTCCTCAGATCGCAGGGCGTTTTCATTCTCAGGTATAATTGGTAAATTAAAAGGCGATCGCATAAAGAAACCTTATCTAATAAGAAATTGATAGAAAGTTGCTAGAAAGCGGGGTTATAGTGTCACCCGAACTAATCAACAAATAACCAAAACCTTTTAATAATGAGTAGTTAAGAGAAGTGCCAGGAACGAGACTTGAACTCGTGACACGAGGATTTTCAGTCCTCTGCTCTACCAACTGAGCTATCCCGGCTAATGTGTATTCCTAAATTTGGCACATATACATTTATATAACAAACTAAAGTAAAAGTCAAGAGCTTTTACTTTTTTTCTAAAATATTTCAGTAAAAAATTTATTTATAAGTGCCTAAACAAAAATACTTGCACAGTCAACTATTAATAAAAAATAGGTATATTTATTTTCTGATAAGTATTTCTGGTAGTGCATCAGCAAAGTGTGGGATAGGTAAGCAAGTCATTCCAACTCCAAGGAGCGAACTGCTGGCAGCAGCGCTTGCGCTCCCGCTAAACCAGACCTTTCTGCTGCTGTATTGCCATTAGAACTATGAACCCAAATCCAATTGAAATAGCTGACTACTAACCTTACTGTTGCTTCCGTCTGCTCCCAGACCTTGGCAAATTTATTCTGTCGCCGATGCCACCGATCTGTCTGATGTCGGACAATCCCGTTAGTTCTCTCTAGTTAAGGAAAAATTATAGAGTATTTATTGGCGATGTACGTTTATGGATACCGAATCATAAACAATATACCTATCCTGATTTAATGGGAATTAAAGATAAACCAATTGACAATGGGAAGGGAGAAACTACGGTTACAAATCCTTTATTAATTGTCGAAGTCTTATCAAAGTCAATTCAAGATTATGACAAGGGTACAAAATTTGATTATTATCGTTCTATTCCTGATTTTCAAGAATATATTTTAATCGATCAATATAAAGATGCAGTACAACAATTTGCTAAAAATCAAGAGGGTAAATGGGTATTAACAGATTACGATCAACTAGAGTCAATTTCAACTTTAGAATCCCTTGATTTTTCTGTTACTTTAGCAGATATTTATGAAAGAGTTAATTTTAATAGTCAGGATTAATTATTATGTTTGGTAATTTTCAACAAAGTGAAATTCGCATTGAAGTAAAAGCACCTGCCAAAGTAATTACTCATAGCTTGCTAAAACGAGAAGAAATTATAAAATGGTTGCCACAACACCGTTTTAACGATAAATTCCCTCAAGAATTAACCACAGGAGCAGAGTTTATTAGTTGGGTTGCTGCAATTCCCGTAAAACATTACGTACAAATATCCAATCAGCAATGTTTACGCTTTATTTTAAGCCAAGGAATTGATGGTTATCATGAATGGTATTGGGGAGATAATTGGATACAATCTCGTTTAGAAGGAATTTCTTGTTTACCTTTAAATTTAGGGCAAACTTTTGCTTTACTTAGTTTACGTCAATTTGTAAATAGTAAATCAGAACAATCAGAACAATCAGTTTAATCTAAGAATTTCATAATTCTAATATTACTGGAGCATGATCGCTAGGTTGGGTTAATTTTCTTGGTTCAATATCTATGTAACAATTAACTGCTTTTTCGTATATTTTTTCTGTTAAATAACAGTGGTCAATGCGCCAACCTCGATTGCGGGGAAATCCCCCTGCTCGATAATCCCACCAACTAAAATGTCCTTCTTCTATGGTGAATTTACGAAAAGTATCTTTTAAACCTATTTTTTCTAAAACTTCTGTTAAAGCTTGACGCTCGGCAAGAGAAGACATAATATGATTAGTTTTATTTTTAGAATTATAAATATCTTTGTCTTCCAAGGCTATATTAAAATCACCACAAATACACATTTCTGAAGGATGTTTCTTTTGTAATATTTCTAAATATTCTTGTAAAATTTTAAACCATTTTAATTTATATTCATATTTGTCACTACCTACTGATGAGCCATTAGGAACATATAAATTAACGATTCTTACATTATCAATTACACCACTAATTACTCGTTTTTGTTCGTCAAAATTAGCTACTTTTTCTGTTTCAACAATTGAAGCAAAACCGACAATAACATTTGTCATTTCTTGCTTACTAAAAATGGCAACTCCATTGTAAGATTTTTGACCATAAATATAAGTATGATAACCTAATTCTTCAAATGGTAAGCGGGGAAATTGTTCATCGGTTACTTTTGTTTCTTGCAGACAAAGCACGTCTATAGAATTATTTTTTAACCAATTTAAAACTATTTCTTGACGAGTCCTAATTGAGTTAACATTCCAAGTTACTATTTTCATATTCTTTTTCTTTAATATAAATCTTAATTATTTCTTCCGATTCATGGCAAATACTCCTTGAAATAACATGAGCATTCCACCAGCGAGAATAATTAAGGCTAAAATACCAACTATTAGGTCTAAGGATTGTTGATTTTCCATTTTTATTTCTCTTTTTGTTTACTGTGCTACATTTTACCAAGGTTTATTGACAGAATTAGATATTTAATTTTTAAAATCCCCCTGTAGGGGATATGTTATCCTAAATAAAAATCTCTAATACTCTCAGGAGAGTCTAAGATGGTAACAACTCCAGAAAAACTACAATCACAAACCCCAGATACTATTGGAAAAGATAAAGTAGCAGTTTTGTTGATGGGATATGGTGAGGTAGAAAGTTATGAAGACTTTGCCAATTACAACGAACAGGCACTAAATTTATTAACAGCAAAATTTGCACCTGTACCCACATGGATTTATCCTAGTATAGCGAAACTTTTAGCTATTTTCGATCTACATGAATGGAGTCATCAACATAATAATTTTATTTCTCCCCATAATAAAATTTTTGAAGCGCAACGGTTAGGTATTGAACAGGAATTAAAGAAAACTTGGGGAGATAAAATTAAAGTTTTTAAAGCATTTAACTTCTGCGCACCTTTTTTGCCAGAGCAAGTTTTAACCAAAATTAAAGAGGAAGGTTTTGATAAATTATTAATCTATCCTTTACTGGTTGTTGATTCAATTTTTACCAGTGGAATTGCTGTGGAGCAAGTTAATAATGCCCTAACAAAATTAGCAGATGGTAATGAACATTGGTTAACAGCTTCTCGTTATATTCCTTCCTTTTATAATGAGCCAGAATATATTAAATTAATGGCTAACATGGTGGAAAAAAAGATAAACTCAGACTTAGCTGAGTCCTATTTATCATCACAAATTGGTATAGTTTTAATGAATCATGGATGCCCCCATAAAGCAAAAGGTTTTACATCTGGAATTGATGAAAGTCAGGCACTTTATGAATTAGTTAGGGAAGAATTAATTAATAAGTATCCTCTAATTTCTGTGGGCTGGTTAAATCACGATACTCCTCTAATTGAATGGACTCAACCTAATGCAGAATTAGCGGCACAAAATTTAATTGATTTAGGGGCTAAAGCTATTGTGATGATGCCTATCGGTTTTGCGACAGAAAACCATGAAACTTTGTTAGATGTGGATCATATTATTCATCATTTAGGGCATCGTAATAAGGGGGTTAATTTTGTGCAAATGCCCTGTGTTAATGATGATGTAGAATTTTTAGCAATGGTTGC
Organism: uncultured bacterium; assembly: GCA_964413275.1. Classification (GTDB taxonomy): domain Bacteria; phylum Cyanobacteriota; class Cyanobacteriia; order Cyanobacteriales; family JAABRE01; genus JAABRE01. The sequence continues at coordinate 12,864 of CAYPSO010000101.1, read as the reverse complement.
AAAATGGGCTTATCCACAAATTGAGGCTTTACTATCAGAAACTGGAGTAACAATTAATCTTCATTCTGCTTCTCATCATCACCATAATCACGATCATAATCATAATCAGGAAAAACACGAGCATCATCACCATTAATTAATGGGACTTTAGCTAAAATCTGACACAAATCTTAAGCTAAGATAGATAAGATAATGCTTTTAGGTTAATTGAAATTGGCTGATTTTTTATGAGAGAAATTATTTCGACAGCTATGCCCCCTTGTTTTGACAGGGCGCTCCGCGCCACTTCGTGAGGGTGTCAGCGTTTTGACAATATTTTCAAAACAAAAGCTCAAAGAAAGGAGTTTAGACATTATTTAGGAGAAAGTGAAAGAAAAAACTTATCTCAGATAGCAGAGGATACTGTAGATGTTTCTTACCAGAGGGAAAGAAAGACCCAGAATTTCTTAAAAAAACAGATATAGCGTTAAACTTAATCGACCAAACTTTTAAGAAGAAAATATCGCCCAGGAATTGTCATTATTGATTCAGGTTAAGGTTTATTTATTGGTGGCCGAGAATTCCCTACATTCAAGAAAATAGGGAATTCTCGCCGAGATTTTGTTAAATTTGAACCATACCACCAGCAGCCTGAAAACGGGCACGGGCACGTTTTAGAGCTTGTTGAGCCTGAATTTCTGCTTGACGGTTATCTGGGCTAACTTGCTCTAGCTTTTGTTGAGCACTTTCATACTCGTTGCGAGCAGTTTGTTGGTCAATATTATCTCCCAACTCAGCACTATTAACTAAAACTTTAACCACATTATTTTCAACCTCAACAAAACCACCCATAACGGCGATGGATTTCCAATCTTTGCCGGGGCGAACACGCATTACGCCCACATCAAGAGCACTTAACAAAGGAGCATGACCTGTCAAAATACCCAATTGTCCAGTAGTGCTAGGTAAAATAACTTCATCCACCTGATCGTCCCAAACAGTTTTGTCTGGGGTAATTACACGCACATTTAAGCTCATTATCTTTTATGTTTTGAATAACAATATTTTTTGAAATTTGTAGGGGCGAGAAAACCTCGCCCTAATCTTAATCAGTAATTAACTAAAAGCTAATTAGCCTTTTTTAATTTTTTCAGCTTTAGCTTTAGCCTCATCAATATTTCCGACTAAGTAGAAAGCTTGTTCGGGTAGCTCATCTAATTCACCAGAAAGAATCATCTTGAACCCTTTAATAGTATCTTCCAAAGATACATACTTACCAGGAGAACCAGTGAAAACTTCAGCTACAAAGAAAGGTTGAGATAAGAAACGCTCAATTTTACGAGCGCGATCTACTACTATACGATCTTCTTCGGATAATTCATCTAAACCTAAGATGGCAATAATATCCTGAAGTTCCTTATAACGCTGTAGAGTTGACTGTACAGCACGAGCAGTATCATAGTGATCTGAACCGACAATGTTAGCTTGTAACATGGTGCTGGTAGAACCTAAAGGATCGACCGCAGGATAAATCCCCTTAGAAGCTAAACCACGAGACAATACAGTAGTACCGTCTAAGTGAGCAAAGGTAGTAGCAGGTGCGGGATCGGTTAAATCGTCAGCAGGTACATAAACCGCTTGAATAGAGGTAATAGAACCTTCTTTTGTCGAAGTAATACGTTCTTGCAAGTCTCCTACATCAGTACCGAGAGTAGGCTGATAACCCACCGCAGAAGGCATACGACCAAGTAGCGCAGATACTTCAGAACCAGCTTGAACAAAGCGGAAAATGTTATCAATAAAGAGTAATACGTCTTGCTTATTCACATCACGGAAATACTCAGCCATAGTTAGAGCAGAAAGACCAACACGCATTCTAGCTCCGGGTGGCTCGTTCATTTGTCCGTAAACAAGGGCAATTTTAGACTCATTTAAGTTCTCAGCGTTAATTACGCCAGATTCAATCATTTCATTGTAAAGGTCATTTCCTTCACGGGTGCGCTCACCTACACCACCAAATACTGATACACCACCGTGATTAGTTGCGATGTTGTTGATTAACTCCATCATAATTACGGTTTTGCCTACACCAGCACCACCAAACAAGCCGATTTTACCACCACGACGATAAGGAGTTAAAAGATCGATAACTTTAATTCCTGTCTCGAAGACAGTGGGTTTAGTATCTAAATCGGTGAATTTAGGTGCAGGGCGGTGAATTGGAAAAGTTTCCTCATTGTTAACAGCACCTTTGTTGTCAACGGGTTCGCCTAAAACGTTAAAAATACGTCCCAAGGTGGTTTTACCTACAGGAACACTGATAGGAGATCCTGTATCAACAACCTCCATACCCCTTACTAAACCATCAGTGGTACTCATTGCAACTGCACGTACTTGGTTGTCACCGAGTAACTGTTGTACTTCACAGGTTACGGAAACATCTTGTCCCGCAGGGTTTTTACCTTTTACGGTTAAAGCGTTATAAATACGAGGCATACTGCCGCTTGTGAATTCAGCATCGATTACAGGACCGATGATTTGAGTTATTTTACCGATGTTTGTTTTTTCTGTTGTGGCTACCATGATGATTGTTTCTTAGGTGGTTAGCTATATATAAATTGAGTCCGAAAAAATTAAGTTAATCTAAAATTTTTCATTTCTCAGATTATCACTTATAGGGAACACATCAAAGTTTATCTTGTTACGACTTGGTAGAATAGCTAAGATTTTTAATAAAAATAAGGCAGAGGAAAGTAATCAGTAGTCAGTATTCGGCTAACCGCTAATCGCTAAAATCAATGAATTAATCTTTCTCGATGAACATTAATAATCTCAAACTGCTTATCTGTAGCTTTCTCCATCATATAAATTAAATGCTCTGGTTTTAATTGGGTACCGTCATTACGACAATTCCCCAAATAGCGCAATACAGCAACATCTCCGTTTACTTTTTCTAAATTAAGCTCGAATAATTGCTCCCGTAAGTTAACTATTTTTTGTTGACCGGATTTAGTTTTCTTCTCTAATAAAATCTCTTCAGTTGCCTTAATTTTTTCAATATATTCTTGCCAATTTTCTGGGCTATAACCAATAGTAACTAAATATTCCGCTTTCTCCAGAAAACGATTAGCAGCCAAGGATTTAACATCTATTTCTTCCACATCATAAATCGGAATATCTGCTGGTAAACTATTGATTAAACGCTGACGAAAATCCTCTAATTCCATTTTTTCCGTTAATTCAAAATCCACTACTTCCCCACTGCTAGTCATACCCAATGATAAAGCATTAGCAATGGAAATTCTCGGTCCCGGATGAAAACCTCCAGTAAAAGAAATTGGTAAAGCAGCACGTCTGATTACCCGATCGAACAAGCGTACTAAATCTAAGTGGCTTACAAGCCTCATATCTCCTTTCTTACCAAAAATGACCCTGAAGCGTTGTAATCGCTCTGTATTAGGCTGAAAATGCCCTTCAAATTCAGGAATAGGTGGAGGTGGTATCACAATATTGTGACCAAAATCCGTACCACAGACACCACAGTGAGAACAGCCATCAAAGGCACAATCTGGCACAGTAGCTTCTTCTAAGGCTCGTTTTAAATCTTCTTTAAGCCAATTCTTATTAATACCTGTATCGAGATGATCCCAAGGTAAAGGTGCATCGAGGATATTTTCTTGGGGCATACCTTCAAAAATATTCCATTCTCCCTGTTCAACTTGGCGATATTTCCAGCTTAAACCTGATTCTTCAATAGCTTGCTCCCAAGCTCCATAAGCTCTAGATACATTTTCCCACCAAGCATCCATCCCTGCGCCCAATTCCCAAGCACGACGCACCACCCGAGCAAGTCTCCTGTCTCCTCTGCCGACAAAATCTTCCATGGCGGAAATACGCACATCGGTATAATTAACTTTAACTCCTCTAATATTGCGAAATTCTTCCCGCAATAAATCCCTTTTCCTTTTAAATTCGCTGGTAGAAACCGAATGCCATTGAAAAGGGGTATGGGGTTTAGGAGTAAAGTTAGAAATAGTCAGAGTAAACTTGAGGGGTTTACGTTGGGGTAAGCGACACTCTCGGCTTAACCAGCGTATAGTTTCGGCAATACCAATAATATCTTCGTCAGTTTCTCCTGGTAAACCGATCATAAAATAGAGTTTAACTCGATCCCAACCCTGCTCTACGGCGGTTTTAATTCCCCTTAATAATTCTTCGTTGGTTAAGCCTTTATTTACTACATCTCGCATTCTTTGCGTACCAGCTTCAGGGGCAAAAGTTAAGCTGGATTTACGAGTACCACCGATAATATTAGCAATATTTTCATCAAAGCGATCGACTCTTTGACTGGGTAGAGAGAGGGCAATATTTTCTCCCTTAAGGCGATTAATAATTTCCATACCCACTGCTGGTAAAGCAAGATAATCGGAACAACTCAGGGAAAGTAAGGAAAATTCGTTATACCCAGTGGCACGCATCCCTGTTTCAATGGCTTCCACCACTTTTTCCGGTTCAACGTCGGTAGCCGGGCGAGTTAACATTCCGGGTTGACAGAAACGACAACCACGAGTACAACCTCTTCTAATTTCCATCGTCAGGCGATCGTGAACCGTTTCAATATAAGGCACTAAACCGATAGAATAGGATGGGATAGGAGTAGCAACCCGGCGGAGAATACGCTTTGGCACGTCAGGATGATGGGGATATACCGAGCCATCTTCCGCCATAGTATAAAATCTGGGGACATAGACTCCGGGGATTTGAGCTAAGTCGAGTAATAATTCTTCTTTATTTAGTTGTGCTTTTTTGCCTTCTTCAAGGATTAAACCTATTTCTGGAAGTAATTCTTCTCCGTCTCCTAAGGCAATAAAGTCGAAAAAATCAGCATAGGGTTCGGGATTAGAGGTTGCGGTTTGCCCTCCAGCAAAAATTAGGGGATAATCTCCTGTAGCTCTTTCCTGCCAAGTTAGGGGAATTTGAGCTAAGTCGAGCATTTCCAAAATATTGGTAGCCCCTAATTCGTAACTGAGACTAAAACCTAAAATATCAAAATCCCTGAGAGGGCGTTTTGATTCTAGGGCAAATAAAGGAATATTTTCTTCCCTTAATTGCACTGATAAATCAGCCGCCGGAAGATAAGTGCGATCGCATAATTGGCGAGGTTGAGCATTAACAATATTATAGAGAATAATATGTCCCAAATTAGATGCGCCAACTTCATAGACTTCAGGATAAGTTAATACCCATCTTATCTGGGCATTTTGCCAAGGTTTATGGATAGCACCTAATTCATTGCCTAAATAGCGAGCGGGTTTTAATAAATTTGGTGTAATAATTCCCTCTATATCAACTGCCACGCTCAAAACCTCCGGTAATTAAATTATTTATACATATACCGAATATTTTACAAGTTAGAATGGTAGCTGTAGGGATAAATCTTAAGTTTTTAGTCAAGTACAGCTTGAAAATCAGAACGATTCTCAAATATTTCAAATACTCTATCTAATTGGGTTAATTCAAATACCATACGCACAGAAGGAGCTAAAGAACAGATAGTAAAGCGTCTTCCTCTACTTTGAGCGAGACGAAAAGCTTTAACCAATGCCATTAAACCAGCACTATCTAAAAATTCAACCTCTTTCATATCCACGAGCAAAACAGATTCTTCTTCTTTTGTTACTGCTGTTGTTAGCTGATCTAAAAATTGAGGAGAGTTAGCGGCACTAATATAACCCTGGGGTTCAATAGTAGTAAACTTGGTGGAAATCATGGTACTAGTCATTTGGTTTATCCTCCCTTAATGAGAAAAAATAATAATTGTCTTTAATACAAGATAATCTCTAAATTCAAAATTTGGCTACCCTGAATAAAATAAAATTACCTAGATTGCAATCTAATCTTTCTAATTCGCTAGATGATTTCACCATTGTAACGATAAATAAATTTATGAATGTATTATTGAGTACAAAAACAAATCTTCTCCAATGATGACTTTAACTTGCTAAATCTGCGATGAGATAGCCAAAAACTAAGTTATTATGCAAGAAAAGTTATTGTTTCAGAGAATCGATTATGAATAATAATGATAGTGAAAATTCATGGATAATTATGCCTAGTTGTTGGTTGAGTCTGGCCACCGTTCCTGTTATTCTAACTCTAAGCCTAATCGAATCCTGTAATCAGAGTTTAATTGAATTAGGTCAAGCAAGTGAAGAAGTTTTTAGAGGCTCACGTTTACCCCTGCTTCACTTGGAGGAAACTAATAATTAGCGATTAGCGATTAGCGATTAGCGATTAGCTGTTAGCAATTAGCTGTTAGCGATTAGCAATTACCGATTACCTATTACTTTTCTCTTCCTACTGACTACTGACTACTGATTTGCCTAACATCAGTTATTAGTGAGACGATTGGTTCAAATTCTTATCAACTAATTCCACTATACAAAATCAGTAAACTGTTTAAATTTATATTGTTGAAACCATTATGAGTTATCTTGTGGAAACATCAAATCCAAATATTTTTTCTACTTCTGATTTATTCTTACGTCATCGCTTGAAGTTAGTCGAAGATTTATGGGAAACTGTATTAAGAAGTGAATGTGGACAAGATTTGGTAGATTTACTGTCACAATTGCGGGCAATGTGTTCTCCTGAAGGACAAACTACGGAAATTCCTGAATCTTCTGTTCCTGAAGTAATTGAAAATTTAGACCTTAATTCTGCTATTCGTGCAGCTCGTGCTTTTGCCCTTTATTTCCAATTAATTAATATCGTTGAGCAACACTATGAACAACGAGATCAACAATTATCAAGACGAGCAAATTATAACGAATTAACCCCAACTACTCAGGAATTTTTCTCTAATTATCAAGTAATAGAAAAAAACGGACAAGAAAAAGTTAAAGAACATAAAAATGCTGGTTTAGGGGTAAGTATTTTAGAAAAAACTTTACCTAATACCAATGCTGACATGAGCAAAACAGGTACATTTCAATGGTTATTTCCCCATCTGAAAAAGATGAATATGCCCCCGCAAACAATTCAGCGATTATTAGATGAGCTTGATGTGAGATTAGTCTTTACCGCTCATCCCACAGAAATTGTTCGTCACACTATTCGTAATAAACAGAAACGTATTGCTAAAATCCTTCAAAGTTTAGATCGAGCGGAAGAGACTTTTCGGGGTATGGGTTTGACAACTTCTTGGGAGGCAGAAGTTTCTACGGCACAATTAATCGAAGAAATTCGCCTTTGGTGGCGCACGGATGAATTACACCAATTTAAGCCCACTGTTTTAGATGAGGTAGATTATGCTCTGCATTATTTCCAAGAGGTATTATTTGATGCCATTCCCCAGCTTTCTAATCGTTTAAAACAGGCAATTCAAATTTCTTTTCCTTGGTTGAAACCACCTAAAAATAATTTTTGTTATTTTGGTTCGTGGGTAGGTGGCGACAGAGATGGTAATCCTTTCGTTACCCCTGAGGTAACTTGGGCTACTGCTTGTTATCAGAGGGGAGTAGTTTTAGATAAATACATAAACTCAGTATCTGATTTAACTGATGTTTTGAGTTTATCTTTACATTGGAGCAATGTTTCCCAAGATTTACTTGATTCCTTGGAACAAGATCGAATGCAGATACCAGAAATTTACGAACAATTGGCTATTCGTTATCGTCAAGAGCCTTATCGTCTTAAACTATGCTATATTAAGAGACGATTAGAGAATACTAAAGAAAGAAATAATCGTCTTGCTCTGGCTAATTTAGATCAACTGAAACAAATTTCAGAAACTCAGATTGATAATGTTTATCAGAATGAAGAAGCATTTTTACATGAGTTAGAATTAATACAAAAAAATGTTAAGGATACAGGTTTAACTTGTCAGGAATTAGATAATTTGATTGCTCAAGCAGAGATTTATGGTTTCAATCTGACTGAGTTGGATTTTCGTCAAGAATCTTCTCGTCATTCCGATGCTTTAGATGAAATTGCGGCATATTTGCAAGTTTTACCTAAATCCTACAATGAAATGACCGAAGCTGAACGCACAGCTTGGTTAGTGGATGAGCTAAAAACAAGAAGGCCTTTGATTCCGACAGAAATGCCTTTTTCTGAGAAAACTAACGAAACCATTGAAACTTTACGTATTTTAAAACGTTTACAACAGGAATTTGGTCAACGCATCTGTCAAACTTATGTTATCAGTATGAGTAATGATGTAAGTGATGTTTTAGAGGTACTTTTATTATCTCAAGAAGCGGGATTATACGATCCAGTTACTGGTTATACTACCATTCGTATTGTGCCACTATTTGAAACTGTGGATGATTTGCGAAAAGCACCCGAAATCATGAAGGCTTTATTTGAATTGCCCCTGTATCGTGCTTGTTTAGCGGGGGGATATGAATTTTTGTCTTCCCATTCCCAAGATAAAAAACCATCTTTACAACCTAATAATTTGCAAGAAGTAATGTTAGGTTATTCTGACAGTAATAAGGATTCGGGTTTTTTAAGTAGTAACTGGGAAATTCATAAGGCTCAAAAAGCTCTGCAAAATGTAGCCCAACCCTATGGTATCGCTTTACGTATTTTTCATGGCCGTGGTGGCTCTGTTGGTCGTGGCGGAGGCCCAGCCTATGCTGCAATTCTAGCTCAACCACCTAATACTATCAATGGTCGGATTAAAATTACTGAACAGGGAGAGGTGCTTGCTTCTAAATATTCTTTACCAGAGTTGGCTTTATATCACTTAGAAACGATATGTACTGCCACCATACAATCTAGTTTGTTAGGTAGTGGGTTTGATACCATTGAACCCTGGAACGAGATTATGGAAAATTTATCAGTGCTTTCTCGTCGGGCTTATCGTCAATTAATTTACGAACAACCAGATTTTATTGATTTTTTCCTTTCGGTTACTCCCATTCAAGAAATTAGTAAATTACAAATTAGTTCTCGCCCAGCCCGTCGAAAAAGTGGTCAAAAAGATTTAAGCACTCTCAGAGCTATTCCTTGGGTATTTAGCTGGACTCAAAGCCGATTTTTACTTCCTGCTTGGTATGGTGTAGGTACAGCCTTAAAAGAGTTTTTAGAGCAAGACCCAGAAGAAAATCTCAAGTTAATGCGTTATTTTTATTTTAAATGGCCTTTTTTTAAAATGGTTATTTCTAAGGTGGAAATGACTTTATCTAAGGTTGATTTGGAAATGGCTCATCACTATGTACAAGCTCTTTCTCCATCTGAAGATTTAGAGCGATTTGAGGGGGTTTTTGCTCGAATTGCTGAAGAATATAGTTTAACTAGGGATATAGTTCTAGAAATCACTGGTTATGAGCGTTTATTAGATGGAGACCCTGAATTACAACGTTCTGTACAGTTACGTAATCGTACCATTGTTCCCTTGGGCTTTTTACAGGTTTCTTTACTGAAGCGTTTACGTCAATATAATGAACAGGCAAAATCTGGGGTAATTCACTTCCGTTATAGTAAGGAAGAATTATTGCGGGGTGCTTTATTAACTATTAATGGTATTGCTGCTGGGATGAGAAATACTGGTTGATTTGGTCATTTGTTTTTTCTTTCCACTCTACTGGTGGGTTACGGCATTTTTTCAATTCTGGTTTGTTTTTATCCTTAATTATTGCCTAACCCACCCTACTGGACTGTTTCAACTAAAATAGGGCAATAGAATTTTGATTGTCTTTATGATTTGGTGGGCAATGCCCACCCTACTACTAATGCACACTTTTAACTGAAACAGTCCACTACTAGAGCTATGACTGGAATTTTTTATTGCATATTTTACAAAAATTAATATTAAAAAATATGCTTTTTATTTCATTACTTTTATAATTAAACTTAGGGAATCTCTAACATAAATAAAAGTAATTATGGATATTTTTTTAAAAAATATTATTCAAGGATTAAGTTGTATTTTAATATTTGGTGGTAACTTCACGCAACAAATAACTTATGCCCAGAATATTATTCCTAATGCTGATGGCATTGGTACAACAGTAAATATTAATGGAAATACATTTAATATTGAAGGAGGCAAATTATCAGCAGAAGGTAAAAACTTATTTCATAGTTTTCAAGAATTTGGTTTAGATAGCGGTCAAATTGCTAACTTTTTAGCTCAACCTAATATTATTAATATTTTATCCCGAATTAATGGCGGTAATCCTTCAATTATTAATGGTTTATTACAAGTAAGTGGTAGTAATGCTAATTTATTTTTAATGAATCCGTCAGGCATTATTTTTGGAGAAAATGCCAGTTTAAATATTGGTGGAGATTTTACCGCTACCACTGCCACAGGAATAGGTTTTGAAAACGGTTGGTTTAATAATTTCGGTACAGTTGATTATGCAAATTTAATTGGTAATCCTGTTAGTTTTAAGTTTGATAGTACAGGGGCAATTATTAACGTTGGTGATTTAGAAGTAGCAGAAGGAAAAAATTTATTTTTTCTCGGAAGTAGTGTAATTAATGATGGTAGTTTAACCGCATCTCAAGGACAAGTAACTTTACAAGCAGTACCCGGAACTGGTTTACTAAAAGTATCATTTCCTAATTCATTAATAACTTGGGAAATTGAAGCACCGAAAGATAATGAAGGAAATATTACTAATTTAACTGTACAGTCTTTATTTGATGGGATTAAAGGTAAAGGTATTGGTGTAGAAATTAATGAAAATAATCAATTAGTTTTAAATAATTTCCCCTTATCAAGAGGGATAGAAATAACTCCTGAAATTGGAAAAAATATTGTTACTGGAAAAATTGATACCAGTGGAGAAACAGGGGGTAATATTAAAATATTAGGAGATAAAGTCGGATTATTCGGCGCAGAAATTAATGCTTCAGGACATAATAATGCCGGTCAAATTTTAATCGGTGGAGACTTTAAAGGACAAGGTACAATTCCCATAGCTAATCAAACTATAGTTAATAATACCTCAAAAATTCAAGCCGATTCTATTAATAATGGTAACGGTGGAGAAGTAGTAATTTTTAGTAATAATTATACTAATTTTACTGGAGAAATGACCGCTAAAGGAGGAGAAAATGCAGGTAATGGAGGAAAAATTGAGTTATCTGGTAAAGAAGTATTAGTATTTACCGGAGAAGTTGATGCTAGTGCGACATTAGGTGAACAGGGTAGTTTATTAATCGATCCTAAAAATATTATTGTTGAAAATACAGAATTGAATATAGATGTTAGTGAAGCTACTTTTGATAATATCCCAGATGGAGATTCTATTATCGCTCCAAGTCAAATTACCGCAATTACAAATACAGGTACAGAAGTAACTCTTCAGGCTAATAATGATATTACCATAAACGATGCAATTATTACTAATAACCCTAGTGGAGATGGTGGCGATTTAACTTTACAAGCGGGGCGTAGTATTAATATTAATGCAGATATTAATACAGATAATGGCAATCTTAATTTAACAGGAAATGAAACTGTTTCTAATGGAGTAGTTGATTCATTTAGAGATGCTGGTAATGCAGAAATAACTGTAGCTAATGGTGTTGTTTTAGACGCAGACACGGGGAATGTAAATATTACTCTTAGTACAGGATTTGGATTAACTAATAATGCTACAGGTAATATTACTGTGGGTAATATTAATGCTAATAATATCAGTATTAATAGCAATGGCAACTTAAATATTAATAGTAATATAGAAACAAATGGTGGTCGTTTTATTTTAGAAGCAACAGGTAATATTGAAGGAAATGATGTTAATACTCAAGGAGGAGACATTAACATTTCAGGGAGTAGTGTAAGTTTTGATAATTTAATAACATTAGATAATCTTGGGACTATAGATAGTGGCGATATTAATATCATCGCTAATAATGGAGATATTAATTTATTTAGTATTGATACTAGAACAGTAACTAATAGTATTATTGGTGTAGATGGAGGTAATGTTAATTTAACTGCTCAAAATAATATTAATATAGAAGGCAGTACCAGTTTAGGAGTTACTGATAAACTTGCTATAGCTACATCTTTATCTACTGGTGGTGTCGGTGATGCTGGGAATATTACTCTTGAAAGTATTAATGGTGATATTTCATTTATTGAAAATGAAACAACAATTAGTGCTGTTACAGATAATGGAAATAGTGGAGAAATTAGTTTAATTGCTCTTAATGGAGAAGTTAATTTTCCCGAATCTATTGAATTTTTTAATTTTACCAATGATGGCAATTCTGCACCTTTAACAATGACAGCAAATGTCATTAATGGTACTAATCTTAGTTTAATTTCTTCGGAAGGAATTGATTTAGCAAATTATGATTTAGCTGGTAATTTGGATATTTTGCTAACTAATACTGGAAATATTACTAATAGTGGTGGAATTACAGTTTTAGGAGAAATTACCTTTGATAATATTGGCTCAATAAATACTTCTGATTTATTATTAAATAATCCTAATAATGATATTAATGTTGTTACTGCAAACTCAATAAATAATCTAACAATACATGATATTAATGATGTCAATTTAAGCTCAGTATTTATACCGGGAAACTTGGAAATTAATGCAGGAAATAATATTAATTCACTTGGGGATATTCAAGTATTGAATAATACAATTTTAAATGCAGGAAATAATATTAATTTAAACAATGATAATGACTTAAATAATCTTAGTATAGTCAATGGTCAACAGGTTATTATTAATGATATTAATAACTTGAATTTAAGTGAAATTAATAGTAATAACTTCACCGTTAATACCCAAGGAAATTTAACTCAAACTGAGATTATTACTGCCAGTCAAGCCGATGTAACAGCTACCGGCAATATTATTTTAGATAATCCTGATAACCAAATAGCCTCAGTTACAGGTATTG
>CAYPSO010000100.1:0-16553 GCA_964413275.1 uncultured bacterium | reverse complement strand
AAAAGATATTACTGTAGCACCTCGATATAACTTTATTTATTATCCAGCCGTAGTAAGTTTACTCGCTGTTACTCTGCCTCGAAAAACTCATAATATTTTAATCTTAGTAGGAATAATAAGTAGTATTTTTGTCGTGAATAATTTAGCTTTTCAAAAACCCTATCAACCAGAAATAGTTGCGCATAATTTTAATTCTTCCTCAGCACCACTAATGATAGTATTAGCTTACGAATCCAGCAATGAATTAGCTTTAGAACTAAGTTTTTTAGCGGAATTAAATCGAATCAGAAGCCAAGAAAAACAAACTATATTTTATTTAGTAAGTCGTCATCAAACTTATGAAGAAATCTTTCCACAACTATCAAAGCTTTCAATCCCATTTAACCCTGAAAATTTATGGATTTTTGCGCCACAACTTCGTCAACCAAATTATCCTGAAATTATTAAACTTAGTAAAGAAAATCAATGTTTAATCAACAAAAAAGAGTATTATAAAGTAAATTCTCCTTATTTTTATCAATTGTATCGCTGTACTTCTTCCTAATATAAGTTTAATAGATATTTTTTTTGTAAAACAATGACAAACTTTACCGCACCAGAAATTAAAAATTTATTTGATCGCATTGCTCCAGTTTACGATGATTTTAACAATTGGTTAAGTTTAGGTCAACACAAAATTTGGAAATTAATGGCGGTAAAATGGGTTAATCCTCAACCGGGGCAAAAAGCCTTAGACATTTGTTGTGGTAGTGGTGATATAGCCCTATTATTAGCTGAAAAAATTGGAACTAAAGGTCAAGTAATTGGCCTAGACTTTTCTCCCGTACAACTTGACATTGCTCGTCAACGCAGTCAAGAAAAATATCCCCAACTTCCTTTAACTTGGATAGAAGGAGATGCTCTTAATCTTCCCTTTGAAGATAACTATTTTGATTGTGTTACCATGGGATATGGGCTGCGTAACGTTACCGACATACCTCATAGTTTGCGGGAAATACAACGAGTCCTAAAAACTGATGCAAAAGCCGCAATTTTAGACTTTCATCAGCCTACAGATAGCATAACTGCACAATTTCAACAGTGGTATCTCAATAATATTGTTGTACCTACTGCCAAACAATTTGGACTCACCGAAGAATACGCTTATATTAGCCCTAGTCTAGAAAAATTCCCCACCGGAAAACAACAAGTCAAACTTGCTTATCACACTGGTTTTCGTCAAGCCATCCACTACCCGATTCTAGGAGGAATGATGGGAGTATTAGTTATCACAAAATAAACCAATGCTTTTAGCGATTAGCGATTAGCGGTTAGCGGTTAGCGGTTAGCAATTAGCCAAATACTGAATACTGAATACTGAATACTTGCCCTGAGCGAAGTCGAAGGGCTGACTACTGAATTATTTACCTTGGAAAACTTTAACATTTGGTTTTTATTTATACCTCCCTTAGCAGGGGCAATTATCGGCTATTTTACCAATGACATAGCCATCAATATGCTATTTCGCCCTTACAAAGCTATTTTTATTGGTAAATATCAATTACCTTTTACCCCCGGAGTCATACCTCGCAATCAAGAAAGACTTGCTATAAAAGTATCAGATACCATTATGGGATCGTTACTAACCCCGACAGAATTACAAAAATTAGCCGAAAAACTATTAAAAACAGAAAGAGTACAAAGTGCTATTTTGTGGTTATTACAACTAGCCTTGAAACAAATTCAAGAAGATAGACAACAAAAAACAGCAAAAATTCTATCAGAAATATTAAGAGATTTATTTGCTCAATCTTTACCACGTTTATTAAAAGTATGGTCAAGGAAAACAGATTTTTTAGAGCTTCAAATTAATAGTATATTTGACCAGATTTTATTAGAATTTAGACTAAATGAAAACCAAGCCAAGCAATTAACGAGTTGGTTATTAGAATATGTTTTATCTCCTGAAGTAATTAGACAAGGCTTAATTGATTTTCTCACACAGAGAAATATTCAAATTATTGATGAAGGATTTAGAGAAAAAAGTAGTGGAACTTATTGGGTAATTGCTAACTTATTTGGTTTAGAAAATAGTTTAATTAGATTAAGAAAATTCTGTTTAGAAGAACCAGAAATAACCAATGCTAGATTAAAAGAATTATTACTGTCATTAGAAATTAGAACTCGCATCAAAGAATGGTTACAGGAAATTTCCCTACAAAGTTTACCCTTATCTACCGTCAATCAACTGCGTAAAACAACTAAAGAAGCAGTACAAAATTATATACAAGAAAAAGGAATAGATTTAATTCAAGGCTTAGGGGATTCTATTAATTGGGAACATCTCGCCGAAGTTATTATTAATAGACTGCGTAATTCAACAATAATTGATAGTTCTTTAGAAATAATTAGTCAAGAATTAGCTTTAATTTTAGAAAAATATTTAGAACAAGAATTGGAACAAATTGTTGCGCAAATAATTCCTATTTTAGCCATAGATCAAGTCATAGTAGAAAGAGTAAAAGCAACATCGCCAGAACAATTAGAAGCTAGTATTCAAGGAATAGTCAAAACAGAATTACAAGCTATAGTTAATTTAGGTGGTATCCTTGGCTTATTAGTTGGCTTATTACAAACAGTTTTCCTATTTTTCAGATGATTACCAAGCCCTTCGGGCTGAAGTAATGAGTAATAAGTAATAAGTAATGAGTGAAAGCCCGAAGTTTGGTCTAAAGCCTCCTCATTCATGAGGAAAAAGCTAAAAATATAATTCAATAATTGAATCCTCTGACTTCAGGCAGAGGTATTACTCATTACTCATTACTCACTACTCATTACTCGTGAAAGCAGTTTTCGCTTCTTAAAATAATGGGAAACTTGCATTAAATTTTCCTATTCTCCTAATTCTGGCTACCGTGTACACACAAATTGTTAAATCCCTCGATATACTCGATAATCGCCTCCAAATTTGGGTAGGGCTAGGGAGGGGCGGGGACAAAAACTGCTGTAAGTAGAAATTATAAATTTAATTAACAAATTCTCAAGAGGCGATCGACTTTTTAGACTATTATAAGTAAAACTTATATTATCCCGCAAATTTATTGCCGAAAAGCATTTCTACAATAAATTTTCTAAAAATTTCTCAAAGTACCTACCCAAATTTGTACTTCTTGTTATACTCTCGTAAGAAAAGAATACTTTTTAAAAGTATATCCTTGTTAAAAAGATGATTGCATAAATACGTCTTTATATGAAGAAAACAAAAACACCGTCATAACTCACTCTGTTCATAGGAGAAAAAAAATATCGATATAAGTTGTGAAATTTTTACCTAAAATTTAGATTTTCTGGCTAAACTACTGTAGAGCATAAAAAAAAGGAGAGTAAAAATAATGTCATTAATAGGTGGAAATCCTACTACTGGTGATGATAATCTTATTATATTTGGACAAGAAGAGGAAACCGTTAACCTTTTAGCTGGTAACGACATAGCAGATGTAGTTGGCAGTAACAAAACTGTTCAAGGTGCAGAGGGTAATGACCTGATTGATGGATCTGCTGGTACTGATAACATCCTTAGAGGTGGCTTTGGTAATGATACTATTTTTGGTGGTAGTGGGGGCAATATCAACGGTAACACAGGCCGTGACGTTATCTTCGGCGGTTCAGGAAATACTATCACAGGTGGAGAAGGCCGTGATATTTTTTACATTGCTCAAGCTGAAATTCCTGCAACACCAAACACTATTTCAGATTTTAGTTCTTTAGATCAAATCAGACTTTCTTTAAGAGATGATTTAACTGCATTTAATCAGTTAGTTCTAACTGAAGTAGATGGTAATACTACCATTAGTTTCAATGGTGAAGATATTGCTATTCTTGAAGGTGTAGCTTCTAGTGCTTTAACAGCAGATAACGTAATAGTTATTGTTGATGAAGAACCTGTATTCGAGCCCCTGCCTAACTCTGCGCCAGTAATTGAGAATCAAGCGTTTTTATTTAGTGATTTAGGTACAGTTGTAGCTACTGATGCAGACGAAGACGAATTAACCTACTCGATTACTGCTGGTGATCCTGACGGTTTCTTTGCCATCGATCCTATTACTGGTGCATTAAGCCTTACAGATGCAGCCCCTGAAAATCCCGTTGCAGCAAGTCTTACCGTTGAAGTTAGCGACGGTATTGCCGATCCTGTAACTGGTACAGTAGATATTACTGCTCCAACACCTTTCGATCTTGATATTGATGGAAATGGTAGTGCAGGAGCTTTTAGCGATGGTATTTTAGCTATTCGTTATTTATTCAAACAGGCTACTGGCGGACTTTTAGAAAGCGATTTAACTGGAGCTCTTGGTGAGGGTGCTACTCGTACTACTCCTGAGGCTATTAATGATTGGATGCAAAATTTAATATCCCCAGATAATGCTCCCGCTCCAGACAGTAGTGCTTTATTAGACATTGATTTTAATAGTAGTGTAGGAGCTTTTAGCGATGGTATTTTAGCTATTCGTTATTTGTTCAAACAGGCTACTGGCGGACTTTTAGAAAGCGATTTAACTGGAGCTCTTGGTGAGGGTGCTACTCGTACTGGTGTGAGTGATATTAATGCTTGGGTAGAAGACAATTTAATACCATAAGCTTAGAAAAAGATAATTGAATTTATCGTTCAAAAATCTATTTCTTCCAAGATCCTTGGTGACTTTTGAGAACCATTTATCTTGGTTTTATGTTACATCTGATTTGTTTTTTTTGTAGTTTATCGACTAGATTATATATTGTACGAAACATTTTTTCGTGAGGAGAATTAAGAACCATGACTCAAAGAATATTTTTCGCCCAAGATCCTGATAATACTGGTAATCTAAGGTTGAATTCTCAAGGACAACTTATCTTAGATGTTATCTATGAGACAGATCCTGAAGCACTGGTTACTGGTCTTTCATTAGCAGTCTTATTTAATGGTGATGATGGCGTAACCGTAAGCTCTGTAACATCTAATGATACTGCGCTCAATGGTACTCTGCAACCACCACCACCTAATGACTCTACCGATATTCCCTTCACTGTTATAGATGACACGAACAACATCGATGAGGGTCTTCTTCAGGATGATCGAACTACTCAACTGTTCCAAACAAGTTATCTTGACTTTAATGGTAATTGGCCTCCTGTACCACAACCTACAGAACTTTATCGTTTAGTATTTGACGTTGACGAAGACGTTTCACCTTTAATAAGAATTATTCAACCACCAGGAACAGAGGTTCCTGGTCAAGACTTTACTGCTCCTGGTTCAGAGGGAAATGCTGTTACCGTAAGCTCCACTGCTCGTAACGTTATTCCTGTTGTCACTGATGGCAGCGTCACAATTGAAGAGAATCCTGATAATGACAGTCCAAATTTTCCCAATGGTGCAACTGTTGGTGAAATTGATATTGTTGATACAGATGACGCTCTTGATACTCTTGATGTAGAAATTATTAGTGGTAATGATATTGGTGCTTTCGACGTAGCATTTAGTAATGGTACATGGAATATCGTTGTTGCCGATGAGACTGATCTTGACTTTGAGACAACTCCAACATTTACTCTAGGAATCAGAGCAACTGACCCTCTTGATGAATCTGACGAAGGTACTTTTACCATTAATCTTATTGATGTTGTAGAAAATCTGCCTCCTGTTTTTGACCAAGACGTATTTAATTTCCCCGCAATTTTTGAACGTAGTGATGTCGGTACTGAAGTTGGTACTGTTACGGCAACCGACCCTGATGGTGATGAAATTACTTTCAGCATCGTTGGTGGTAACATAGACGTTGACGGCGACGGAAACTTAGCTTTTGCCATTGATGGAAGTTCAGGTTTAATTACTGTTAACGACTCTGATGATTTAGATTTCGATGTAGTACCTAGTTTTAATCTGGTTGTTCAAGCAGCAGATGCTTTGGGTAGTAGTACAGCTAATGCAATAGTTGACCTTGAAGAAATCACTAATGGTGTATTTACTCTTAATCAGACAACACAACTTACCCTAGCTAATGATGTTACTTCAGAAGCTACTTTAGATAACAAAGTTCTATACTACAAGGTTGACAATGCTGACACTGGTGCAATTGACGGATTGCTACCCGGAGATACTGGTTATCTAGCTAAAGCTTTAATGAGTTCTACTGATGTCATCCTCCGAGGTGGAGCAGAAGAAAATACCAGTTCTGGTGACTTTGGTACTAAAACCCTTGAAGCTGGTAGTTACGCTCCGATGGTAATTGCTAATGGTGGTAATTTGAATGAACTTCTCGATCTTCTAGAAGTTAATGCTGGTAATGACTTTGGTGGTGATATTCGTCAATTTGTTGCCTACTTTGCTTATGGCGCAGCTAGTTCAGATGGACTAGTTCACTTCAGCACTAGGGGTAATACCTTATTGGTAGAAGATTTACACTCTAGTCTCCTCCCCGGTGGTGAACCAGATAACGGTGGAATATTTGACTTTAATGACGTTGAAGTTACTTTCGCTCAAAATATTTTTTAGTATTTAACTAATTTTTTGAGACTCACCTCTTTGATTAAGAGGTGAGTTTTTTATCTAAAAGCTATCGGGTTTAAGACCCCCGTTTTCTTGGGCAAAAATCGATTCTCACCGATTAACCAAGCTAAAAGCTAAAAGCTAACGGCTAAAAGCTATGAATGCTTATTTCTTGTCCAACCAAGCAATTAAATCCTCAATATTACCAAAATCTAATAATGCATCTGCTAACTCTTCTAATTCAGGAATAGATAAATTACGAATATCCTCAGCTATAATAGGTGCGATAGCCCCAAAACGTCTATTTAATAAACGTAATATCAGCAAAACTTCCCCCTGTTTTCTTCCCTGTTGTTCTCCTTGTTGTAATCCCTGTTGCAATCCCTGTTGTAATCCCTGTTGTAATCCCTGTTGTAATCCCTGTTGTTGTCCTTGGGCAATACCTTTTTGGAGAATATCTTGATAAATTACGGATTCACGCATAATTTCCTCCCTAAACAATTGAGTAATTAAATTTTTGTCAAATCGCAATCCTGCTAAAATTTCACAAGCCGTAGAAATATTTTGTTTTTCTGGTGAGTCTTCTAGCATAGCAATTCTTTGAGCCATTTGTTGTAACAATTGTTCAGGTTCATCACTATAAGTCAAACTGGCCAAAGGTAATAAAGCAGGATCGCTCAAAAATGCTTCAGAATTTTCTTCCCAAAGTCTAATCACACGATAAGAGTGTTTTGTATTTTGTTTTTTAAAATTATCTACAAAAACGAGGGGAGAACGAGTTTCTTTAAGAAATATCAAAACTTGTTCAATTTCGCACCAATATTGTCCATAAAGAAGTGTCCAATAATTCAACATCCGGTAAGATAGAGGTGGTTCTGAATATGGTAAAGTTTGAAATTCCAAATGAAGAATTTTATTATCAATTTGCAATAAAATTAAAGCATCAGAACGAATTGGTTCAGGTATTATTTCGGTTTTCAAAACTCTTATATCATTTAATTCAACCTGAAGCAACCACCGTACAAATTGCGGGGCATAGGTTTCAGCCAAGTATTTGCAAGTATTGTCGTAGGCCAAAGTTAAAACTCAATTAGTAAATTTATTTTTAACTTAATCTTAATCCGAATGCTATCTCAACAAATCATTAATCAGTTAAATCAAGCTTTAGCAATGCCAAAGACACAGACTGCCATATTCCTTAGATTTAACATAAATTAATCTAATCCAATTAAAGTAATAATATCGTGAATCTTGGGTAAATTAAAGTAGCTGTTTCCATATATAAAAGAATATACTGGACTATGAAATAATAGAAAAATGATCGAAAAATGACAGAAAAAACAGTAGCTACTCCCCTAAGCACTTACATTAATAACAAAACTCTAGATATTCAAGAATTAGGTATTGTTATCAGTGCTAAAAATCTTAATCCTCAAGTAATTAATCCTGAATTCTTAAAAATGAGTGGTGTTTTACCTAATGATTGGGAATTAGAAAAAAATCCGGTAGTTAACAACCGTTTAATACAATTAACTTTTAAAAATGGCGTTAATATCGTTGCTCAAGTCGGTAGTGTTACCTTTTCTCAATCTATTAGCAATAAAAGCGACCAAGAAATTCTCCTAGGTGAAATCGCCACTAGATATGTAGAAAAATTAGCAAATGCTGAATATCAAGGAGTTAGTATTAGTCCTAAAAACGTAGTTGCGTTTGGCGAGCAAACAGATACGAGTCGAAGATATATAATCGAACAATTATTAGCTCCCGGAGATTGGCACAATATTGGTCAAGGAATTGTTCAAGCCAATCTAAACTTGGCTTATGATTTAGCAAAATGTCGATTAAATCTTAGTATCAATCAAGTCAATTTACAACAGCCAGAAAAACCCCCGATGTCGGGATTGTTGTTTGCGGGTAGTTTTAATTACCCCCTTGCTAATTTAAAGGGAGAAGAAATGATCGCCAAAATGAAAGAAGCTATTTCTAATTGGTCTAGTGATTTAAAAACATTCCAAGAAATTATTAATCAAAAATTTTTAGGAGAACCAGAAGCGATATTCCCCTCCACAATTATGGACATTAAATAAATTATTTAGGTATATTCTGGGATATGGTAATACTAGCAATCAGGTCGTCGATCTGATTTTTTGTCTCAGAATAAATCTGATTGGACAATCGCCTCTACAATTAGGGGATGATTGTCTAGCAAGTAGTATTAATAAAAAAATTCATTATGGGTTCTGTTTTAAGTATTGGCGATAATAAAATAACTGAAGAAAATCTATTTTCCGTTTTGGCAGATCATCAAATGCTGCCCCAGTTAGTTCGAGAAATCATTATTGATGAAGCCATCGTCGATATAGATTGCACTGAAGAAGAACAACAATTTGCTCGTCAACAATTTATACAACAAAATAAAATTGCTTCAGAAGAACAATTTGACGCTTGGGCTCAAACTCAGTGGATGAGTCGAGAACAAGTAGATAAGAGAATTACGAGAGCTTTAAAGTTGGAAAAATTTAAAGAAAATAGATGGGGAAGTACCCTTGAATCCTATTTTCTTGAGAGAAAAGGACAGTTAGATCAAGTTGTCTATTCTTTAATCAGGACTCAAGATCCAGGTGTAGCCCAAGAATTATATTTTCGTATTCAAGAAGATGAAACCTCTTTTGCTGAATTAGCGAAAGAATATTCCCAAGGCTCAGAAGCCAAAACTGGAGGTATAGTTGGCCCTGTAGAATTGAGTGTTCCTCATCCCAAAATTGCTAAGATGTTGATGTCAAGTCAGTCAGGACAACTTTTACCACCAACTAAAATAGAAAACTGGATAGTAATAGTAAAACTAGAACAGTTTATTTCCGCCCAATTAAATGGCCCTATGCGTCAAAGATTATTAGAAGAAAAATTTCGTCAATGGTTAACTGAAAAAATTCAAAATAAAGTTTCCTTTACTCCCTCCGAAGTCCCTAATAATACAGCAGTTAATAACACAGAAGAATAATAAACATAATATGGAATATACAACTACAGCGATCTCCGAATTTCTTTCTAGCTTACCTTTTTTAAGTGAGCTATCACCCGGAGAAATTGGTAAGTTATCCGAAAAGATACAATTATTGCGTTACCGTATGGGTCAAGTAATTCTCGTACGGGATAAGATGCCTTTGCAAGTATCAATTATTTATGAAGGTAAAGCAAGATTACTCGGTTACGATCCTCGAAGTCAAATGCCTTCTACCCTAGAGTTATTGACCCCAGGCTCAATTTTAGGTGGTATTAATCAGGTTCGAGGAGTCGCCTGTGAAACAGCAATTGCTTCAACTGAGGTTATTTGTTTGAGTATCAGCAACCAAGATTTTTTAGAGTTAATCAATCAACATCCTCAACTAAGATACCAATTTAAAAATACCCCTTCCCTGATTGAAGTCTTTGATTTACTGGGCTATCAACTCGAACAACAAGCCAGAGGAGAAGGTAATCTTAAAGAACTCGCTCAACATATTTTATCCCAAGGGGAAATTTATTATTTACCCGCCGGAACAATCCAACTTAAAGACCATCCTATTTTAGAAGATGAAGATAAAATCTGGTTAGTTAGTGGTGGTGGCGTTGTTGATTGTCCTGTGGGTAGTTATCTTTATTTAGAAGAAGGGCAAAAAAATATCTCAGTTACCAAAGAAACTCGTCTGTTAGGTTTTCCTGTCAGTGAATGGTCAAATTTAGAAAGCATTACTACTGAAATAGTCGATCTCCATCAACAAAGTTCAGATTTAGTACATACCCCAGATGGTGCAACGGAAGCTTTAGTTGAGCCAGATCCTTTTTTTCAAGAGGAAGAAGAAGAAGAAATCCCCTATGCTCAAGTAGAACTATTAGGTCAAGATCACATAGCTCAACCTGAAGAAGAGGAAAGAAAGGAAAAATATCCGTTTTATCGAGGTAAAAGTCCTTTAGATGCAGGTGTAGCCTGTTTTCAAATGGTTAGTAAATATTATGGAATGCCCTTCCGTAAAGAAGTTATTAATCGGGTTATAAACGAACAAATGCAGCGCACGGGTGCATTATCCATGCCTCTTTGTGGTGCTATTGTTGAATTAATGGGTTTGAATGGCCAATTAGTTAAAGTACCCGCTTCCGCTTTTACTCGCCTAAATCCTCCTGCTTTAATTCGCTGGCAAGATAATCTGGCTGTTCTTTATGAGGTTGATGAAAGAAAAGTCATTCTAGGTGTACCAGCCAAAGGAATTCTCAAACTAAAACCAGAAGAATTTTTAGATAGTTGGGATGATGATGGGCAAGTATTATTACTCAAAAGAACCAAGGACACCCCTCAAGAAAGATTTGGTTTAAGTTGGTTTATTCCTTCCTTAGTTCGCTATAAAAAGGTACTTATCGAAGTATTTGTAGCTTCGTTTTTTGTGCAATTATTTGCCTTGGCGAACCCCTTAATGATTCGTATTATTATTGACCAAGTAATTGGGCAAAATAGCGTTAGTACCTTAAATGTATTAGGATTCTTTCTTGTTGTCCTATCTATTTTTGAATCCTTACTAACTGCTTTGCGCACCTACTTATTTGTCGATACTACTAATCGTATTGACATGAGTTTAGGCTCAGAAATTATCGACCATTTGCTACGTTTACCATTACGTTACTTTGAAAAGAGGCCAGTAGGTGAGATTTCCACTAGGATTAATGAATTAGAGAATATCCGTCAATTTCTCACAGGTACAGCTTTAACTGTGGTTTTAGATGCCATTTTCTCTGTGGTATATATCATCGTTATGTTGGTGTTTAGTCCTCTACTTACCGCAGTAGCTTTAGGGATTATTCCCATATTTATCATTCTTACCTTAGTCTTTTCCCCAGTTATTCGTAAACAACTGCGAGCAAAAGCCGAACGTAACGCTGAAACCCAGTCTCACCTAGTAGAAGTAATGACTGGTATTCAAACAGTTAAAGCCCAGAATATTGAATTGCGCTCTCGTTGGGAATGGCAAGAACGTTATGCAAGATATGTATCGGCTGGTTTTAAAACCGTAATTACCTCAACTATTGCTAGTTCAACCAGTAATTTCCTCAATAAATTATCAGCTTTGCTAATTTTATGGGTAGGGGTATATTTAGTTCTGGATGGGCAGTTAACCCTTGGTTCGCTGATTGCTTTCCGAATTATTTCTGGTTATGTAACTACGCCAATTTTACGTTTAACTCAACTTTGGCAGAACTTCCAAGAAACAGCTCTGTCTTTGGAACGTTTAGCCGATATTGTTGACACACCCCAAGAAGCAGAAAAAGATCGTACCAATATTCCCATGCCTTTAATTCAAGGTGCAGTGAAATTTGAAAGTGTTTCTTTCCGCTTTAAACCAACTGGGCCTTTAAATTTATATAACGTTAACCTAGACTTTGAACCCGGAACATTTGTTGCTATTGTTGGTGCTTCTGGTGCTGGCAAAAGTACCTTAACAAAACTTATTTCTCGTCTTTATGAAGCCGAATCTGGCAGAATTTTAATTGACGGTTATGATATTAATAAAGTAGAACTATATTCCCTGCGTCGTCAAGTAGGTGTAGTTCCCCAAGATACTCTACTTTTTGAAGGGACTATTCAGGAAAATATCGCCTTGACTAATCCCGATGCTACCACTGAAGAAATCATTCATGCAGCCCAAGTCGGAGCCGCCCATGAATTTGTTATGAGCTTACCGAATGGTTACAATACCATGGTAGGAGAAAGGGGAGCATCCTTATCAGGGGGACAAAGACAAAGGATTGCCATCTCTCGCTCGGTTTTACAAAGACCAAGAATTTTAGTATTAGATGAAGCAACCAGTGCCCTTGATTATGCGACTGAACAACAAGTTTGTCTTAATCTAAGTGATGAATTTAAAGATACCACCGTGTTTTTTATTACTCATCGACTGGGGACAATTAAAAATGCTAATGTTATCGTAATGATGGATGCAGGATCTGTAGTAGAACAAGGTACTCATGATGAATTAATGGCGGCTAAAGGTAGATATTATTACCTTTATCATCAACAAGAGTCAAAAATGTAAACAATACCTTTTAATAATTGACAATGGATGGTTGACAATATAAAAATTAATTATCAATTATTCACAATCAATTATTTATTATAATCAATAACTAATTTAAAATTATGAATGGCAATCATAGAAACGGAAATAGTAATGGGATTAGCCCTAATGGTGGTTTAGGCAGCAATGGTAAAAGCAGAAGCAATTTAATGCTTAAGCCTAGTAAAAACAAACAGCCCATCGATCCTATGCCGAGAAGTAAGAGTTTCGATCAACCTGTAGTGTTGAGACAATCTCCATTTTGGTCGAGGGCAGTAATTTGGAGTTTGATTGGTGTCACTACTTTTGGTTTAGTCTGGGCTTCCGTTGCAGAAATGGAGCAGGTAATTATGGCCCGAGGACAACTCAAACCAGAAGGCTCAGTTAAAGAAGTTCAAGTTCCCCTCAATGGTGTTGTTGAAGAAGTATATGTTGAGGACGGCGATCAAGTTAAGGAAGGAGAATTATTATTCATTCTTGATTCTACCACAGCTAATGCAGAACTAAAATCTTTAACCACTATTCGTCAAGCCTTAGAACAAGAAAACAGTTTTTATCGTGCTTTAACAACATCTTTTCTCACTCCCAGTCAAATAGAACAAGCTATTGCTCAGTTAAAATTACCTAAAGAAATTGCAGTTTTAGCACGTAATCGAGTTGCCTTACAGGAAGAAAATCGTCTGTTTCGAGCAGAGTTAGGTTTAGAGGATAATATCGGTTTTTCCCGTGAAGAAATAGGCCGTCTTCAAGCTAGACAGAAGGAATTCGATTCCCGTAGCATTGCTGCGAGTTTAGAAATTTCTCAACTTGAAAAACAATTAGCTCAAGTCCAAGTCCAATTAGCGGATGCCAAGGCTCAATTAGCCACAAATAGATTAGTTTTGGAGCAACTTAAACAAAGCAATCAACAAAATATGGCTCAAGCCCAAGCGAGTCTAAATATAGAAGAAAGTATTCTTAATGATGTTTCTCCTCTAGTTAAAGAAGGTGCTTTAGCTGCCATTTCTGCTCGTCGTCAACAACAACAAGTTAACGATCGCCAAGCTAGAGTAGTAGAACTACTAAACAGTGGTAAAATAGAGTTTGATCGCCAAAAGCAAGAAGTTCAAACTGCTTTAGCAGAAGTTGAAAGACTTTTAGAAGAACAACAAAGACTCAAAATAACTATACAACAAGCAAGAGCTCAATTAATCAATACCCAAGCACAGACAGAAAGAGATGTGCGAGATAGAATAGCAGCTAATCAACAAAATATAGCCCAAATAGATAGTCAACTCAGCAGAAGTATTCGGGACAACCAAAATCGGATTTCTGAAATTGACAGTAGAGTTAGCAGTACAGAAGTTACTCTTAAATATCAAGAAGTACGCTCCCCTGTCTCTGGGACAGTTTTTGATTTACAAGCTTCCCGTGGATATGTACCCAACCCTAACCGAGAGGAGAAGGCTGTTAAAATTGTTCCCGATGACAAATTAATTGCTGAAATTTTTATTACCAGTCAAGATATTGGTTTCGTTTATGAAGCTTTTAAACGCAAAAATGAAACTGGTATTCCCTTAAGGGCAGATGTACGACTTGATTCTTTTACCTTTAGTGAATATGGAGACATTAAAGGCGAACTTATTTCCATTGGCTCTGATGCTTTACCTCCAGATCAAATCTATAATTTTTATCGTTTTCCGGCTAAAATTCGTCTAGATCAACAAGGGCTACAAATTGATGAAGAAACCTTGGTAGGGCTTCAGTCTGGTATGTCCATTAGTTCTAATATCAAAATTAGAGAACATCGCACAGTTTTGAGTCTGTTTACTGAAATGTTTACTAAAGAGACAGAAAGCTTAAAACTGATGAGATAGCTATAGAAAAGATGAGAGATAAAGGATGAAAGCTAAATGCTAAACCCTAAATCCCTCATCCCTAAAAATATTAGACTTCTTGTATTCGTCAGGCAATAGGCAATAGTGTTGAAAATTGATAAAAACAAGGTTAAATTTGATTTTAATTCTATTTTTTAGGGACTTTTGCAAGAGGTCTATTATCGAATCACACCAGTTAAAGGAGAAGAAGCACTAGCATAAGCCTTAAT
The DNA here is from genome assembly GCA_964413275.1 of uncultured bacterium. Lineage (GTDB taxonomy): Bacteria > Cyanobacteriota > Cyanobacteriia > Cyanobacteriales > JAABRE01 > JAABRE01. The sequence goes on along the minus strand of CAYPSO010000100.1, from coordinate 1,879 downwards.
CGGGATTCTACCCCCTAAATAGGCTAAACGTCCCGCTATAGTTGCCATTCCCATAGCTTTACCCATAGTTACGGGATTTTTAGCTAGAGCGATTGCACTATTAATTAATAAAGCATCAGCCCCTAATTCCATACCTAAAGCGGCTTCCGAAGGGCTACCAATTCCCGCATCAATCACTACTGGAATTTTAGCCTGATCAATGATAATCTCAATATTAGCTTGGGTTTTTATGCCTTGTCCCGAACCAATGGGCGCACCTAAAGGCATAACTGTAGCACAACCAATTTCTTCTAACCGTTTAGCTAAAATAGGATCGGCATTAATATAGGGTAACACCGCAAACCCTTCTTTAACTAATTGTTCAGCCGCTTGTAAAGTACCAATAGGATCGGGTAATAAATATTTAGAATCGGGGATAACTTCTAATTTGACAAAATTATTATCTTCTTGACCTAATAACTTAGCCATTTCTCGCCCTAATCTTGCAACCCTAATTGCTTCTTCAGCCGTTTGACAACCCGCCGTATTAGGTAACATCCAAATTTTTGACCAATCTAGGGCTTCAGCTAAACCTTCATGCCCCGGAGCATTAGTTTGTACCCTTCTGACAGCTACTGTAACGATTTGACAGCCACTGGCAACTATACTTTGCTCCATAGCTTCGATACTAGGATATTTTCCCGTTCCTGTCATTAAACGGGAGCGAAAACGTTTACCAGCAATAATTAAATCATCATCCTGTGTAGCAGTTACAGAAGAAACATTATTTTTAACCAGACCATTATTATTTGTTAAAGTAGGCATAATAGAAGATTTTTTAAAAAAGCGATCATAACTAAAAGCATCTAACAACGGATCGGATTTATCTTCTAAAATTAATTTAGTAATTAGAGAAGCCGTCACAGGAGCGAGTAATATCCCATTACGATAGTGACCAGTTGCTAAAATTAAGTTATCACATAAACTCTTACCTAAAATTGGTAATTCATCAGGAGTTGCCGGGCGGTATCCCCACCAAAATTCTTCAATGGGGTAATCTTTAATAGCAGGATAAAGTCGTATCGCTCTTTCTATCAGAGTTTGTATCCCTTGGGGTGTATTCTCAGGAGTAAAACCAACTTCCTCAACGGTAGCTCCAATAATTAATCTACCATCCTGTCTAGGCACTAAATAAGTTGAAGGGCCAAATAAAACTCGATATAATTGTGAATCTGCTGGCATTTTTACCGCTAACATTTGTCCTTTGACAGGGCGCACGGGTAAAGGTAATAATTGATTAGACCATGCACCTGTGGCTAAAACATATTTATCTGCTGTTAATTCACCCTGAGAAGTTCGCACGCTGACTATTTTACCATTACTTTGTTGTATGGCTTCGACTGTTACTCCTTCCCGTATTTCTATTCCTAATATTTGTGCTGCTTGTAATAAGGCTTTGATTAAAGCACGGTTGTCAACTTGGGCATCTTCTGGACACCAGTAACCACCAATAACATCTTGACCTAAACCTGTTTGATAGTATTGTATGGCTTCTCGATCTAACCAAATAGAATTAGAATTGGTTTTATCTTCCTGTTGATAAACTGGTGCTAGGATACCACAAGGCCAATAACCGACATTTACTCCTGTTAATTGCTCTAATTTATTAATCCATTCGGGATAAAGGGAACGAGATTTAATGGCTAACTCTAACATCGCCCCTGTAAGCTTTTCTGCTTCTGGAGCTAACATCCCCCCAGCCGCATGGGATGCTGCTTGTTGTAAATTTTTACTAAGAATAGTAACAGCAATACCTTTTAACTTTAACTCAAAGGCGATCGCCAAAGCAACGATACCACCACCAATAATAATTATTTCTTCTGTTTTACTCATAATTTTT
>CAYPSO010000099.1:0-16640 GCA_964413275.1 uncultured bacterium | reverse complement strand
TTCCACAGCCATAAAAATGAAGGTAAATCCAAGAAACAATCCCAAAACTTTATATATATTTAATTATATAGTAATTAGTGGTTAGCTTTTAGCAATTAGATTTTTTGTTTTTCTAAGCTAAAAAAATAATGCCTTGCTCTTATGAGCAACGCATTATTATTCAAAATAATTTTATCTAACTAACATGAAAGAGCGAGAGGTACTAAATCTATTGAATTTTTATTAGACTTTTTTTCACTACTGCTTATTTTTGGTTTTTCGTCAGTTTTAACAGCAACTGGTATGAACATCTGCTCTTGGTGTTCATCAGAATTATCCTTAATATGGAGAGCTTTACAGGATATTGTATCTGAAATAATAGCACTAGCCATCATGCCAGTATGAATTTCTAATAAACCCTCCGGCAATGCTTCAAATACTAAACGTTGTCCTGGAAATACAACTCTTTCAAAATACCAATTGGGTATATTAGTAATGCGGGCAATCTGAATTTGACTAGTAGCATTAACATAGCAGCAGATAATATGGTTATTATCATCATTAGTAGGAAGGGGATCAAGTATTTGAGCCATGGTTATTATCAAAGCAGTTTTAAAATGGATTTATCATTACAACTCCTAAGTTAACACTCCCATCTCTAAGTTGGCTGTAATTAATAATACCAATTAAAAAAATATTTTATATCGATCCCCATTACATGATAGAATTAAGAATTTCTTAACATTTTTCTTAAAAGTAATTAATTAACCTTACCAAAAGCAACGGGAAAGCTAATTTTCGATGAAGAAAAAAATATTACCCGTCACTTTCAGTTTAAAACATTAGATTAAAGTTTTACTTCAATATCCACACCAGCAGGGAGATCTAGTTTCATTAAGGCATCAACGGTTTTTGCAGAAGGTTGATAAATATCAATGATGCGACGATGGGTACGAGTTTCAAAATGCTCTCTTGAATCTTTATCAACGTGAGGAGAACGAAGCACACAATAAATTTTACGTTTAGTTGGTAAAGGAATAGGACCAATTGCCGTAGCGTTAGTGCGATTAGCTGTTTCTACAATTTTCTCACAAGATGTATCGAGTAAACGACGATCAAAAGCTTTCAGACGAATACGAATCTTTTGTTGTTGAATAGTTGCCATAATCTTTTCCTACTTTTTTAAATTTTCAAGGTTCAGTTGTTACTCAAATTGAGAAGAAAAAAGGAGCAGATTTTAAGCCTTGTTCTGCTCCATGTTAAATCATTTGATTGTCTTACTTAATAATTTTAGAGACAACACCAGCACCGATGGTGCGGCCACCTTCACGAATAGCAAAGCGCATACCTTGCTCAATAGCAATAGCATTGATTAACTCTACAGTCATTTTAATGCGATCGCCAGGCATAACCATTTCCGCAGCAGCTCCATCATCAGCAGTAAAAGCTGTAATTGTACCAGTTACGTCAGTGGTACGTACATAGAACTGAGGACGGTAGTTAGGGAAAAAAGGAGTATGACGGCCACCTTCTTCTTTGGTAAGGACATAAACTTCTCCCTCAAACTGGGTATGAGGAGTAATAGAACCTGGTTTAGCAAGAACCATACCACGTTCGATTTCTTCCTTCTTTAAACCACGTAAAAGAACACCCACGTTGTCCCCAGCCATACCTTCATCAAGGGTTTTCTGGAACATTTCTACACCAGTTACTGTAGTGCTGCGAGTATTGGTAATACCAACGATTTCAATTGTTTCACCAACTTTAACTTTTCCGCGTTCGATACGGCCAGTAGCCACAGTACCACGACCAGAAATAGAGAATACGTCTTCAACAGCCATTAAGAAAGGCTTATCGATTTCGCGCTCAGGGGTAGGAATGTAGGAATCCACAGCATCCATGAGTGCATAAATGCAATCAACCCATTCATCTTCACCTTTAGCAGTTTTAGGATTAGCTGTCATTGCTTCTACGGCTTTAAGAGCAGAACCAGCTACGATGGGAATATCATCGCCGGGGAATCCATATTCAGTTAAAAGTTCGCGTACTTCTAATTCTACAAGTTCTAACAATTCATCGTCATCAACCATATCCTTTTTATTTAGAAAAACAACCAAGTGAGGAACACCTACCTGTCTTGCCAAGAGAATATGTTCCCGGGTTTGGGGCATAGGTCCATCAGCCGCAGAAACTACTAAAATACCGCCGTCCATTTGAGCAGCACCAGTGATCATATTTTTCACATAGTCAGCGTGGCCGGGGCAGTCAACGTGAGCATAGTGACGAGTTTCGGTCTGATACTCAACGTGAGCAGTGTTAATGGTGATACCCCGTGCTTTCTCTTCAGGTGCAGCATCAATATCAGCATAATTTCTGGCTTTAGCCTGACCTAATGCCGCTAAAGTCATAGTAATAGCAGCAGTTAAGGTTGTTTTGCCATGGTCAACGTGACCAACAGTACCAATGTTTACGTGGGGTTTATTACGTTCAAATTTTGCGCGTGCCATAATTTATTCCTTAATTATCAATTTATAGGTTCTCTTACAAGCCTTTGATTTTGGCGATGATTGTCTCAGCTAAATTGCGAGGCACTTCATCATAGTTACTAAATTCCATGGAAAAGATACCACGTCCTTGAGTTTTAGAGCGAATATCCGTTGCGTAACCAAACATTTCTGCCAAAGGAACTTTAGCATCAACTTTAGCTATGCTATCTTCGGAATTCATACCCTCAATATGACCTCTACGGGAGTTAAGATCTCCAATAACATCCCCAAGGAAATCTTCGGGTACTTCTACTTCTACCTTCATCATCGGTTCTAATATTACAGGATTAGCCTTCATTACAGCATTCCTAATTGCCATAGAACCAGCAATTTTGAATGCCATTTCTGAAGAGTCAACATCGTGATAAGAACCATCAGTTAAAGTTACTTTGAGGTCAATTACAGGATACCCGGCAAGTATCCCGGTTTCACAGCATTCTCTAATACCTTGTTCAACCGAAGGGATATATTCTTTAGGAATTACACCACCAACGATCTTGGAGACAAATTCAAAACCACTGCCTGATTTGGCTGGTTCTAAATTGATGACCACATGGCCGTACTGACCTTTACCACCACTTTGACGAATAAACTTACCTTCAATGTTTTTAATAGCCTGACGAATAGTTTCTCTGTAGGCAACTTGGGGTTTACCCACATTAGCCTCGACCTTAAATTCTCGTAACATCCGATCTACTAAAATCTCCAAATGCAATTCACCCATGCCGGCAATTACGGTTTGGTTTGTTTCGGGATCGACGCTAACTTTAAAGGTAGGGTCTTCGTCAGATAGGGATTGAAGTGCTTTAGACAGCTTATCCATATCTTGTTTGGTTTTTGGTTCTACAGCAACGGAAATCACCGGTTCTGGAATATATAAAGATTCCAAAATAATTGGCTTATTTTCATCACAAAGTGTATCCCCTGTGGTAGTTGCCTTTAAACCGATTAAAGCACCTAAATCTCCAGCCCTTAACTCATCAACTTCAATCCGCTCGTTGGATTTAAGTACGATTAAACGAGAAATCCGTTCTTTTTTGTCCTTAGTAGCATTATAAGCATAGCTACCTTTGGCTAAAACCCCAGAATAAACTCGGATAAAAGTTAAGCGCCCATAGGGATCAGCAGCAATTTTGAAAGCTAAAGCTGAGAAAGGTTCGTCATCACTAGCCATTCTTACAGCTTCCGTACCATCTGGTAGCAATCCAGTAATTGCGGGTACTTCTGGGGGAGAGGGTAAATAATCCACTACTGCATCTAGCAACAGTTGGACTCCCTTATTTTTGAAAGCAGAACCACAGAGCATAGGCATAATACTGCCCTTAATTGTTCCCTGACGCAGAGCTTTTTTAATCTCTGCTGGGGTAATCTCTTCACCTTCTAGGTATTTTTCGGTCAGCGCATCATCAATTTCTGCCACTGCCTCGATTAATTTTTCTCTGTATTCTTGAGCTACTTGCAAAAATTCTGAGGGAATATTAGTTTCTTCTATTTCTTGACCAAGATCGTCTTTATAAATCCTAGCCTTCATAGCAACTAAATCCACAATGCCTCGAAATCCATCTTCAGCACCAATGGGTATTTGAATAGGAACTGCATTTGCCTTCAAGCGATCTCTAATTTGATCGTAAACTTTGAAAAAATTAGCCCCAGTTCGATCCATTTTATTGATAAATGCAATCCGAGGTACGTGATACCTATTTGCTTGTCGCCATACCGTCTCTGACTGAGGTTGTACCCCACCCACAGAACAAAACACGGCTATAACACCATCTAGTACGCGCATGGAGCGTTCGACTTCAATGGTGAAATCAACGTGACCTGGAGTATCAATAATATTAATTTTATGATCTTTCCAACTGGTACTGATCGCTGCGGCAGTAATGGTAATACCCCGCTCTTTTTCTTGTTCCATCCAGTCAGTAACAGCGTTACCTTCATGAACTTCACCAGTTTTGTGAATCATGCCTGAATAGAAAAGAATACGTTCAGTTGTTGTTGTTTTACCCGCATCTATATGTGCCGCAATCCCTATATTACGGACTCTTTCTAGCGGGATGGTACGTGCCACGGCTGCCTCCTTAAGTATTGTCAGACTTATTTTTTAATGTTTGACTAGACTCCTGCTATTTTTTACACTATTTACAATTCTATACTTTCTTTAAGTTTTTTAAACTTTTTTTAAGAAAGTAACAAAGGCTTTCCTAAACTAGCTTTAGTACCTATAATGGGCGAAAGCCTTATTAGCTTCTGCCATTTTATGGGTTTCTTCCCGTTTACGAATTGCGCCACCTGTTTCATTGGCTGCATCCATAATTTCGTTAGCTAGTTTGCCGGACATAGTGCGACCACTTCTTTCTCTGGAAAATCTTACTAACCAACGAAGTGCTAAGGCTGTTCCTCTATTTTGGCGTACTTCCATCGGTACTTGATAGGTTGCACCACCAACACGACGAGCTTTAACTTCCACTAAAGGAGTAAGATTTTTAATTGCTTGCTCAAAAATTTCTAATGGTTCTGAATTAGTACGTTCTCCTACTAATTGCAAAGCATCATATAATATACGAGAAGCTAAGGACTTTTTGCCACTAAGCATCAAACGTCTAATGGTCATGCTAATCAGACGACTGTTATAAACTGCATCTGGTGGTACTTCACGTTTTTTGATTACTCGACGACGAGACATTTTTACCTTTTTCCTGTTATTTTTTAATTAACTAAATCAATAAGTTGTAGCAATTTTTGCAGAACAAAACCAATAACTTAAATATCCTTGATAAAAATCAAAGGTTTAAGCTCAAAATAACTAAAAGCACTTTCAATAATGGTAAAAGCTAGTCTTTTCCTAGCACTTTTAGCAGTTGATTTATCTTTAATAAACAGCAAAAACCGCCCTTCAATTATGATGCTTTAGGTCTTTTTGTGCCATACTTAGAGCGACCTTGGCGACGATCTTTTACGCCTTGAGCATCTAAAGTTCCACGAATTATATGGTATCGTACCCCCGGTAAATCCTTAACACGACCACCACGAATTAAAACTACGGAGTGTTCTTGTAAGTTATGACCAATTCCAGGAATGTAAGATGTTACTTCAAAACCAGAAGTAAGACGTACCCTTGCTACTTTCCGTAGTGCTGAGTTGGGCTTTTTCGGTGTTGTTGTATATACTCTGGTACAAACCCCACGACGCTGAGGACATTGTTTAAGCGCTGGTGATTTGGTTTTTTTCTTGGCTTTCGATCTTTCGCTGCGAATAAGCTGCTGAATAGTGGGCATGGGCTAGTTATTTTTATATGGTTTTCAACTTGTCAATTTTTAGGCATAATGGTTGACAAATGCCCATTATATCTAAAAAATGAGTATCATGTCAAGAGCTTTTCAATTCTGTTATTAAATTTTTTATTTATTTAATTCATCCCAAAGGATTGACCACAATTACAAGTCTTATTAGCTTGGGGATTTTGGAAACGGAAACCGCCTCCCATTAAGTCTTCTGAATAGTCTAATTTTAGTCCTTGCAGATAAGGTAAAGTTTCTGGGTCAATTATTATGGAGATTCCTTCACTTTCGTAATTATAATCGCTTTCTTGTTTAGTCTTATCTAAGTCTAGTATATAAATTAAGCCCGAACATCCACCGTTAATAACGCTGATACGAAAATAGCTGTCTGTTTGTTGACGGCTTTTTTGCATTCTTTTAATTTCTTGTATGGCAGTTGGGGTTAAATTAATCATAATTTTTTAAAAATTGACAGGCATATTGCCTGTCTCACAAAATACAAAATGTTCTTATATTTTATTTACGAGAGTAATCATCCTGAAAACGAATAATATCATCTTCTCCCAAATATTCACCATTTTGAACTTCAATTAAAATTAATTTTATTACTCCGGGGTTTTCTAAACGGTGAGAGTTACACTGGGGAACATAGGTTGATTGATTTGGCCCTAAAATTTGTTCTTTGCCATCACAGGTTACTTTAGCTGTGCCAGAAACGACAATCCAGTGTTCGCTACGATGATGGTGCATTTGTAAGCTTAAACGGTGGCCGGGATTTACTTCTATACGTTTTATTTTATAGCCATTGCCTTCTTCTAGGGTAGTAAAAGAGCCCCAAGGACGAATTTCTGTGGCCGCTATTTCGCTACTAACTAGAGTTTTGGGAAGGGATATTTCTGCTTGTACCATAACTATTAATCTGAACTTTTAGTTAAAGATAACAAATTAATCTGGGTAAATGTCATCAGTAATTTGATGTAATATCTCTTTTTGTAATATTTCTTTATCTTTACTTTTCCTTCACAAATCTAGAAATAAGCAATTAGTATATTCGATTACAAAAATTATTATGGTGGGTTACGGCTAAATAGCAAGAGATTTATTCTGAGAGTTTAAGCTTATAGAGAAATAGTATTAGAGACAATTTTTCTAATTTATCTGGTGGGCAAAAAAAACAAAATTTGCTTATGGAGGAATAGATAATAAGTTTAATTTTTTGCCCACCCTAGGAATTTTATATTATTTTATTATTTAACAAATATACCAATTCCATTATGTACTCTAGCGGCACTAAGAGGCGATCGATCTATTAATTGTTCTCCTAAATACAAAGATGTAGAACTACCTCCGTCAAGATTGAGAGCATTAATTGCGCCTAATTTTAACATTATGTTAGCCATTTCTTTTAAGCTTGGGCCTCGACCACCAATACGGTTATGAACAGCTACAATAATTAAATTACCATCTTTTTTAAGGGCGATCGCACTTCGAGAAGCGGACTGTTGATTAAATGGTTTACTAAAGCCTTCGGCTTCTCCATCTAAAACTATTTTACTATTTTCTACTAACAATGGCCCGGCTGCAATTATGTTAGGATAATTGTCAAAGTCGGCGGGATAAGTTTGGCTATTAATTGCTATTTTTTCTCCAATTGGTAATCGAGAAAGAGCTGAACTAAAAGAACGTAATACGAGTAAATAACCATTTTTAGGAATATTAAAAGATTCTTTTCCGGCTTGTAAACTGGTAATATGAGTTTCGATAATATCGTTTTCAACAATTACAATATTTTCTTGGTCAGAAAGGGTAGTATAATTATCACCCCAACTAGGAGTATAACGGGCAATTCCTGCTTTAATATAAGCTGTGTTAAGTAAAATAATTGGTAAACGATCGCCTTTTTCAGTTATTACATTTTCTTCTAAACTTAGACGACCAAATTTATATTTTCCTTGGTTATCCCAGGCTAAAGCTCCTCTATTTAAAATTGGGCCTGATAACCAATTATTATCACTTTTGATTGCCCCTAAAGGTAGTTTATTATTACGATTAAAAAAGCCTGCATTTATAGCTGCGATCGCTTTTTCATTTCTGGCAGTTGAAACTAAAGGATTAATCCCTTCCATTTGATTTTGATATAAAGTTATTGGTTTTAAATAAATATCTTTATTTGTGTTATCTATTTCTAAATAAGTTACTGGAAATGAGTTATTTGTTTTAGTAACATCATTAACAATATTTAGATAAGTTTGTTGCCAATTTAAACCCGGATACCAAACAATATTTTTACTTAATAAAGCATCGTCTCTAAGGTCAATTATTAATTTCTTATCTATACTAGAAACTTTTATTTTTTTAGTATCAGGTAAATTAATATTTAAAATAACTTGATTAATATCTTTATTTTCAACAATTAATAAGGGTAATTCTGGAGGTTCTTTTTCAATGACTATATCGTCTGTAAGTATATCATCTCTTGGTTTTATTTCTTCTTCAATAGGCTCAGGTGGTGGTGCAAAGGCTTGTAAAATAACAGGATTAGCCACTGCATCAATTTTAACTATGCCTTGATTATTAACTTGGCCAGTTTGCCAAAAAGTCGGTTGATTTAACTCAACTATTAATTGTTTACCCCAAGTTTCTTCTTTAATATAAATATTATTGATTTTTGTAGGAGAATTATTTATATTAAGCATATCTCCATTAGTTGTTAAATTAATATTAGCGACAGGAATAAAAGTAGTAATATCTAAATAACGATTGGGATTAATAAATTTAGCTGGTAAAGTAGCCTTAAAAGAAAACCATTGAACGGGTTGTAAAGAAGGATTATTGGTGCTAATTAAATCCAAGCCTAAAATATTAGAAATACCTACATCAGCAATAGCCGTATGAATTGTATTATTTTCTTGCCATTGTATCCAAGATAGGGGAAAGATACGATTATTTACTTGAACTTGACTACCTTGTTGAATAATATTCTCTTGCAAGTTATTAATTGGTGAAACTTGAGCAAATGGTAAATCAGTTATATTAGTCTGGCTTTTTGCTTGTTGAAGATGAATAATATTTATTAAAATTGCGATAGCAAAAGATAAGATAAATAATCTTCCCAGTTTAAATATTGTAGTTGCCAAGTATAATTTACTCCTTCTTAAATTTAGTTTAAACATGGTACGCCAAAAACAACATTATTACTTTAATAATGAAAATTGAAATCTGAAACACACCAAATCTAATTTAACAATTAGACTAAAATTAATTTTAATCTGTTCCCGCCCAATCTTACTGATTTAACCGATTAACAATGGTAATTACTTCAAAAACTAATTCCACCAGCCAAATCAGGTGGTTGTCTCAGAAGCGTAGTGGACTGTTTCAACTAAAATAGGACAATAGAATTTTGATTGTCTTTATGATTTGGTGGGCAATGCCCTTTATGATTTGGTGGGCATTGCCCACCCTACTAATGCTCGAATTTAAGACGATAAAACTTCGCCCTAGTGGACTGTTTCAACTAAAATAGGGCAATAGAATTTTGATTATCTTTATGATTTGGTGGGCATTGCCCACCCTACTAATGCACACTTTTAACTGAAACAGTCCACTAGGATTCATTAGAGATAATCTCTAAATTACTAAAGCTACGCTCTTGTTCTAATTGTGTCATTTTGGCTTTAGTATTTTGGATTTCTTGATAATAATATTTCCAGTTATTAGCGTCAGTAAACTGATCTGTTTTTTGCCATTTATCTAAGCAATCACGCCAATATTTTTTACAAATTACTAACTCCATTGTCGCTATGGCTGAACGAATTATTAAAGCTGCACGATAGGTTTTTTCTTGTTTTTCTTGATTGACAATTAATAAATGATTAATGGCTTTCATTTTTTCTGAATGCTCTATTAACTTTATTTGGAGATTTTCTAGTAATTTATTTTCTCCTTTAATTTCATTAACCACATTTATTTCTAAGATTTTTTGCCAAAGAAATCTGTGGTCTGAGTAACTAAATAATAATTCTTTTTCTTCAAGAATATTAATAATAAATTTCCTATGTTCTGGACAATGGAGATAAATAATTAAAAGTAATTCTTCTGCTCGCCTTAATAAATTTCCTCTATCTTTAGAAGCATTAGTAATAGTATTTTTAGTTTTTATATTATTTTTTATTTGCGGTTTTCTTAGTTGATTGAGTAAATTATTAGCATATAAAGAGGTTAATCTTTCTTCTCCTTGACTTAGTAATTCACCACATTTAGTAAGATAATGGATACGTTGGTTACTATTTTCTATTTTTTGCAAAATATTTAACATATTTTGAGATACTTTTTCAAATTGAATTGCATCTTTTAAATTTTTATTGATTAATAATTGTTCTAATTGCCAATCTATCCATAGGGGAGAATTATTTAATAAATCACGATAATTAATGATATTATTTGGATCGTTTTTAACAAATTCATCCGCATCTTTACCTTCAGGAAGCTGAATTACTCTTAAGTTTACTTGCTCTGAATATACTAAATTTTCTATTTCATTAATTGCTCTTTTTGTCGCTTCAATTCCTGCTTTATCAGTGTCAAAATTAAGGATTATTTGTTTAGAATCTGTATATCTAGCTAAATGATGAATTTGTTGTTTTGTTAAAGCTGTTCCTAAAGAAGCAACCACATTGGAAATACCCACAGAATGAAGTGCGATCGCATCAAAATAGCCTTCTACCACTACTACTTTATCTTCTTTACTAATAATATTTTTAGCTTTATCTAAAGCAAATAAAGTTTTACTTTTATCAAATAAAATAGTTTCCGGTGAATTAAGATATTTTGGTAATTCATCTCCTAAACTTCTACCTCCAAAAGCAATAACTCTACCTTGCACATCACAAATAGGAATCATTAAACGCTCTCTAAATTGATCGTAATAACCTTCACCAGTTTTTCTATTTTTAATTAATCCAGCTTTAATTACCAACTCTAAAGAATAATGTTTTATTTCTACTAAATAATGATAAAGAGTTTCCCATCCTTGAGGTGCATAACCTAATTTGAAATTTTTAATAGTTTCTTCATTAAAATTACGTTTTTTTTGAAGATATTCTAAAGCAATATTACCTTGTTCTTGAAATAATACATATTGATAAAAATTACTAGCAACTGCCATAACTTCATAGAGTTGTTCTTTTTCAGAAAGCTGACGTTGTAACTCTTGTTTGTCTTCAGCTTCTAGGGTTTTAATTGGTACTTGATAACGTTGCGCTAATTCTAAAACAATCTCGGCAAAAGAACTTTTATTTAACTCCATTAAAAACTTAAAAACATTACCACCAGCCCCACAACCAAAGCAATAATATAATTGTTTGTTTTGACTAACAGTAAAACTAGGAGTTTTTTCCTCATGAAAGGGACATAAACCTTGATAATCTTTGCCCTTTTTTTTAATAACAACATAATCTGATATTATGTCTATAATATCAGCTTTTTCGTTTACTTCTTCTATGGTTTCAGGATGAATACGAGGTATTGACATTTTTAATTGGTTCGTAGTTCGTAGTTCGTAGTTAATTTCTTACAGTAATTATTTTAACATAACATAATATTATATATGAATACTGAAAAAATTGTAGTGTTAGTTAGTTTAACTGGTTTAATTATTTCTAGTTTAGCCATAATTATTGGTTTTATTAGTTTATATCAATTAAGAAAAAATTATCCTGATTATCCTATTAATTCTTATAAAAATATTGGTTTATGGTTAATATGGATTTTGATTTTTGTATTTAGTTACGGCTTGCTAAAATATCAAAATTGGGGAAGATTTGGCTTAATCATTATTTTATTGATTGCCTTTGCTGGTATTTTTATTGGAACAATATTTAGAATAATTGGCTATATTATGTTAGTATCAAATAAATCTGAAGTAACAGATGAATTTACTGCAATAGAAGTCAATAAATCAATAATTAATCAAGAAAATTACCAAGATTATCATCTTGACAAAAATTATAATTTAGATGACATAAATCAGGAAGATGAAGAAAATTATTATCTTGATGAGTTAGAAGAAGAACAGCATAATGAAGAGGATAATAATGACACTGAAGAAAACTTTTGGGATAACTCTTTAAAAGTTTATGCTAAACAAGGTTTAATCGTCACAATAATTATGGCTTTTATTAGTAATTTAATAATTTTTAGTTTAATTTCTTATCTCAAAAGTATAGAAGTACAAAATTTAATGCTATAACTATCTTCCTAAATCATTTGTAAACTTTCTTCTCTCTCTTTTCTTTTCTCTGTGTACTCTCTTGGTTGATTGGATATGCGGAGAAAACCTCTCCGTGCCTGGTGTGGTTCATAAAAAAAATATAATGTTTACAATTAAAAGAGTATTGTTATATACTATTTTTAATAAAACTTTACATTGTCAACTTTTTCCCTAGGAGATACTCGAATGTTACGACTGGAACATATTAGCAAAATTTACCCTACAGGCGAAATATTAAAAGATGTGAACTGGGAAGTAAAACCGGGGGAAAGAGTAGGCTTAGTAGGAGTAAACGGAGCAGGAAAATCCACTCAACTCAAGATAATTACTGGAGAAATTGAAGCAACTAGCGGAGAAATAATTCGTCCAGCCAGTTTGCATATTGGCTATTTAACCCAAGAATTTGAAGTTAAACCCAGTCAAACCGTAAAAGAAGAATTTTGGACAGTATTTACAGAAGCAAATAAAGTGCATCATGATTTAGAAGAAGTGCAGCAAAAAATGGAAACTGCATCTCCTGAAGAACTAGATATATTAATACATAAATTAGATAAATTACAACGCAAATTTGAAGCATTAGACGGTTATAGTTTAGATGCCAAAATTGAAAAAATATTACCAGAAATGGGATTTGAACCTGATGATGGCCATAGACTCGTAAGTTCATTTAGTGGCGGTTGGCAAATGCGCATGAGTTTAGGTAAAATTCTCTTACAAAACCCAGATATATTATTATTAGATGAACCTACCAACCATTTAGATTTACAAACCATTGAATGGTTGGAAAAATACTTAAAAGGTTTAAATACTCCCATGGTAATTATTTCCCATGATCGAGAATTTTTAGATAGACTTTGTACTAAAATTGTTGAAACAGAAAGGGGAGTTTCTACTACCTATTTAGGTAATTATTCAGCTTACTTACTTCAAAAAGAAGAAGCAAAATTAGCTCAATTAAGCACTTATGAAAATCAACAAAAAGAAATAGAAAAACAACAAGCCTTTATTGAACGTTTCCGTGCCAGTGCGACTAGAAGCACCCAAGCCAAAAGTAGGGAAAAGCAACTAGACAAAATGGATTTAGTAACCGCACCAGTGAATAACTTAAAAAGTCTCCGTTTTCGTTTTCCTCCCTCTCCCCGTAGTGGTAGAGAAGTCGCCATTATTAAAGATTTAAGTCATACTTATAACGATAAAATTCTCTTTTTAGGGGCAGATTTACTAATAGAAAGAGAAGATAGAATCGCTTTTTTAGGGCCCAATGGTTGCGGTAAATCTACCTTATTAAGAATGATTATGGATATGGAAAAACCTGAAGATGGTTTAATAACTTTAGGCAAACATAACATAATCCCCGGATATTTTGAACAAAATCAAGCTGAAGCTTTGGACTTAGAAAAAACTGTTATGGAGACAATTCATGACGAAGTACCAGAGTGGAAAAATGAAGAAGTAAGGACTTTATTAGGTCAATTCCTTTTTACTGGCGAAACAGTATTTAAACAAGTTAAAGCTTTAAGTGGAGGAGAAAAAGCAAGATTAGCTTTAGCAAAAATGTTACTTGCGCCTACTAACTTATTGATTTTAGATGAGCCGACTAATCATCTCGATATACCTGCTAAAGAAATGTTAGAAGAAGCATTACAAAATTATGAAGGTACGCTTTTAATAGTATCCCATGACCGTTATTTTATCTCTAAAGTTGCGAATAAGATTGTGGAAATTCGTAATGGAGAATTATTAGTATATAACGGCGATTATCACTATTATATAGATAAATTAGAAGAAGAAAAACAAGCAGAAAGAAGAAAAATTGAAGCTGAAAAACAAGCAGCTAAAAAAACAGCTAAGGCACAAAAACAAAAAGAAAAGAAAAATCAAAAAAAAGCAATAGCTAAATAGGATTTAGTTACTAATTAATTTTAATCTGTTTAATCTGTTCCCCCCCCAAATCCAATTAGGATTTCCGTCTTTTACTCCACTTTCTATTAATACGGGAGTATATTCATTATTATATTGATTCCATCCCAATTCTTTTTCGGCAAAAGTATAACCACCTCGTCCCCATTGCTTAACTAATTGTGCCATAAATTGCCTTCGGTCACGTACTCTCAATTTTTTCGCTGTATTATGGTAAAGTAACTTTAAATCGGCACTAACTTCAATGGGAACTTTGTTTGCCATTTAATTTTTGTTTTCCTAATTGGATTTCCCCTTTAATTATCTCAGCTTTTGGATCATTTTTTCTGGGGAGTACTCTTAGTCAGCAAAACTATAATATAGATTATAGCTTGTCTAAAATATATCAGCAGGATCGGCATCTTGAATTCGACGAACTGCGATCGCACCAGAACAAAAACACATAATTATTGTTAAGATTAAAACCATTATTGCCCTATTTAATCCCATCATTAAAGGTAATCTAGTAGCAGTTTTAGTTAAGCTATATAATCCCACAGATATTCCTAAACCTGGTAGATAACCTAATATTGCTAATATTAATGCTTCCTGAAATACTAATATTAATAAATATCTATTAGTATAACCCATGGCTTTAAGGGTTGCATATTCAGGTAAATGGTCAGAAACATCAGAATAAAGTATTTGATAAACAATTACTGTACCTACAATAAATCCCATACCTGCACCAAGACTAAAAATAAAACCAATGGGGGTACTGGTTGACCAATAATTATTTTCAAAAGCTACAAATTCGACATGAGTAAACACTTTAACATCATTACCTAAATAGGACTCTAATTTGTTTTTTACTAATTCTGGATCGGTATTAGGTTGCAAACTAATTAAACCTATTTCTATTTCTCCTCTTTCTCTCTTGGGAAATAGACGAAAAATATTAATATCACTGGTAATTACTGTGCCATCCACAGCAAAAGAAGGGCCTAAACTAAACACTCCTTTTACTTGAATTTGTCTATCATTAATTTCCGTTTGTATTTTTTTTCCTTGGCTATATAACTCCTGAATAGTTCCAAATTCTGGACGAGATGCGGTATCAAAAATAAAGGTATCTGGAAGTTTAATTTGATCTAAATTTTGATTAACTTCCGGTAAATCTAAAATTGGGTTAGAAGGGTTAAAACCAAGAGCCATAATTGTTCTAGTTTTACCTGTTTCGGGGTTTTTCCAATCTCCTAAGTCTATATAAATGGGCGCAACAGATTTTACCTCTTTAAGATTTAAAGCTTGATATAAACGACGACGAGAAAAGGATTTCATGATATGAATTGCTTCTGATTGAGGACTAATCAAAACTAAATCCCCTTGTAACTTTTGATGAATTAAGGTTGAACTTTCAAATAAAGCATCACGGAATCCTAGCTGCATAAACATCAGAATATCGGCAAAACTAATACCGGCTATAGCAACTAGAAGACTTATTTTTTTGTGGGTTAACTGTAACCAAGCTAAAGGAGTTTTCACTGTTAAATTTCGTATTTAATGTATTTTATTTGAAGCAAGTATATCTCTGATTTTCCTGTGTATAAGATTATGTCTAATTCCCTGCGTTTTCAAGCATAGGGGAGATAGAAGTTCAAGATATTTATAACTAGAAATTTACATTAATAAAGATTGAGTTTAGATAGATAAAAGTTTAACATTTGGATATTGGAGTATTTTGGTATCCTGTGTTAACAAAGGACAATCATAAACTTTGGCCGTACCAACAATTATTTGATCGGCAGGATCTTGATGAAATCCCTGTAATTGAGTAGATTCTAAAATAATGGGTAGTGTTAAATCTAATAATTTAATATTAGGGTGTGTTAAGGCAGACTTTAACCATGCTTCAACACTACATTCAAATTTAAGGCGATTTTTCTCTACTAATTTGGCAATTTCCCAACAAGAAATAATACTTATCCCTAATCCTTCACGGCAATATTTTTCAATTAAATTGCAATTTATAGTTGTTAGTTTTTCATGTTTATCTATCCACCAAATCCAAATATGAGTATCAAGAATAATCACGTCATTGCCTCCCAATCTTCAAGGGAAACAGGTTCATAAGGTTCTTGATAATAAAGGAGTTTTCCTTTGAGAAAATTAGTATTTGATTGACTATTTTCTAAAGTTAATTTGTTTTTTTGTACTGTTTCATTTTTTCGACTATACTTAGTTTCCAAAAATATAACAAAATCAACTACTTCTTGTTGTTTTTCTGGTGGTAAAAGTTTCCATTTATTAATTAATATTTGTTCTATATTCATAGCTATTATATTTTTGTACAGGTTTGCAAACAACTTTTATCATAATTTAAGAGTTTTTCACAAAAAGCTGCACCCAAATTGATTGCTGATGTCTTTCTTAACAAAATTTTGATTCTCGTCTCTTAAAGATTGTGTATTATCTTGTCCCCCCTTTGAAAGATGGGGAATAAAACCGCAAATTATCATCCAAACCTCTTCAATATTATCTAAAACCTCATCATTAGTAAACCTAATCACCCGTAACCGATAACTTTCTAAAATATTAGTTCTTTGTTCATCATCAGAAATTTTTGGGTTTGAAACCCCGTCTTTCTAAGACGGCTTTACATTT
>CAYPSO010000098.1:0-16782 GCA_964413275.1 uncultured bacterium | reverse complement strand
TTCTTCAATTAGAACTCGTTTTTATAACAAAAAAGCAAGTGCGGAATGTGGGTTAGAAGAAATAAAAAATAAGTTAAATATGTTTAAATATATGTTTAAATATATATATATATATGTTTCAAATTAATACCTCTTAGGAATGAGGATTAAATAAAATAGCGAAGTGACTTCGATCGAGGAATAACCCTCTGCTATCACTCTCCGAAAACCCTTGCAATTTCTAGTTTCTGTAACCAGTGTACTATAGGCGATCGCTTTGAGCAGAAATAAAAATCGTTGAATCTCTCAAATATTTGCTATGAAAGACTTATAAAATTAATAGAAAGATATTAGGGTAAGTAAACAATTATTTAGGAAAGGTTAATCTGGATGAATACAAACACGGAAAATAATAAACCTAAAAAAAAGATAATTCTAGTTGTTGGTGATTTTATGATTGATCGAGAATGGGTATTGAGCGGACAGTCATCATTAACGGTACAAGCTCATGGTGATATAAAACCGATGAGACGCATTCATCCTGGATGGAAATACGAACGTTTGGGAGGTGCAGGGATGACACTAATGGCACTTAAAGCATTATCTGAAATATCTGAAAATAATAATGATGATTTTGAATTTTATGGCTTAGGTCTTTGGAATCAAGAGGACAGTCCTTTGCTTGATAAATTAGCTAGGGCTCCATATGGAGCTAAGTTTTTTAATCTTGAAGTTGAAGATCTAGAAGAAGATGAAATTATTACTATTGTAAAATCAAGATACTATCGTCGAATTGCTTCTGATCAACCTCAACTTATCCATCGCTTTGATCAAGACCCACCTTCATCTAATGAAACGACAGAAGCAAGACAAGCAAAGCTAAAAGATAACTTTTTAGATCGCTTATCTAAGCAGGAAATACCAGATATCGAAGCTGTCGTAATTATGGACTTTAATAAAGGTCTAGTTACTCAAGATTTATTGACAAAGCTATATGAAAAATTGAACAACCAACAGATCAAATGGTTTATTGACAGCAAAAATCCAAAGATTTGGGAAAAATTCCCTACAGATATAACCATCAATACTTTAACAATAAACCGTCAAGAAGCTTATGATTTAGCACAATCTCTTCAAGGAATAGAAGAGTCTAATATATCAACTATTCTCAAAGGAAATCAACCTAATATTGAGCTCCTTTCAGTAATTGAAAAGATTTCACAAGGTTTAAAAAAGAAAAACATAAAGGTTGAAAAAATCCTCATAAAGCTAGATGAAGAAGGAGCTTGTTTATATAAAGAAAATCAAGAAGATAAAAATACTTTTTTACGGCAACCAGAAAAACCTCTAAAAATTGAAGGTATAGCTGCTGGAGACTTTTTTAATGCTAGTTTAGTGTTGTCTTATCTTGATGGTGAAAGTGATGATGACACTCTACATAAAGCTTGTAAAACAGCTGCTAAATGGTTAAAAATTAATCAGCTATATTGGTCAGAGAAGCAATTTCATGAGGGCTTAAAAAGTGACATTGTACAAGCTAAATATCTAAATTTATCGCAATCATTTGACGAAATAAAAAAATATTTACGTCAGAAACAAAACAATTTAAGTAATAAGATAAGATCTAGTCCTGATTTGTCTGAAGAAGAAAAGAAGGAAATAGCAGAAAAAATCGCTCGACTAAACCAAGAAATACAAGGAATAGAAGATAGAGTACAACCTAAAGTTCAAAGAGAAATAGAGAATCAGGAAAATAATTGGGATGAAAAGGGTAAACTTAAAGATGCATTTAATTTAGAGGACACCCTGAAACGTTTAAAAGATGCTTTTGACTATGCAGAAATCATCAAGGATAAAAATCAAAGTCCTACTATTAATGTATCTAATGCAAAAGGATTTTTAGGAGGTTTTGCTTCAACAGATCCATTACTTCGGAAAAATATACTTAAGTTTAAAGATGATATAAAGCAACACATCATAGAAGGTCAAGATATACCTTTAAATTGTATTATTGTAGCCAAGCCTGGATCAGGAAAATCATTTTTAGTAAAACAAATAGCTGAAGCAACAAATTGCGAAATGGTAGAGGTAAATTGCAGTCAAGTTTTATCTACAAAAGATCTCCTTCAAAAGATAGCGCGGTTGCAAAATATCAAATATAAAACACCCCTTTTGTTTCTTGATGAAGTCGATGCTGAAAATGGAAAATACTATATCAACCTACTTGAACCACTTTGGTCTGCAAAAGTTGAAATTGAGGGTGAAACTAGAACATGGCAGAAAAAATTTGTAACAATTCTTGTTGCAAGTAATGCTGATTCGCCGACGGAATTTCTCGAAGATTTACTAACAAACTGCAAAGATAAAAAAGGTAAAGACCTTCATTCTCGATTAGAGGGTCCGACATTAGATTTATCTTTTTCAGAGCGACAACCAAAGGTAAACAAAGAGGCTCGCACAAGTCGTGTTTATCTGATAGTAGATTTGTTGTTACGCTATCATGCTACTGCCCGTATTGCCCAACGAGGAATATTAGACTTAGTTTATTGCGCTCCTGAATTTAATCCTCGCGCCGTAGAACATTTTATTGCCTCTTTACCAGAACCGATTGATGGAATTATAAAATTAAAAGATATTTACGACAAACGTCCTGAAAAATTGATGAAGCTTGCCAGAAACTTAGGTTATGGTTTTCTAGATTTTTCAGATGAAGAAACAGAGTCAGGAAAAGAAATAAACAACAAAAGTTCAGCTGAAATTGAAGAAAGAGAAAAGTTAAACGAGGAATTCAAAACTATTGGTTATGAAGAAGAAAATAAGTCAAAACTTGATATACAAAATCAAAAATTCAAGCTCGAAAGTCTCATAGAAGAACTTAAAATACATCAATATGCAAAAAAAGAAATCAATTTAAAAAAACATGACTAAAATTACGGTTATTGGTGCAGGAGAGATCTTTCGCGATCGCTACTTGACAGCTGCAAATGCAGTTAGCCAAAATTACGAATTTGAAATTGCGGATATTGTGGATATTCGTCCACCATCGGAAATTTTGTCTGAACTTAAATCAAAAAATGTCTATCCAACTCCTGATATACATCAACTTATAGACAGTAGTCCTGACGGATTACTTACTCTCCTCAAGAAGCAAAATCTCTTTGAGCATCCCGTAATTATTGCCACACCTTCTCCACTTCATGTTCCCTATGGTTCACTACTGTTGGAAAGTGGCATGACAGTCTGTCTAGAAAAACCCTTTGCAGCATCGCGATCGCAAGTTAGAAAATTCGATAAAGTAGTCAAAAAAATAGGAACAGATCGTCTATTTCTTTTGGGTTATTATGCACTTGAAAAAGGACTTGCTTCGCTCGTTTTAGCTCTAGGTAAGAAAGTACCACCAGCTTACCTTGAGCTTTTAGTACCATCAGTCGAACCGGATCAAATTGCCGAGATACGAGCAAGTCTTGGAAGAGTCCGTTGCATTAGAGCTGTTTTGTTAGAAGGATCCGGTACAGCAGGACAACTTGAACAACGTGCTTGGGTACTCAATCCAGCATCTGGAGGCAATACCGTCGAGACTTTTTATCATTTGGTTTGTCTAGCACTCCCTTTTCTAGGAGATGAACAGGAAATTCAAATTGTTGATGTCGAGTTGGCTAGACATGAAAAAACAGCTCAGTGGTTTTATGAAAAATCGGGACAACAGGCAGCAGAGACACTAACAACAGCTAATTTACTTACAGAAGAAGGAACAGAAGCACGATTGATATGTGCTAAATATGTGCCTGAAGACTTACACGAACGCTGGATGGAGATAGAATTTGATTACGGAAGGGCATTTGCGGACTTTGAAAAAGGAATCCTGGAGATAGAGGGAAAGCAACTAAAATTTTCACTTTCGCTCCGTAATAAGATCAAATACGTCACTCAGTTTATTCTCTTAGCAGAAAAACTACACACACCAAAACTTCTGACAGAGTACACACTTTTTCGAGATGCTCTTAATTTGACTTTAGACATCCGAGAACGAGGACTCTCTCAGGAAATAAATGACTATCATGTAGAAGATATAACTCGAGAGCGAATCAAAGTAATGCTTGACTTAGCTTAAATTAAACTAAGCGATCGCTCTATCCATCTGACTTCGCTTAAATACCGTCATTGCTACGCAAGGCTTAAGATTTTTTTCTTTAATATTATCATCTGAAATTGTAATTAGGAGTAAAGAGGAGATACGTGCGAAATCGGACAAGTTGTAAAGTTTTGTAACAAAGAGGGGACTCGACCAAGGCCAACTTTGCGAGGATAGTACTGTTTCCCACTGATAGTAACAATCCCAGTACCGCTTACCCTCAAACAAGATCATGGCATCAATTGAACGCACAGCTTATCCTGGGATTGAGCCGAGATACGTGTAAAAAAGTGCAAAATGACACTCAAAGCCTTGTCCTATAAGCTTTTCAGTTTTTGTGCTTCTCCTTCAAAGTAAGATACCGAAATACAGAAAAGTTACATTGCCTAGTTCGTATCATTTTAGGCAAAGTATCCTAGAGATAGGAGCGTTTTCATGAGGGTTAGAATCATGTCAGAAAACATAGTCCAACTTCCATTTTCGGCAAAGTCATCACCACCGCCAAAAAAGTCTCATCTCGCAGCCGAGAATATTTGCACTCATCATTCGTATCCGCACTAATGGATGCAGCCCGAAAAGTAGGCAGAAATGGAGTCCGAGATGCTACACTCATTTTATTAATGTTTCGTCATGGGTTGCGTAGTGCGGAAGTAGTAGCCCTGAAATGGTCACAAATTGACTTAAAATCAGGCTATATCGAAGTCCATCGTTGCAAACATGGTCACGATAGCATCCAGCCTTTACGTTCACCAGAAATAAGGGCTTTACGTCAATTACAGCGTGATTATCCCGAAACTAACTATGTGTTTGTCAGTGAAAGGAAAGCCCCTTTGTCTTCCCGTACTTTACGCCATATTATCGCCAGAGCCGGACAATTAGCTAAAATTCCCTTTCCCGTCCATCCCCATCAACTGCGTCATGCTTGTGGCTATTATTTAGCTTACAATGGACATGATACCAGAGCCATTCAGGATTATTTAGGACATAAGAATATTCATCATACAGTACGTTATACCAAGATGTCACCCCAACGGTTTGAATCATTTTGGACAGATTAAAGTAATCAGAGTTAATTTGTTGTATTCTTAATGAGCTTTATTTAGATTAGGAGAAACCTCAAATTACCACTTTATCTCGTACAGCTTACCCCCAATTTAAAGCCTATCCAACCGCCAAAGAATTAGCTGAATTTTATACACCTACCGAGTCAGAAATAGCCTTTGTTAAGTCAAAAGTTAAAACCGAAAAAGGCTTTTTAGCCGTAAGCGTTCAGGGGGAAACGAAATGTGATAGTTTAGAGAAATGCAACAAGAGCAACTACTAAAAACTAATTTTGTGACCGAAGAAGAATGGGAATTGACTCCTTCACGAGTTAAAGATTTAGTAGTGCAACAAAAATTGACCATTGAAGAATTACAAAAACAACTGGAAGAATTAAAGAAGACACAAGAAAACTTGCAAGAAAAAGTTAATTGTAATTCTCAAAATTCGAGTATTCCTCCCTCCACAGAGCTGTAAATGCTGACATTGATGTACCATATAAGGTACAGTAACTGAGGGCGTAACGATTGAAAAGACTGCCAGCCAAGTTTTTTCGCGCCGAAGGCGGGGCGGAGCCAGTCAAGGACTGGTTGAAAACTCTCGACCGTGAAGATTGCCGGATTATTGGCAGCGACATCAAGGACGTGGAGTTTAGCTTTCCCATCGGCTTGCCCCTGTGCCGTTCCCTTTCTGGCTACAAAGACCTGTGGGAAGTGCGGAGTAAGCTTACTGGCGGGCGCATCGCACGGGTCATTTTCTACATCAGCCGAGGGGAGATGATTCTGCTGCACGGCTTCATCAAGAAGTCCCAAAAAACCCCCAAACAGGAAATCGATTTAGCTCTCAAGCGCAAGAAGGAACACGAAAAATATGACCGCTAACCCCCATACTGGCTCTGAATTCGATGATTTTCTCAAAGAAGAAGGTCTTTACGAGGACTGTAGTGCCACCGCACTCAAACGGGTGCTGGCGCGGCAGTTGGCTGAGGAGATGAAACGGCTCTCCCTGACGAAAACGGAGATGGCGGCGCGGATGCAGACCAGCCGAGCGCAACTCGACTGCCTCCTCGACCCGGAAAAGACAGGCGTGTCTCTCGATACCATCCAACGGGCGGCTTCTGTGGTGGGCCGCCAATTGCGAATCGAGTTGCTCTGAAGGGGAGTCAGAAAGTTCGGAGTTCCGAATATGAAATTACCCAACGGGGAACTGGCAGAAATCTCAATGCAAAAACTGATTGGCTATTGCTTAAATCCAAGTCACCGGATTTGGTCAAAAGTTAGCTAATCTGCTCTCCAAAATCCTGCAAATCACCCCTTCAGTCAGCCAGTAGAAGGAAGCTTATTTTTGCTATCATATTTAGTACCTTTTTGAATCTGAGAGCAGTTAAGTATTTTCAGATTCCAGTTGTCCAGAAAAAAGGATCATATAAGTTAATAATTTATGTACGTTAAGTATGGTTTAAACTAAATAATATCCGTTTAATTAAAATCTTAAACAAGTTCATTTTGTAAAATTAGTCTCTATGGTTGTTTATGCCTATTATAGTAAATTTATCAGATATAACCAAGATTGGAATTGATAGTTTCCTGAGTGAATTAGAAATAGTTATTTTATCCCAACTTGACAATAAGTTACCTTTAATTGGAGGATTAAGCTCATCAGCTTTAGGTTTCATCCAAAATATTCGAGATAAAATTGATAGTTTATCTAAAAGAAGTATTGCAGAAATTAAGGATGAGTTACTGGGTATTTTTCATGATGAGTTGGGAATACTCCAAGATATAACTGGCGAGGGACAAATTACTGCTGAAGATATTATTATTGACGACGCAGATAATAGTTTTGTTTTCAAGTTTTTATTAGGAGGAAAAGAAAGTTTTACCCCTAGTTTCGTCGATGAATTTGGTAATAAGAATTTTGGTATTAATGTTAATACGGCGACAGAGTTGGAGTTAGATTATAGTTTTGCGGTAGATTTTGGCATAGATAAAACAAATGGCTCTTTTTATTGGGATACCACTCAAGAGGATGAAATTCAACTCAGTTTAAATAGTAGCAATTTAGATTTAACTGCTGAAGCAAATATTCTCAATTTACTTAATGTGGGAGTAACGGATGCTGGTAGTCTAATTGACTTAAATTTAGCAATTAATCTTACTGATGGTGATAATAAATTCAGATTCGGTGAGGATTTACTAGTTGAAGCTACCTTAGATGGACAAACTCAAGTCAAATTAGCTTCAAATTTAGTTAGAGTTAATTTAGACTGGGAATTTCAGCAGCAAAATTTAGCTGAGGTAGATATTACAAAGATTAATAATACGGCAATTACTTTTGGGGGAAAAATTTTTAATAGTTTAGCTGAGTTTTTCACTGAGTTTGATTCCGTTGTATTTTTAGATGCAGGTTTAGATATTTTAAGTCGAGGAATTGAACAGGCTTTAACTGGAGTTAATATACCTTTTTTGGGAGATTATTTAACTCAATTACAGTCACAAACGAGAGAAATAATTCAGGGTTTAAGAAATGGAATAAGTTTAGAGTTACTAAATTTATCTGAAAGTACCATAGAAGAAGTAAAAACTCGTATATTTCAAATATTAACAGATAAAGGGATTTTATTAGATACTAATAACGATAATCAGTTAACTGAAGCGGATATTACTTTAATTGGCGATAGTAATGCTTATGATTTTAGTGCCAAAATTGGGATTACTGAGAATCTTTCCGCAGAGTTAGAAGATAATTTAGGTTTACCTGAGTTGGGTTTAACTTTGTTAGGGCAGACAAATTTAGATTTAGGTTTAGAATTTAATTTAGGTTTTCGGGTAGAAGAGACAGGGGGTATTCCTGAGTTTTTCTTAGATACTTCAAGTCAAGAAGAAATAGTTATTAGTCTGATGGGAGATTTGGTTGGAATAGCTACAGGAAATCTAGGTTTAGTTGATTTAGAAGTTACTGACAACAATAGTAGTTTTCAAGGAAGATTAGTTTTAGATTTAATTAATGACGACAATAAATTAGGTATTGGTGAAAGTTTTGCAGTTAATCCCAGTTTAACTGGTGGTGCAAATTTAGATTTGAATTTAGTTGGGAAGATTGAGAATAATACTGTATTTAATTCTGATTTGGGTTTAGTTTGGGATTTTAGCGAAGATAATTTTAATCAACCACAATTAGGTACAGTTACTAATATTACTTTTGCAGGAAATAATTTTAATAGCGTTACAGAATTTGCTCAAGAGTTTGATACGAGAAAAATATTGCAGTTTGGTTTTAATACAGTTTTAAACTTAATTGAAACAGAAATCCTAGAGAGTATCGCAGGAAAATTACCGATACTGGGAAGTTTAAGTGAAGATGGTTTAGATTTTATTCGCCGTTTGCAAAATAACTTTGATTTACTTTTACCGAGTCTTTCTGATGGTACAAAAGATAATATTCGAGACAGTTTATTTAGTTTACTACACGGTGGTTTAAATATTTTATGCGATCGCAATAATGATGAAGAAATTACTCCAGAAGATATTGAAATTATTTTAATTAATGGAGATTATTTTTTCCAAGCTAAACTGGGAGGAAAAACAACTTTTAATAATAGTCTGGTTAACGATTTAGGTTTAGGGGATTTAGGTTTAAATATTAATCAAGGAAATGTCACGGTTGAGTTAGACTATGAATTTAATTTAGGTTTTGGTATCGACCAAGAAATAAATCAAATACCTCAATTTTATTTTGATACAAGCAATGATTCAGAAATTATTTTAAATCTTCAAGCTAGTTTACCAGATACAACTTTAACAGCAGATTTAGGCATAGTCGATTTAACAATTGAAGATAATGATAGTTTTTTAAATACTACTTTAACTGTAAATCTTCAAGATTCTGATGATATTGATAATAAACTTAGAATAGGAGAAAATCTCAATTTAGA
Source organism: uncultured bacterium (assembly GCA_964413275.1). Lineage (GTDB taxonomy): Bacteria > Cyanobacteriota > Cyanobacteriia > Cyanobacteriales > JAABRE01 > JAABRE01. The sequence goes on along the minus strand of CAYPSO010000098.1, from coordinate 7,696 downwards.
TGCAAGCTTAGATGGTTCAGCAGCAGTTAAACTGGATGGTAAAGTAAATAATCGCTCTATATTAGGATTAGATTTAGGTTGGGAATTTGATGCTCAAAATTTAAGTAATGTAGATATAACTCAACTAAATCAAACTTTAATTACTTTAAATAATACCGAATTTAATAGTATTAATGAATTTGTTAATCAATTTAATCGTGTTGATTTACTTGATGTTGGCTTAGAAATTTTAATTGATGGTATCGCTGATAAATTAGCAGGAATCGATTTACCTTTATTGGGAGATTTTGCTGAAAATTTAGAAGCTAAAGCTAGAGAATTTTTAAATATTTTCCAACAGATATTAAGTTTAAACTTAGTAGATGTTTCTACAGAAACAAAAACAAAGATAAAAGAAACTTTATTTGCAATACTATCTGAAGAATTAGGAATTTTGCAAGATGGAGATGATGAAGGAGAAGATATTAGCGTCAATGATATTTTCTTAGAAGCTAATCCCGATAATTATATTTTTGCTGCTAAATTAGGTGGAGAATTAAATTCATTTACTATTGATTTAACTAGTAATTTAGGTGTAGCTGATTTAGGTTTTAATATCCCCACAGGAGTATTAGAAATTACTCCTAGTTTTACTTTCGATCTTAAATTTGGATTAGATGATACTGACAATTCTACTCCGCAATTTTTCCTCGATACAACTTCTGATACAGAAATAACTATTAAGATAAATGCTAGTGTAATTAATTTAGCAGCCACAGGAAATATTGGTTTTATTAAATTTGGTTTAACTGATAACGGAAGTAATTTTAATAGTGCTTTTACCCTCGATTTAACAGATAACGATAATAAACTCAGAATTGGGGAAACTCCGAATTTACAAGCTTTCTTAAAAGGAGACGCAAATATTGATGTTACAGGAAGTTTAAATAATACAGATATAGTCGATGTAGGTTTAGAGTGGAAATTTGGTCAAGCATCGCCGGGAGGAGAAGAAATAACAAATATTGATTTTACTGAAGTTGAAACAACAATTATTTTTGATGGAGAAGAATTTAATAGTATTAGTGAATTTGTTAATCAATTTAACCGCGCTGACTTACTCAATCTTGGCTTAGACTTTCTAGTAAATGCGATCGCAGATGCTTTAAAAGATATAGACTTACCTATATTGGGTGATTATATAAATGAGTTACAAAATAAAGCTAGAGAATTTATTACTTTATTTGAAAACGGTATTAAATTACGACTATTTGATTTATCTGATAGTACGAAAAAAGATATTCAACAATCAATCTTTACCTTTTTAACTAGCATAACCAAAGACGAAGAGCATCCATTTGGGATTCTGCAAGACACAGACGGAAACGGAGATCTAAACATAGAAGATATTAAACTTAACCTAACTGCCGATGGTTATACTTTTGAAGCCAAACTAGGCAGTAATTTAGAATTATTTTCCAGTGATTTAGCTACAGATTTCGGTTTTGGAGATCTCAATTTAACTGTGGATTCAGGAGAAGTAGAAGTTGATTTAGACTTTGTTTTTGATTTACGTTTTGGTATTCAACAACTTCCAGATGAATCACTGCAATTTTTCCTTGATACTTCTTCTGACTCGGAAATTACGATTGAGCTTGATGCCAATGTAAATAATTTAGACGTATCCGCAGACTTTGGTTTTTTAAATTTAGGTATTACAGATGGAGGAAGCAAATTTAATAGTAGTTTAGTAATCAATTTACTAGATTCTAACGATCCAGAAAATAAACTTACTGTAGGAGAAGAATTTACCACCACAACCAGCATTAATAATGGCGCAGCAGAAATTAATTTGACAGGTAATCTAAATCAAAAACCGATTATCGGTATAAATGTTAATTGGGATGATATTCAAAACCTAGATTTTAATAATCCAACTACAATTATTGCATTTAATAATAAAACTTTTAATAGTGTAGAAGAATTTTTTGCTGAGATAAACACTAGCGAGTTATTAGATACAGGATTAAATATTTTAATAGATGCGATCGCAGAAGGATTAGAAGATATTAATATACCATTAATAGGAGATTATCTTGATAAAATTTTAGATAATGCTACAGAATTTATTAATAGTTTTAAAGATATTCTTGGGGTTAATCTTTCTCTTTTGACTGATGCTACAAAAGCTGAATTATTTGCTTTACTTAATGATGATTTAGGAATACTTTTAGATAGCAATGATTCAGGCTCAGAAGTTACAGAAAATGATATTACTTTCAATATAGAAAATGATGGTAGCTTTTTCTTTGCCGCTAACCTTGGACAAAATTTCAGTGATATTAAAGCAAATTTAGTTACAGACTTAGGCTTAGAAAATCTAGGTTTAACTATTGAAGAAGGAAAAGTCGATCTTGATCTTGGTTATATCTTAGATCTAGGTTTTGGTTTCGATGCTAATACCGAGAAATTTTATCTCGATACCAATGGTACAGAAATTGAAGTAGGTGTAAAAGGTAACTTAGATAACCTTGAAGCGAGAGGAAAATTAGGTTTTTTACAATTAGATATTAGTGATCGCAATGATAAAGACGAATTAGACTTAACTCTCAAAGTCGATCTACAAGATACCGACAACAATAATCGTTTTATTATAGGTACAGACACAATAAATGCCAATAACATTGATGCAGGAATTGATGGTAAATTAGACTTACAATTAGGACTTACTACTAGCTTTAATGGTTCGGAAAAATTACCCACCCTCAACACTAACTTTAATTTATTTTGGGGATTTGATGGCACAAATCTTACAGGAAATGTCCCTACAGTTGCCTTTAATAATGTTCAAGTAGATTTAGGTACATTTTTTACTAATTTTGCCGATCCTATCCTAAAAAATGTCCAAGAAGTTACTAAACCCATTGAACCCATCGCCAAGTTTTTAGAAAGACCAATTGAATTTTTAGATTCTAATCGATTTGCTGGATTTATTTTAGAAAGTTTATTTGGTTTAGATACTGAAGATTTAGCATTTCTTAAACAAGTATTAGGATTAGTTAATTTAGTTAATAATCTGCCTACTGATAGTAACTTACTTATAGATTTAGGTAGTTTTAACCTGACAGGAAATGATCCCAGAGCAGAAAACTTTGAGTTAAACTCAGATGAAGTTCAACCTACTATTACCGAATCGGCAGAATCATTAGAGAAACAAACTGCTAATACAGAAGCAGGAGATTACCTTAATCAAGTTAACAGTGCAACTAACGGAAGTCTGCAATTTCCGATTATTGAAAATCCTAGTACAGCTTTCGGCCTATTATTAGGAAAAGATGTCGATTTATTTACTTACAAACTTCCTAGCCTTAATATTGATATTAATAAATCCTATCCTCTAGTTGTTTTTCCCTTTGGTGGTTTCTTCTTTGCTAGTGCTAGTTTAGGAGGTACATTTAAAGCTACCAGCGATGTAGAACTAGGTTTTGATACCTTTGGGTTAACCCAATTGATAAACGGTGGAGATATCGATGATATTTTTAATGGTTTCTTTATCGTAGATAAGGGAAATCAACCTTTAGTAACTATAGATTTAGGAATTGAAGCATCAGCAAAAGTAGCAGTAGGATTACCAAATGTACTTAGTTTTAGTGGGGGACTAAAGGGTGGAATTACAGGAAATATCGGTTTAGATTTAATCGATCCTAATAATGATGGAAAAGTCAGAAAAGATGAATTAATTAATACTTTCTCTTCGAGTCCTCTAGATTTGTTTATTCTTAATGGAGGAGTAAATTTTATTGTAGATGGCTTTATAGAAGCAGAGTTTTTAACTGGTACTATAACTCTTTACGAACAAAACCTCATTACCGAAGAATTATTTAACTTTACCGTAGATTTCCGTGACGGCACACAAAAAGATAACCAAAAACCATTCCTCGCTACGAATTTAGGTTTTACAGACTTCTCTCAAGATGGCATACTCCGTCTCAATATTGGTTCTGATGCTCTATTCCGCCAAGGAAATGACAGCAATCCTAACGAAGTTTATATTATTAAACATGGAGGTTTTAGTGCTACCAACGAAACTATCCTTATCTCCTCTTTAGGTGTGGTACAAGATTATAAAAGTATCAAAAAAATTATCGGTGAAGCGGGAGAAGGGGACGATATTATCACTCTAGTTGATCGCGATGTTTTAGTCCCAGCAGATATAGGAGGGGGAGAAGGTAACGATGAACTTACAGGAGGAAATAATAACGATACCCTTAGAGGCGATACCGGAAACGATACCTTAATTGGTAGTAACGGAGCAGATAGTTTAGATGGTGCGGAAGGAATAGACTTAGCCAGCTATCGTAACTCCCCAGAAGCAATTTTACTCAATATTATTACAGGAGAAGCCACAGGAGATGCCATTGGGGATAAATTTATTTCCATTGAAGGAATCGAAGCTACTAACTTTGACGATACCATAATCGATGATAGTAGTGATCGCTTTATCTTAGGAAGAGATGGCAATGATACCCTAGTGGGAAATAAAGGAGATGACTCTCTTAACGGAGAAGGTGGAGATGATTCTCTAACTGGAGGTGATGGTAACGATACTCTAACCGGAGAAACTGGTAATGATATTCTTAAAGATAATAATGGTAATGACTTGCTCAACGGAGGAGAAGGTAACGACTATCTCACCAGTGGTAATGGTAACGATACCCTTTTAGGAGAAGCAGGAAGCGATACCCTCAGAGGAGGAAAAGGAAACGATTTTCTTAATGGAGGAAAAGGGAATGATTCCTTAACCGGTGGTAAGGATAACGATACATTACTTGGTGAAACTGGTAACGATATTTTAGATGGAAATAGTGGTAATGATTATCTTAACGGAGGAAAAGGAGATGATTCTCTTACAGGAGGAAATGGTAAAGACTTACTTAACGGAGAGGAAGGAAATGATTTCCTTACTGGCGACAACAATAATGACACCCTCTTTGGAGAGATGGGAGAAGATACTCTTCAAGGAGGCGATGGTAACGATTTTCTGTATGGTGGATTAGATAATGATATTCTCATGGGAGAAACAGGCAATGATTCCTTATGGGGAGGAGAGCTTAATGATTCTCTTGATGGTGGAGAAGGAGAAGATTTTCTTGATGGAGAAGCAGGGGATGATTTCCTTGATGGAGGGGATGGTGATGATATTTTAATTGGTGGTTTGAACAGAGATACTCTTCTTGGAGGGGATGGTGATGATATTTTAATTGGTGGAGAAGCAGGAGATATTCTTACTGGAGGCAGTGGAGCAGATTTATTTATTTATAAAACAATTCGGGACTCTGGAGATATTATTAAAGATTTTGAAGTTACAATAGACAAAATTGTTTTAACTGAATTATTAAAGGAATTTGATGTTAGTCTTTCTGATTATCAAAGTGTTATCGAAAATGGTTATATCAAATTTGGAATGCGTCTCAATGACACGATCCTTTTGTTTGACGAAGATGGTTTAGGAATACGTCGTGCTAGACCTTTTATTCTTTTTGAAAATCTGACTATTGCCGATTTAGACAATAAAGATAATTTCACTATTTAAACTTAAATAAAATGGAATATAACAATGATAAAATCTTTACTTAAAAATATAAGTTACACTTTTGGAGTCATCAATTTACTTAGTTTAACAAGTTTATTATTAGCAACTCCATCTCAGGCATTAGATTTATTTGGAGATGCTTTTTTAACCCCAGAAGGAAATAGTCTTTTCTTGTCTAATAATAGTCGGCAATCTCGTGAAGATGCGGCTCTTGGTAATTTTATTACTAATGAATATAATCTCAGTGATATTGCTGCCCTTGATGCTTTTACTTTAGAAACAGAATTAGGTTTACCAGATGGTTTTTTAAGTCCAGATATTGATAACTTTGTAGAGGCTTTTGAAGGTTCTGCTGTTAGAAAAAGATTTGTCTTTCCAGAAAATTTTGCTTACAATTTTGGCTGGACTTTTTTCACTAATGACCTAGAAAATATTATTACTGGTGTAGATACTTTAACGGGAGAATTAATTGATATAGATGCGAGTGATTATGCTTTTCTTCTCATTCAAAAAATCAACGAAGAAACTAATGAAATTGAGTCTAATGAATTGGTAAGAATAGCTAGTGTTACTCAAAATCAAAATGATTTAGTTACTTCCAGCACCGCAGGGGGTGTAAAAGAAAGAACAAAAGACTCAATTGATCCTGTTATTGAATTACCTTTCTTACGAGAAGTCTCTGGAATAGAAGAAATTAAATTTTCTGAATCAGGATTATATGATATTTCTTTTGGTATAGTTGATGTCGGTGCTTTCGGTTTTGGTAATGAAATTGATCGCACCAGTGCCTTAGCTGTTTGGGAAAGAGATTTTGGCGATGCACCTTTTGAAAAACGTGAATATCCCACCAAGTTTCGGTTTAGTACCCCATTATTTGATGGCATACAAACTAGTGGTGCGCGTTACTACGAAGGAGAATTTCAAAGATTAGGCTATTTAAAAGATGGGGAACATGACGGAAGACCAACCATTCCCGCCAATGGAGACGATATTATTCCATCTCCCTATGTATTTTCCGATCAAGTTGACGATGAAGATGGGGTAATTTTTGGAGACAGTTGGGTAGATGTTATTTTTAATATCTCTAGACAAGGAACTCATAATTATCAACTTCGTGCTTGGTGGGATCTCAATTTAAATAAATGTTTCGATGATCCTGAACATATCGACTCAACTTGTCGAGAAGGTAATGATTTAGTTATTGATTATGACTTACTTAATTTTAATATTAATAGGCTGCCTGATGACCCAACCATACAACTTATCGGGCCGGGTTTGTATAAAAAACGTTTTGAATTGGGCTTTAATCCAAAAGCACCTGAATTATATAGTCGCTTTCGTCTCACTTGGGAACCATTAGATCCAGATGTAAAACCATTTGGTGAGTTCTTTTCAGAGCCAGACTGCGATCCTAATGATTTAATCAACTGTATTTCCCATGGAGAAGTAGAGGATTATGTTTTCTCCACTGTTCCTGAATCTAGTAATCTGTTTAGTGTCGTTGTTTTTGGAAGCATAGGATTATTCTTTATGAAAACTCGCAAGATATAGCTATTACTCGACTGTTGTGATTTGCCAGATGCATTTCTCAATCAGGTATTCAGTATGGTTAAATAAACTCTAAGGATTCTTGATCGCTAAACAGATAGTAATGCAACTCCCGATGGTTCAACCAGCTCCCATTGTGAATACTCATGCTGACTCTTTCCGTCATCTATTCGAGAATCAGTGCCAGTTTCGACACTTCCAGAACTATTTAACGGGCTTGATAGCTAGAGAAGAAAAGTTTAGCTAACATGGCATCAAGCCGAGATACGTGTAAAATAGTGCAATTCGGGTAGTTACAAATCCAAATACATCCCTGAACTATCATCAGGTTTAGCGTGTAAATATTTATCCGTGGTGCTAATAGAAGAATGACCCAAGGTCTGCTGTACAAGGGAGAGGGGTGCACCCTTATCCAAACTATGGGAAGCATGACTATGACGTAACCAATGGGGACTAACCTGAGCGAACAAGGTGTATAAAATCAAAACAATTACCTCACAAAAGCTCTTCCAATAATTTCGTTACCGCTCAACTAAAGTTACTCAAACCTACTCAGAAGTCGGAAAGTATAGTCAT
>CAYPSO010000097.1:13785-17269 GCA_964413275.1 uncultured bacterium | reverse complement strand
CCCAATAGGAGATTTGTAATTTGTTAATCATTCTAGTTATGAGGGTAAAAAACACAAATATTTTTATTTCTTGAGATAATATATTATTTTTAATTTAGCTAATAATCAGTTATTGGGTACTAACTTTAATGCGATGTTTTACCTCTGAATTTAAAAATAATTAATTCATCTGCTTGTTTAAATTCAATATCAAATAAATCAAAAACTACATCTCTACCGAGTAAAACTTCTAAACAATTTTTATCTTGAATCCAAGCAACAGGAGCATTAAAATTATGTCCATCTATAGTTAAATTAACTTCTCGTAATAGATAATCTATACTACCACCAATTTCGTCTGCTTTACTAATTTTTTCTCCTAAAGATTTAATAAAACCTAATTGTATGCCTAACTCATAAGGTATTAATCCAAAATCAGCACCAGAATCAACTAATATTTCCATATTTATAGAATTAACGGCTTTAATTGTAACTTCATATTTAGGTTACCATTCGTGTTGTTTGACAGTTTTAAAACGAACGGGATAAAATTTTGGTGGCTCGATATATTCATTTTCATAAATTCTTTCTACTACAAAATTTATATTTTTGTCAGGAATATTCTCAATCATAACTAAATAATCAGGATGATGAGAAACTATGCCATCTTTAGTAAAAGCAATCCATTCTCCTCGATAATTCTTTAAAATATGAATATTTGCTTTACGCCATTGTGAAGGAGTTTGATAATTATTTTTATTGTTCATAATTTTATTAATTAGTTTTTACTAAATAATATTTATTTCAAAATAACACAAATAATTTTAAAATCGCTAAAATAGAAAGGAAAAACTTTTACTAATCAAGATAAATCAAATCATGGTAGCTAAAATCAAAAAAACTGATAAAGAGTGGCAAGAACAACTTACCCCAGAACAATTTAAAGTAACCAGAAAAAAAGGCACAGAAAGAGCATTTACTGGTGAATATCACGACTTAAAAGAAAAAGGAATTTATAAATGTATTTGTTGTGGTAACGAATTATTTAGTTCCGATACTAAATACGATTCTGGTACAGGTTGGCCGAGTTTTTGGCAACCCCTGAATCAAGATAGTATTAAAACAGAAAAAGATATTAGTTTGTTTATGATACGTACCGAGGTATTATGTGCTAACTGTGACGCACATTTAGGTCATGTTTTTCCTGATGGGCCTCAACCCACAGGACAACGTTATTGTATGAACTCAGTTGCTCTTGACTTTGAAAAAAAATAACAGCTTTTTAATCAAAAAATAATTATAATTCAATTGTCAAGGTGGGCAGTATTTATGGGGAAAATATTATTTAATTTGAACCCAATTAAAGCTGCCCACTTTATTTAATAATAGGCTGGCTTTTTTTATGGAGCAATTAATCTCTAGTTTACCTAATAGTCCGATAGTTGTTTTTACTATATTATTAGTGGTAAGCCTAACTATTCCTCCTCTTTTTGAACGTTTCAAATTACCCGGTTTAGTCGGTTTATTATTAGCAGGAGTAATTCTTGGACCTCATGGCTTAAAGTTTCTCAATGAAGATACAGAAACCATGAAGCTATTATCAGATATTGGCAAAATTTACCTGATGTTTGTGGCTGGTTTAGAAATAGATATGGAGCAGTTTCGTAGTAATAAAAACCGCTCTTTAGCTTTTGGTATTTTTACTTTTGCTATTCCCTTAATTATGGGAACAGTTGTCGGTAGATTCTTTGATTTTGATTGGAATGCTTCTGTTTTAATTGGTTCTTTATTTGCTTCCCATACTTTACTTGGATATCCAATTATTCAAGCATTAGGTTTAGTGGAAAATCAAGCAATAATTGTTACTATTGGAGCGACTATTTTTACTGATATTGGAGCTTTACTTGTTTTAGCTATTTGTGTTTCCATTCAAGGCGGTGATTTTACTTTATATTTTCTTGCTTTGCAATTAGGAGCTTTAGCTATTTATGCAGCCTCAGTTTTATTTGGTTTTGATTGGCTAGGTAAAGAATACTTTAAACGCACAGGAGAAGATGAAGGCAATCAATTTTTATTCGTACTTGTAACTTTATTTATTGCTTCAGTTGGCGCACAAATTATTAATGTTGATAAAATTGTTGGAGCATTTTTAGCTGGTTTAGCTATTAATGATGTGGTTGGTAATAACCCCGTTAAAGAAAAAATTGTATTTTTAGGTAGTGTATTATTTATACCTTTTTTCTTTGTTGATATGGGTTTACTTTTAGATATTCCCTTATTTATTGATAGTCTTTCTTCTACTTTAAATCTTACTTTAACTGTAATTTTTGGTTTAATTATTAGTAAATTTATTGCAGCATTTTTAACAAAAATTACTTATAAATATACTTTTGAAGAAATGATGGTTATGTGGTCTTTATCTTTACCACAAGTAGCCGCAACTTTAGCCGCAGCTTTAGTAGGAGTACAGGTTGGTTTACTCACAGAAGAACTTTTTAATGCTGTAATTGTTTTAATGTTAATAACTTCAATTTTAGGCCCGTTAATTACCGAAAAATACGCTCTCAAATTACCTCAAGTACAGGAAAAATTAGAGAATAGTAATTTATCACCTTGGTGGGAAAAGAACGGAGAAAATTATCAAGAAAAACATCAACAATTTACAATTCTTGTACCAATTTATAATCCTAGTACAGCCGAATATTTATTAGAAATGGGAGCACTTTTAGTTCGTCACGAAAAAGGGGTGATTGTACCTAGTTCAATTGTTGCTCCTCGTCATCCTCACATGGATAATCCCCAAATGATTTTAGCCTTACAACAAAGCCGTTTTTTATTACAAGAAGCTGAAAAAATTTGTTCGGAATTTAATATTCAAGTTAGCACTAATTTACGTATTGCGGACGATCCTGCTTCGGGAATTATTCGTACGGCCAGAGAACAAGATGCAAGTTTAATTATTATGGGTTGGAGCGATAATTTAGGCATACAAGCGATGTTATTTGGTAATGTGATCGATCGCGTTTTATGGGCTGCCCATTGTCCTGTAGCTGTAATGCGTTTGGTTCACGAGCCAAAGGATATTCATCGCATTCTTATACCTATTAAATATATAACTCCTCAAGTTGTTCAAATTGTGCGTTTTGCTCAATTATTAGCAGACAGTAACCAAGGAATGTTGTATTTACTCCACGTTTCTCCTCCCGGTACTCCTCAAGAACAAATAAATGCTTTTGAAAGGGAATTAGCCAAGATTTTTAGCCAAGGTGGGCCACAAGTTGAAATGAAAATAAAAATGATTAATCATCAACAAGTATCTCAAGTTATTATTCGTTTAAGTAGATTTTTTGATTTATTAATCTTACGTTCCTATCGTCGTCGTACTGCTGCTGGTTTAGCAATTAGTGACCTTAGTGCAGAAGTTATTACCCATACCAAATCATCTTTAGTCTTATTTGGAGAAATCCATAAAAGTTAACTGTACAGTTATAGGGGCGAAGGTAAA
>CAYPSO010000097.1:0-13685 GCA_964413275.1 uncultured bacterium | reverse complement strand
GGTAAATAAAGGTATGATTAAGAAATAAATATTTTACGAGAATTATACAAACTCATAGATTTCTCTAATCCTTGTTGAAGGCTAAATTCTATGGAATCTTCAACTAATTTAAGTACGTCTTGGATAACCTTGTGTTCATCAGGGGAAAATTTACCTAAAACATGGGAAATAGTATCTTTTTCTCCTCCCGACTTACCAATACCTATACGCAAGCGAGCAAAATCTTGACTGCCTAAATGGGAGATAATTGATTTCATGCCATTATGACCACCAGCAGAGCCAGATAAACGCATTCTGATTTTACCTATGGGCAAATCCATATCATCATAAATTACTAAAACAGATGATGGTGTTAACTTATACCAATCCAAAATCGCCCTTACTGATTGTCCCGAACGATTCATATAGGTTAAGGGTTTGAGTAAAAATAGCTTTTTCCCGCCCTTGGATACTTCTGTAAATAAACCTTGAAAACGGCGATTTTGTTGTAGGGAAACGCCCCAAGATTCAGCTAAATTATCGATCGCCTCAAAACCTATATTATGTCTAGTGCGATCGTATTTTGTTTCTGGATTACCTAAACCAACAATTAGTTGGGGAATAACTAAATTATTTTTAGTTGTTTCCATCATCGAATATAACAGTAGAGTGGGCATAGCCCACCTTATCACAAAACTTAAGATTGTTGAAACATTGTTTCTAGATAAACTTGAGCGCAAGGAAGATTATTTTCTGCTGTTTTCTGACTTTCTTGTAGGAGAAAATAAGACAAAGCAGCAGTAAAAACAGTATCTTGATCCCAATTCGAGTTTTTTTCTAGATATTTTTGTAGCGATTCATGCAATTCCGCCGGAATTTCAGTCAAAATGCTGACGGGGCTTTTCATGGTTATGTTGCCTCCAGATTTTTAAAATTATCAAAAAAAATACCTGTTCAGTTAACATAACAGTTATTTTCTGTTTAGTTAAGCTAACTTTGTTAATCTTATTCTTTATTATAGTATTAAAAAATCAATTCATGTCCCAAGACTTGAAAAACTTGTCGTTGTTCAAATAAACTGACTAATTCTTGATTTAATTTATTTTCATTGGCTTCTTCACGTAGAATTTTTAAAGCAACATCTAAGGAAAGAGAACGTTTATAAGGTCTATCTGCTGCGGTTAAAGCATCATAAATATCGGCAATAGCCATAATTTGACATTGAAGAGGAATATCATTTCCTTTTAATCCTTGGGGATAACCTGTACCATCTAGTTTTTCGTGATGTCCAAAGGCAATTATCGGTACATTTTGTAAATGTTCTGTCCAAGGAATTTGTTGTAAAAAATCATAGGTTTTGCTGACATGGGATTCAATTGCCACTCTTTCTTCTATAGTAAGATTTCCTTTAGGAAGTAATAACTGATCTAATTCAGATTTAGAGATCAAAGGTTTAATCTGACCATCCACATCTTGATAAGTATAACGAGAAAGAATAGCCAACTCCTGAGAAACTTCTTTGATAGTATCAAAAAATTTTCTTGTTTTAAATGCTGAAGGTTCATTGAATCCTTCAATTAATTTCCAGTAAAAATCCAGTTTTTCTAGAGCTTGCTTTAATTCAGTATCAAATGCTTTTAAATTCCCACAGTGAGGACAGCCTGCTTGAGTATTAGTATGAGTGTGATGGGGATGATGTAATAAATAGGAAAACTTATTCTCAGCACAGTTTTTTTCTAAAGTTCTCCGAGCCACTGCAAATCTTTGACGAATAAGTTCTAGAGAATCGGGATAGAGCTTTTTACTCTTGGTTAACACTGCTTCTGGTACGCCAATTTTGCCAAAATCATGGAGTAAGGCAGCATAACGAACTTCTCTAATTTGCTGTGTATTAAACAAAAATTCTCGTAACAAGCCAAAATCAACAGAATTAACCTCTTCTGACAATCTAACTGTCAAATCTGCCACCCTTTCTGAATGTCCCGAAGTAGTAGGATCACGTGCTTCAATAGCCTGTACGGAAGCTCTCACAAAACATTCAAATAAATTTTCGATATTTTCCTGTAGCATATTTCTTTCGATGGAAATTGCTACTTGAGAAGCAAGGGAAATTAAAATTCTCTCTTCCCATTGAGAATAAGGTTGGGTATATCGATCGACATTCTCAGAATTGATTTTTATTTCTGGAGTAGTTTTACGATTAATTAATTGTAAGACTCCAATAATTTTTTCATTTTGATCTCGCATGGGTAAAACTAATACGGAGCGAGTGCAATAGGAAAAATCGCGATCGAAACTACGATCTAATTGATAAGGTAAAGAAGAAGGCAATTCATAAGCATCGGGTATATTTAACGTCTCTCCCGTAATAGCGACATATCCGGCTAAACTTTTTTGGGTTAAGGGTAAAGCAAATTCATTAAAAGTAAGCTCGCCAATAGAATCATTTTGAGCTACTTTAAATATTAATTTAGGAAATTCATCGTTTTTATCAATTAAATAAACACTTCCCGCATCAGAACAGGTAATTTCTCTACTTTTACTTAAAATTAAATTTAATAATTTATTGAGATCCCGACTTGAAGAAAGGGCAGCACCAATAGCTAAAAGTTCCTCGATTAATTCGACTTTATCTTGAGTAGCATCAGAAAATTCTTGATTTTTTAAATGTAGCCAGGATAATTTATTATGCTTCATCATTGGTTTTTAAGTTTCAGTAGTAATTAATTTTAGAGAGTATTTATAATTATTCAGTTCCTCAATTTTAGGATCGATTAAGTTATTATGTGAAAAAATAGGTATTTATCTTTATTTTCTCTTGCCATCAGTTCATAACCTATATTCAACCTACTATAAACTATAAAAAATAACATTTTAAGGATAATGGTGGAAAAAACAAATCAATCTCAGTTAGCTCGGCTTTGGCAAACTCTAATTTATTTTGAAATTATCCCTGGAATAGGATGTTTACAACGGATTTTTGCTAGATTGACAAATAGAGCAATAAACGCTAACAATGAACAACCAACTATGGAAACTGTTTTACTGGTGGGATTTCACGATAATTTAGGCAAAACTATAGCTGAATCTTTAAATAAACAAGACTATATTCTACAAGCTTTAGTTCCCAATGTTAGTGAAGCTCAACAAGTTTTTGATCCCAATATAAAGTTAATAGAAGGTAATTCTTTAACTACTGAAATAATGAATAATGTAGAAACTGTAATTTATAACCCTAATAATATTTCCGAACTAAATAGTTTTTTACAATCTTTACCCATAAATATAAAACAGACAACTGAAAAAATGTTATTTGATTTTACTAATCCTACCATAGAAATTAAAGAGGTTTGGGGTGCTTTAGATGATGTGGTTATGGGTGGAGTAAGCCAGAGTAATATTCGCTTGTATAATGATGTTGCAGTATTTTCTGGTAATGTTTCCACTGCTAACAATGGTGGTTTTGCTTCTGTGCGTACAAAAAATTTTAATCCTACTTTAGATTTATCTGAATATCAAGGTATTCAATTAAGGGTTAAAGGTGATGGTAAACGTTATAAATTTATTACCCGTTGTGAAGGTAAATGGGATGGTATTGGTTATTGCTACAGTTTTGATACTGTATATGATTTTCCTCTAAATATTCGTATTCCTTTTAACGATCTTATTCCAGTTTTTAGGGCTAAAACAGTTAATGATGCTGGAGAATTTGATGCTAGTAAAGTTTATTCCTTACAATTAATGTTAAGTAAGTTTGAATATGATGGACAGTTAAATCTTAAATTCGATCCGGGTTTTTTTGCTTTAGAAATAGAGAATATTAAAGCCTATGGAAATAAGCAACAATCAACTAATATTTTGATAGTCGATAATCAAAAAATAGAAGATTTGAGACAAATCGTTACAGAATATAGTTCAAATAGATATGTAAATATTAATATAATTAATTCACAAATAAGTTGAGAATAACTTGTGACTATTCCTAGGGATTAGCAAACAAATAATATACCAGTTTATATATTATTTTTTGGTGGGCAAAATATGCTTTGAGAATTTCGGGTAAACTCGATCTGTCGGTTTTGCCCACCCTACTTTAAGTGGTACTTTTTTTAACTTTTAAGCTATTAGCTACTTGAATTATGAAAATTACTAGCAGTTCTGTAAAAAAAGTAGTAGTATATAGTTATATAGTTTTTTAATTTAATCAAGTAAACAAATTTGAATGACAGATTTTAATTGGATTACAGCTTTATTTGGTGGAATACTAATTGGTATAAGCTCAACTATTCTACTTGCTTTTGATGGTCGAATTGCCGGTATCAGTGGCATCGTCAACGGTGCACTCAAATCTACCCAAGAAGAAGCTTGGCGTTGGTTTTTTATTGTTGGTATGTTAGCAGGTGGTTTTCTTTATGAATATATACTTACCTCTGAGCCAACACCGACATCTTCCTTTGCACCACTGGCCATGATTATTGGTGGTTTATTAGTGGGTTTTGGTACACGCATGGGTAACGGCTGTACCAGTGGACATGGAGTGTGTGGCTTAGGTAGATTATCGTTTCGTTCTTTGGTTGCCGTGATTACATTTCTCATCACTGCAATCATAACCGTATTTATTACTCGCCATGTGCTTATTTACTAATTTAAACTTCTAATCATAAAATAGAAAATGAAACAAAATTTAATTGCTCTTGGATCGGGAATTTTATTTGGTTTGGGTTTAAGTATTTCCCAAATGATAGATCGCGATCGCGTTTTAGGCTTTTTGGATATTACAGGAAATTGGGATCCAACACTATTATTTGTTTTAACTGGGGCTGTTACAGTTACAATAATTACTTTTCGATTTGTACTTCGTTTACCCCAGCCAATTTTTAGCTCAAAGTTTTATTTACCTACTAGAAAAGATATTGATTTTCCCTTGGTTTTAGGTGCTGCTATTTTTGGTATCGGTTGGGGTATTGGTGGGTATTGTCCAGGCCCGGGAATTACTGCTTTTGTATTAGGTATTTGGAATCCAGTTTTGTTTATGATTGCTTTTATTTTTGGTTCACTTAGCTATCAATGGTATGCAGATTTATCTTTTAAGAACAGTTTTTTAAACTTTTTTAAAAAACAGGAAATTAAATAGTAGTTATTATATTTAATTTAGTGCAATTATTTATACATATCTAATTTTACCTTATTTTCTATAAATTTCTTGTTAATTAAGGGAAGTGTCCTATGAAGTCAACTATAAATTTAGACTTGTTTGTTATAAATAGTCAGTTAATCTCAAAAAGTTTAGAGACTAATAAAAATTTTGAGATTGATAATATATTAAGTAATATTGAGCTTATCAAAATATATTAAGCTTTAAAAAAAGCAAAGTTAATATTTTAGAAAATAGCCATAATTTGAAATGGTGTAATCTGCCTTTAAAAAATACTTTTCGTAGCATTGATGGAGAGAATAATAATTTAAAAAATCCTGAGTGGGGAGCAACTTATACTCAAATATTGCGTTTAACTACTCCTGTTTATGCAGATGGAATTTATGAACCTAGAGGAGGATTTAATAGTATTCTTCCTAGTGCGCGAGAAATTAGTAATGCAATAGCAGATCAAAGTGAATCTATTATAAATTCTACTGAGCGTACTGATGATGACACAGGTAAATTATTAACTACTATTGGCGAAAACGGAGAAATTTTATTACCTTTTAGGTCTGATAATACTTTTTTTATGGCAGGGGATATAAGGGTTAACGAACAAATTGGATTAACTTCGATTCATACCCTCTAATGGAATTGATTCCTTGTTACAAGGCTTGGCATCTCAAAAAGCCCAAGAAATTGATAATTTTATTATTGATGATGTGCGTAATTTCTTGTTTGGCACTCCGGGAGCGGGAGGTTTTGATTTAGCTTCCCTTAATATTCAACGGGGAAGAGATTGTGGTATTGCCCCTCTCAATGCAGTTAGAGATGAATTAGGTTTATCTGTGGTTACAGATATTCAAAGTAATGTTTTTATTGTTGCTGATACTGATATAAGTGAGTCGTTTTAGTTAGATTTTATGATTAATTAGTAAGGGAAAGAGATATATTTTTTTATATTAATAAATTTGTCCAATCTTTGTTCTATCGTTTTTTCTTGCCAAATTGTACCTAAAATTGCTATACCGGCAAATCCTAAATATTTAACTTCTTCAAGTTTATCTAATTCTATTCCTCCCAAGGCAATTACTTCTGGTAATTTATTTCTATTAATTAAAAACTTCCTTAAATCCTGCTTATTAAAGTTAGCTTGATAGCCAAGTTTAGAAATACTATCATAGATAGGACTTAGAAATACATAATCATATAAATTACTAATTTTTGTAATTTCTGCTAAGGAATGACAGGATTTACTTTTTTGCATATTTTGATTAATATCACTAACTTGAGTATAGGAAGAATAATGAATACCTTTTAAATGATATTTAATTGCCAAATTATGATAATTATGGATAATTATTTTATTTCTATGTTGTTCGGGAATTTTATTAAGTAATTTTTCATATTCTAATTCAGAAAAATTTGGTTTTCTTAAGTGAAAATAGGACAAACCATAGTTAAATAATCCTAAAATAGTTTCTACTTCATAATATAAATCACTATTAGGGTGAGATATAACAATTAACTTCATTAATAATTTATCAAAATTTAAGTTTTATTTAGCAAATAATAATTGTAGCGATCGCATTAAATAATTTCAACAACTTGAATTTTTATTTAATTTTGGAATTAGCGATCGCACTCAAGCAGCTATCTTGACAAAATATTTAACCAATCGCTATAATTAATAACAACCGTTCGATATAAATAAAAATGCCCAAGATTGTTGACCATGATAGCTATCGAGAAGAATTACTCAATAAATGTTTCGACCTCTTTGCAGATAAAGGTTATGGTTTGGTTACGATGCGTCAAATAGCTAAAGAATTAGGGGTTTCTACGGGGACGTTATACCATTATTTTCCGAGCAAACAAGCTTTGTTCGAGCAGTTAGTAGAAGTAATTTCTCAAAACGATATTGATCGAGCATTAAAAGAATTAGATGGAAGACAAACACTACAAGAAAAAGCAGAAGGAATCGGAGAATATTTAGTTAAAAATGAAGATTATTTTATCAACTGGACATATATTTTAGTCAATTTTTATCAACATCAAGACGCTAAAGAATTTCAAAAAAGTGGTGCATTTATGAGAGCTAACGAAAAATATGCCCAAGCAATTTATGATTTATTAGGTGTTGAAGATAGAGCCTTAGCCGTGTTTATTTATGCTTTTATTGATGGTGTAATTCTTGAAAAATTATGGAGAAATGAATTTCTTTCTATTCCCGAACAATGCCAATTATTAGGAAAAATGCTTACTGCTTATTTAGAGAAATAATGAATACAATGAATGATAAAAATTTAAACGATAAGATCGATAATTTAATCAGATTATCTGATAGTATTTTTGCTTTGGCGATGGCACTAACAATACTAGGTTTCGATCTTCCTGATACGGCTTTATCGATGAGCGATTGGGAAATTAATAGTTTCTTGATGACGCAATTAAAACCCCTTGGTTTATATGTCAGTACGTTCATTTTAATAGCATTTTATTGGTTTGATAATTCACGGCAATTTAGCTATTACAAAAAAACCGATAATATACATCTTTGGCTTTATATTTTCTATTTAATGTGCCTATTTATTATTCCTTATTCTAATGCTCTGATTATTTATTTTCCAGAAAATTTATTAGTTCAGATTGAATATAGTTTAAATATTTTTGCCATCGGTTTATTTTCGTTTTTAAGTTGGACATATGCAACAAATAAATATCGTCTTGTCGAACCGAGTTTAGAAACTAAAACTATTATCGAAAATAAAATTCAAGCCTTAATCGAACCATCAGTTGCCTTAATAACAATTTTAGTAGCTTTGTTCGATCGCTCACTTTGGGAAGTGACTTGGTTATTAGTACCAATAATTTATGTTGTTGTAGAAAAACTTGGGAAAAATTTTACTTCTATTAAAGAGGATGAAATATGACTTTCAAATTATTTGTTAAACCTAAAAATAAATGGTTGATTAGTTCAATAGTTGTTGCTACTGCCATTACCGGGGGAATTGCGATCTATGGCATTTCTCAAAACCAACCAGTAAATCAAACGCCGACATCTGAATCTGTGCTAACTCAACCAGTTGTCCCAAAAGTAACCGCATTAGGAAGACTCGAACCAGAGGCAGAAGTGATTAAATTATCTGCTCCTTTGGCGTTGGATGGCGATCGCATTGCTGAATTATTAGTCCAAGAAGGTGATCGCGTTAAAGCAGGGCAAATTATTGCCATTCTCAATTCAAAATATCCTTTACAAGATGCGGTGCAACAAGCTCAAGAACAAGTAAAAGTTTCTGAAGCAAAACTCGCTCAAATTAAAGCTGGTGCTAAATCAGGGGAAATTAAAGCTCAAGAGTCACAGATTTTGCGTTTAGAAGCTGAATTAAGCGGGGAACTTACAACTCAAGCTGCTGCGATCGCACGTTTACAGGCACAGGTAAATAATGCTCGTAGTGAATATAACCGTTACCAACAACTACACCAGGATGGAGCGATTTCAACTTCGACTTTAGATAGTAAACTCCTAGCTTTAGAAACCGCACAAGAACAATTAAATGAAGCACAAGCAAGCAAAAATCTCACTAATAATACTCTACAAGCACAATTAGCAGAAGCTAGAGCAAATTTAGATCGAATCTCTGAAGTTCGCCCAGTGGATGTAACAGCAGCACAAACCGAAGTAGATAGCTCAATTACTGCTTTAAACCAAGCCAAAACTGACTTAGCACAGGCTTACATCCGCGCACCAATAGATAGTCAAATTCTCAAAATTGAGACCCGTGAGGGAGAAAAAATTGGTGAAGATGGTATCGTTGAATTGGCACAAACAGACTCCATGATAGCCATAGCGGAAGTTTACCAAAGCGATATTAGTAAAGTCAGATTGGGACACTCAGCAGAAATTACGGGTCAAGCTTTTGAAGGGATAGTCAGAGGGACAGTTTATCAGGTTGGTTTACAAGTTAGCAGACAAAATGTATTTAGCAACCAGCCTGGAGAAAATCTCGATGGCCGTGTGGTTGAGGTCAAAATTCGTCTCAATCCAGAAGATAGTAAGCGGGTTGCTGGTTTGACTAATTTACAGGTGCAAACGGCAATTAACACTCAGGTAGGGGAGCAAGGCTTGCGCCCTAAAGAAGAATAAACAATCGTACTTTTTTTGTCATTTATTTATAACGAATGTTTGATTTATAAACTTGGGAGATTACACTATGTTCTCTAAACTATTTCGCAAAACCCCTTTAGCATTACGACAGGTCATGAAAGAAAAGACTCGTCTAGTAGTTGCGATCGCAGGAATTGCTTTTGCCGATATTTTAATGTTCGTGCAGATGGGATTTGAAAATGCACTGTACGATGCAGCAATCAAACCACATTTAAGTTTACAGGCGGATTTAGTTTTAATTAATCCTAAGTTTCAAACCCTATTTTCGGTCAAAGATTTTTCTAGAGATCGACTATATCAGACATTAGGACATCAAGGGGTGAAATCAGTTAGTCCTGTATATATTTCTACTGGACAATGGCGCAATCCAGAAACACGACAAGAAAGGGCAATTTTAGTATGGGGAATCGATCCTGTTACCACTGCGTTTAAATTCCCTGAAGTTAACCAAAACCAAGATAACTTAAAACAACTCAATCAGGTGCTATTCGATCGTGCTAGTCGTCCCGAATATGGTGCAATCTCCGATTGGATGGAACAAAAAGGTAGTGTCGAAACTGAAATTAACGGAAAAGCGATCGCAGTTAAGGGATTATTTACTAACGGTTCGTCCTTTGCTGCCGATGGCAATATTATTACTAGCTACTCCACCTTTTTGCAAATTTTTCCCCAGCGTCAAAGCACTCGCATCGAAGTTGGATTAGTTAATTTAAAACCTGAAGTCGATCCCCAACAGGTGCGATCGCAGTTAGTGGGAATGTTACCCAACGATGTCAAAGTTTTAACACCCGAAGAATTTGCTGACATTGAAAAACAATATTGGGCAAACGGTACAGGAATTGGTTTTATTTTTGGACTGGGTGTCATTGTCGGTTTTATTGTCGGTATCGTCATTGTTTACCAAATTCTGTACTCCGATGTTTCCCAACATCTGCCTCAATACGCCACCCTCAAAGCAATGGGCTATAGCGATGGCTACTTATTGGGAATGTTGTTACAAGAGGCTTTAATTCTAGCTTTATTGGGTTATTTACCCGGATTGCTTCTTTCCTATGGAATCTACCAAGTTGCCTATGCTGCTACCTTACTACCCATTGTCATGAAGTTAGAAACAGCAATTTCAGTTTTAATTTTAACTATAATCATGTGCAGCGTTTCCGGTGCGATCGCCATGAAAAAACTGCGATCAGCAGATCCAGCAGATGTTTTTTAAAAAAATAAAAGGGGAAAGCACTAAATAAATATTATGCAAACACTCAATTTTTCTAAATCCAACCAATTTTTTTCTGATGATGCGATTATTCGTATCTGCAATCTCAACCATTATTTTGGTGAAGGGCAACTACGGAAACAAGTCTTATTCGATATTAATTTAGAGATTAAAACAGGAGAAATTGTAATTATGACAGGACCTTCTGGTTCTGGAAAAACTACTCTTTTAACTTTAATGGGTGGCTTGCGTTCGGCACAGGAAGGAAGTTTAAAAATATTAAAACAAGAAATTTTTAATGCAAGTAAAGGACAATTAACTAAACTCCGCCGTCAGATTGGTTATATTTTTCAAGCGCATAATTTAATGACCTTTTTAACAGCAAAAGAAAATGTGCGTATGTCTTTAGAATTACATCAACAAATGTTGGATCGAGATTTAGATGCCGAAGCGATGGCTATATTAGAAAAAGTTGGCTTAGCAAATAGAGTCAATTACTATCCTGAAAGCCTATCGGGAGGACAAAAACAAAGAGTTGCCATCGCCCGTGCCCTCGCCAGTAATCCTAAAATAGTTTTGGCAGATGAGCCGACTGCTGCGCTAGATAAAAAATCTGGACGGGATGTAGTGGAATTAATGGAGCAACTGGCAAAAGAAAGAGGTTGTACGATTCTTTTAGTTACCCACGATAATCGTATTTTAGATATTGCCGATCGCATTATTTATCTCGAAGATGGTCGTTTAGTTCAAAATTAATTTAAGAAATATTTGTGGCGATCGCAAAACACTATATATACTAAAGAAGTTCTAATTTTATTGATAATATTCATGTTTAATAAAAGGCACAGCAACTAATTCTCCTGTTGCATTTCCCACCTCAACTTTTAAACCTTCTCCTCCTGCTTTTGTTTTAATATAAGCTAAACCAAAATGACCTGTTTCTGTATTAGTATAACTGGTTAAAATTCCTATTTTTTTACCTTCTAAAGCAACAATTTCTCCTGCATTTACTTCTTGAGTTAATTTAACTCCCCAAAGTCTTTGTTTAACTCCTTGATAAGTATTTAATCTAGCAATAGTTTCCTGACCAATATAACAGCCCTTATTAAAGGAAATACAATCCCATAAACCAGCTTCTAAAGGATTATAATCTTCAGTTAATTCTTGATTAACCGCAGGTCTTCCCTGTAAAATTCGTAATTTTTCCCAAGCTTGATAACCAATTGGTTTAACACCTAGTTGAGTAATTTTGTCCCATAAATCTGCACCTTTGTCAACAGGTAAAATGAAATTATATCCTGATATTTTCAAACCATTACCAACGCTAATAAGTAAATCTATATCCTCAAAATTAAAAGTTTCATGGATATTTTCTGATTGATTAATGATAGATTCAAAATTTAATTTTTTTAAAATATTATTACTTTCATCACCAATTAAACTAAAAATAGCATAACTATCAGAAACATCTTCTAACTGTACCTTATCAAAGGGAAAAATAAAGCGATCTAACCATTCCATTAAATAGGCACTACGTTGAGGAGAAACCAACAATAAAATATCATCTTCTCTAACATAAACAGTTGCTAAATCTAAAGTTCTTCCCGTCGAATTAACTAAAACAGTATCGCAACTTTGACCGGGTTTTAAAACATTAAGGTTGTTGGTACTTTGATTATGGAGATAACTTAATCTATCCTCACCCTTTAATTTAATTAAACCCCAATGACTTAAATCAACCAATACTACGTTATTATAAGCAGTTTCTAAAATTTCTGTATCATTACCAAAACTAATAGGGGTACTAAAATCATTATCAAAAATCGCACCAGCTTGTTCTTGTAATTCCTTTAATCTGCTCATCTTCAAAGTAACTATTTTTAGAGTTTACTTTAATTAAACCACATCATATACTTTTAAAGTAACTTTCATAAATGATTGGTAAAATTTCCTCTCCTTCCTCTCCCTGCTCTCTCTTTCCTCTGCGGTTAATCAAAAAATATTATACTTATAACCCAAATAATATTACTATAAATTGATATTAGATAAAATCAAAATTATGATAACTAGCAATAATTGGTCAGAATTATTACAACAACTATTAGAAAAACAATCTCTTTCTCAAACCCAAGCCTCAGAATTAATGCAAGGATGGCTCAATGAAGAAATACCAGAAGTATTATCAGGGGCAATTTTAGCCGCAATTCAGGCAAAAGGAGTTTCCTCCACCGAATTATCTGGCATGGCAAAAGTATTACAAAAACAATCTCTACAACAGGAAACCATAACCCACACTACCGCCGTAATTGATACCTGTGGTACAGGGGGAGATGGTGCTTCCACCTTTAATATCTCCACTGCCGTAGCATTTGTGGCCGCAGCAGCAGGAGTTAAAGTAGCCAAACACGGTAATCGCTCGGCATCCAGTAAAGTCGGCTCGGCGGATGTTTTAGAGTATTTAGGAATTAAATTATCCGCACCTATTGAGAAAGTAGAAGCAGCATTACATGAAGTGGGTGTAACATTTTTGTTTGCTCCGGGCTGGCATCCTGCCCTAAAAAGTGTGGTAGGTTTAAGAAAAACTCTGAAAGTTAGAACCGTATTTAATTTATTAGGCCCATTAGTTAACCCTTTACATCCTACAGGTCAAGTTATTGGTGTTTATAAACCAGAATTTGTGCCAACCATTGCCCAAGCTTTACAGGAATTAGGTTTACCTAAAGCAATTGTGGTTTATGGTAGGGAAAAATTAGACGAAGCTGGTTTAGGAGATAATACAGATTTAGCTATTTTAGATAGAAATCAAGTTAGTTTATCTGAGATTAATCCTGAAGAATTAGGTTTAACTAAAGCACCTCTTAGTGAATTAAAAGGTGGCAATGTTGAAGAAAATGCTGCAATTTTGCAGAAAGTTTTACAAGGAAAAGGTACAAAAGCACAAACAGAAGCAGTAGCTTTAAATGCTAGTTTAGCTTTACAGGTTGGCGAAGTTGTACCCATTGGTAATCATCTTGAAGGTATTACTAAAGCTAAGGAAATTCTCAGTAGTGGTAAAGCTTGGGATAAATTGCAAGAATTAGTTAAGTTTTTGTAAAAAATGCGCATACTCTTATTTGAATTAAGATAACAGCCGTAGTAAGTAGGTACATACAATTAATTACATGGTTGAGAGAGGGAATAGGGAATAGGGA
>CAYPSO010000096.1:11904-17361 GCA_964413275.1 uncultured bacterium | reverse complement strand
TATTATAAACATTATCTTCACCACTAGGAAAATCAAATTCTTCAGAAGTTGTCCCGGTTAAGACATAAGTATCAGTTAATTCTCCATAATAAATACGAGGTTTATCAATGGGAATAGTATCTCGAATTAATTTACTAGAAGTGTTTAAACTACCTTCTTGATCTTCAGTATTTCCTGTGCCAATATCTTTAACATAATAATCGGGTAATCCCGCTTCACCTACTTGATTAACGGGAGAAATTGTAAAACCATAACCATGAGTATAAACTAAATGTTCATTTACCCAAGTTTTAGCTTCTTCAGGCACAGCAGTATAATCTAATTCTCTAGCTGCTATAATTACCTGTTGCTTTTCTGTGAGAGGAGCTTGGTTATCTTTTTGGAGTGTAAGATTATAGCGATCTATATCAGCATCAAGGAATTTATAATATAATCTAATTTGCTGTAATTGACGATTTGTTTGTAAAATCGGACGAGTATCCCAAAGACGGATATTATCAATTGTGAGATGATTTTTTCTCAAAGCAGCCGCAGTTAATCCTCCTTCTGGATCGAAAGTTTCGGCATCAATGTTATTAAGACCAAATGCTTGTCTAGTGTAAGCAATACTTCTTTTAATATAAGGTGTTTCCTTTGCAAATTCATTGGGTTGAACCTCCAAATGCTGTACAATTAATCCTAAAACAAATCCTAAAGATATTAAGATTAAATATATCAAAATAATAATAACTACAAAGGGCGTTGTTTTTTGAACAGAAGTATTTTTACTAATAAATAATCTAAATCTATTTTTACCATGAAATATTGCTTTAACGATTAACCAAATTCCAATTATTAAAGCAATAAATGTTAAATTAGTTTGTATGGGTAATTCGATATTAATATCTGTAAAACTTGCTCCGTAGGTAACTCCTCTAGCTGAGTTTAGTAGTTCATAACGTCTGAGCCAGTGACGTAGGGAAAGCACTAAAAGAAAAAAACCACTCAGAATATACAAATGCCGCAACTGAGGAGTAGAAAATCCCGGAAATTTACCTTCTGAAAGACTATTAGCTGAAAGTAAATAAATTAAGCAACAGGATACTAGGGCATATAAAAATACTCCTCCTAACCAAAAATCGAATAATTGCCAAAGAGGTAAAGTAAAAACATAAAAGCTAATATCTTTAGCAAAAACTGGATCTGTTTGATTAAATTCTGTAGGGGATAAATAGGCTAAAAACCTTGTCCAATTACCTGATAAAATAAAACCAAATAGAATACTTAAAACTGTAGCAATAATTTTAGTTACTATTTGGGTTTTACTAACAAGAAATATTATAACTATAATTAAAATAGTCAAACTAAAAATATTTTTTCCAATTTCAGTACCAATTTCAACAAAAGAATTAATAACTTTAAAAGCAGAAGGTAAAGCAGGTGTAATATTGGGAAGAGTAAAATCAGGTTTGATTATTTGTTGAGCTACTTCGCCATAATAAAGTAACATTAAACCAATTAAAAAAGAAAATCCTAAAACTATTGTTATTAAAATGGGAAAATAAAGAACAGGAGTTTGAGGATAAATATTGTCAGATTTTTTATGATTATTTGTTTTTCTCTCAGGAATAGTTTTCCATTTATTTTTATTAGCAAAATTGAGATTCAAGAGTAAAAATATTAAGGAAAATATAGTAGTTATAGTTCCTAAACCAAACCTAGTTTTCAGACGTAATAAAAAAGTATTAAAGTAATTAACTTCTTGAAACCAAATTCCTTCAACTATTAATTTTGTAGCTAAACTAAAACTTAACCACAAAACTAATAAAATTAAACTAAAACGAAATAATTTAAACCAAAATTGTTCAGACATTAGAAACAATTATTAATTTTTGTAGGGTGGGCAAGACAGGTTTAACTATTACAACAAAAAAATAGAATTAAAATAAGTCTTGCCCACCATTAGCTTGGTGGGCAATTCCTATGATAACAAGAGGATGAACAAGATAAGCTTAATTAAAGAATTACCCACCCTACAAAAAACTTATCTTAAGATAAAAATTATTCATGGTTCGCAGAATTATCTAATAACTATGAACTACGTTTGCGTAAGCAAATGCGAAGCAGTCCACTAACTAGGAACTATATTAACCATACTGTTCTTCTATTTCTAAATCAAATAGCATTTGTAAAGATTGTAAACAACGACGACGAGCTTCAATATCTTGTTGCGCCCTTAATTGTACCATTGGTTCATGGAGAATTTTATTAACTATTCCCCTAGTTAACGCCTCGATTACTTCTTGGTGTTTTTCCGCAAATTCTGTTCCTAAACGGGATAAAGCTTTTTCTAATTCTTGTTCTCTAATATCTTCTATTTTTGTACGCAGACAACTAATAGTTGGTACGGTTTCTAAAGAGCGCCACCAGAGAATATAAGCCTCGACTTCTTCTTCTAATAAAGCTTCTGCTTCAGCCGCCATTTGCCGACGAGTAGCATGATTTTGAGCGACTACTGCTTTAAGATCATCTACATTATAGGAAGCTACATTAGGCATAGCTGAAACATCTGTAGCCACATTCAAAGGTACAGAAATATCAATTAAGATTAACTTCTGCTCTAAAGTTAAAACAACTTCTAATTTATTTTTATCTAAAATAGGCTCGGTTGCTCCCGTGCTAGTGAAAACTAAATCTGAACTTGCAACCACATCCATCATATCTGGTAAAAGATGAATCTGTAATTTTGCTTCAGGAAATTTATCTGCTAATTCTTGCGCTCTAGTATGGGAGCGATTAACAATTTTAATATTCTCGCATCCTTTGGCAGCTAAATGTTGCACCAGTAAACGGGACATTTTGCCGGCGCCAATAATACTGATGCGATAATTGGCAATATTATCTATTTTTGTATCTGCTAATTCCACCGCAGCCGAGCTTATCGAAACTGCACCTGTACCAATATTTGTTTCTGTGCGCACTCGTTTACCAGCCGTCATAGCTTGTTTAAATAAACGGTCTAATAATCTACCTAAACCTTTATATTTTTGGGCTAATTTGTGGGTAGTTTTGACTTGAGCTAAGATTTGTCCTTCACCTAATACTAAGCTTTCTAAACCGGCTGCTACCCGCATCAGGTGACGCAATGCATCTTCTCGTAGCAAAATAAATAAATAACGTCTCAACTCATGAAGAAGAATATGTCCGTATTCAGCCAAAAATTGAACAATTGCTTGCACTCCTGTTTCAGTTTCTTTGGCTACAGCATATATTTCTAAACGGTTACAGGTGCTGATAATTGCAACTTCCTCAATGTGAGGATAGCTTTTTAACTGAGTAATGGCAGCTTCTATTTTTGGTTCTGGGATGCTTAATTTTTCTCTAATCCCGACAGGTGCTGTTTTATGAGATAGACCAACAACCACAATATTCATTTTGTTCTGTTTTCTCCCAAGGTTTTGTTAAGTGATGACAAGCAAGCATATATACTTGTCAAAAAAAATATATATAAACTAAGACTTCAGTTTATGTAATGTAGCCTTAATTAGGGTTAATAATAAATACTTTGAAAACAATCTTTAAACTTTTTAAACTTTTATTACGAAATCTATTAAATTCAGATAACTTTAATTGAAAAATAGATTTTTACTTCTATATATCCCCATCTTTCCACACTTTCACATTTTACCTAATGCTATTCAACAAGGGGAGATGATATTGCCCACCCCGCCCCTGTTATCAATAAATATGCTTATCTCAATTGAATAACTTTGGGTTTTTCAAATAAATGTACTGTGTCAACAAAACGAGCAGTGCTAGATTGAGAAGAAATTACTAAACTTTGAGTTCTGGCACCGCCATGGAAAAAGCGGACACCATTCATTAAAGTACCGGGGGTAATACCACAAGCCGCAAACAGTACGGTTTGACCACAAGCTAACTCATCAGCATTATAAACTTTATCAGGATCGTTAATACCCATAGAGCTTAAACGTGCGAGATTACTCTCTCTACTTTCACCAATTAAACCAGTTTGTACTATTGCTGGATCGTAAATTAATTGTCCTTGGAAATGTCCATCTAAACAACGCATAGCTGCGGCGGAAATAACACCTTCTGGTGCTGCACCAATACCCATCAGAGCATGAATATTAGTACCAGAGAAAGCACAGGAAATAGCGGCAGATACGTCACCATCAGTAATCAAACGAACTCTAGCGCCAGCATTGCGAATTTCTTGGATTAAATCTTTATGACGAGAGCGATCCATGACAACAACGACTAATTCTTCAATAGCACGTCCTAGACAATCTGATAAAATTTTTAAGTTTTCTGTGGCTGATTTGTTGATGTCAACATGACCTTTAGCGGCTGGAGGTGCAGCTAATTTTTTCATATAAAAGTCAGGTGCTGCAAATAGACCACCTTTTTCAGAAATTGCTAATACAGCCATTGAACCATTTTGACCGTAAGCTACTAAGTTAGTACCTTCACAAGGGTCAACTGCAATGTCGATTTCAACTAATTCGTCTGGGTTACAATAACTTTTAGCATCTTCGCGGGTACAGATACCGACTTCTTCACCGATATAAAGCATGGGTGCATCGTCTCTTTCTCCTTCTCCGATGACAATGCGTCCTCTCATGTAGATTTTGTTCATGCGCTCACGCATTGCTTCTACTGCCACGTGATCGGCGGTATCCTTTTCACCTTTACCCATCCATTTAGCAGATGCGATCGCCGCTTGTTCTACTACTTCAATAATTTCCAATCCTAAAGTGTTATCCACGCTTTTTTGCCTCCAAACTGCTTTTAATTAGTTTCTCTAATATCATTTGACAGTCTATCAGAAAGAGGGGATCACCTTAAAAAATTATTAAAAAATTCTTGTCTCTAAATTTGTGGTTGCTAGTTTTTCAAACAGAAATTTCAGATAAAAATTACTAATTTGCTCCAAAAACATCTATAAATTAGCTTTTTAGTTCTGTCTAGTTCAAAAATAGCTTATTATGTCTTAGAATTTTAAATAACATTGTTTTGTTATTTTACTATGTTTTGAGTTAATCATTTATCTTTAATTTTAGATTGAATATTCTCTGCTATGAAATTACTATATTTTTATTAAATCATGTCATACTTTATGATAATTAAAGTTATCATAAGCTATGTTTTAAAAACTAGCTAACTCAAAATAAAAGATAAAAACATTTTTAGTTTTCGTTTGCCTAGTATTTATCTTGATAATCAAGTTTTATTATAAATAGATTCAAAAAATATTTTATTTATGAAATCTGAACATTCTCAAAAACACACAAAATCCGATATTGATTTTGAATTAATGATAAAATTACTCTTGGAAATAAAAGAGAAAATCAATCATCAGAATAATATTCCCTTTAATTCCTCTACAAAAACAGATAATAATTCAGAAATAGAATTATCTAATAATATACCAGAATCCTCCTCAGAATCTATTGA
>CAYPSO010000096.1:0-11804 GCA_964413275.1 uncultured bacterium | reverse complement strand
ATTCAGAAATAGAATTATCTAATAATATACCAGAATCCTCCTCAGAATCTATTGAGAATAATATTAACTTTAATTCCTCTACAAAAACAGATAATGATTCAGAAATAGAATTATCTAATAATATACCAGAATCCTCCTCAGAATCTATTGAAAATAATATTAACTTTAATTCCTCTACAGAAACAGATAATAATTTATCCGAAGAAAATCGAAAGCAATTCACAAGTAATTTACCAGAAATATCGAATGATGAAATAAAATACAAAATTAAATATCTTGAAACTAAAGTAGAAGAGCATTTACAACAAATTACTATTATAATGCCTTTAATTAGTGAATTGTTAAGGATTAAAGTTCAAGATTCTAGAGACTCTTTAATACAAGCATTAGTACCAATTATTGACAAAATAGTTACCTTAAAGGCAGAACAAAATCTTAACGAAATTAGTTTAGCTTTAGCTGATGTTATTGCTCCAGCCATACAAGCTGAAATTAATAAAAATCCCAGAGTAATAGGAAAAGCAATTGGGCCAGAAATAGCCTTAGCAATTCAAGAACAAATTCAAATTGATGCAGAAGCTATATCTAATATACTTGCTCCGCAAATTAGTCCAGCTATCAAAAAACAAATTTTGCTAGAAAAAGATGCCATGATTGATGCCTTATATCCAGTTATTGGTAATACCATTGCTAAATATTTAGGAGAAGTAATTAAAGATATTAATAATAGAGTAGAAAATAGTTTAAGTATTGCCGGAGTAAAACGCAAAATAAAAGCAAAAATTGAAGGGGTTTCTGAAGCAGAATTAATATTTAAAGAATCAATTAAGTTTACAGTACAAGCAGTATTTTTAATCCATAAAACTTCAGGTTTAGTAATTAAAGAAGTCCAAACATCATCAGAACATCAATTAGATTCAAATATGTTAGCAGGAATGTTAACTGCAATCAGAAGTTTTGCTAATGATTGTATTTCTGAATCTGGAGATTTTAGCGAACTTGCGGAAATAGAATATGGTGAATCAAAAATAATTTTAGAAGCAGCAGGTTATTGTTATTTAGCTTTAATAATTAAAGGAGAACCGTCACAACAATTTATTTCAAAAATACGAGATACTCTTAGTAATATCATACTTCACTATGGTCAAATTATACGAGATTTTGATGGCGATCCTGCACCGATACCTCAATCTATTGAATTTTTATTAGCTAATTTAATAGAAACAGAAAAAAAAGAAGATAAATCTGGCTTTCCTAGTTCTTTAGTAATTGCAATATGTGTAATATTGAGCTTGGTTTTTGTACCTTTAGGTATATTTAAGTATCAACAATTAAAAGCAAACAAAATTGAAAGCACAATTGCTAATGCCTTAGATGCAACTCCAGAATTATCTATATATAGAATTAAGCCAATATTTAGAAAAAATACTTTAACTTTAAATGGTAAAGTCCCCAATCAATATTTAAGGAATAAGGCAGAAACAATTAGTAATATTCTCAAACCAGAATTAAGCATTAATAATCAAATTATTGCTATAAATATTCCTCCAGATCCAGTATTAGCAGCGCAAGAAGTAGAAAGAGTTACACAAATTTTAAATCAACAAAATGGTGTAGATATTATTACAAATTATGAAAATAAAAATGTAACAATTACAGGAATTGCACCAGATCAAGCTGAGTCCGAAAAAATTAGTTTTTCCTTTGAACAAATACCCGGAGTTAGTTCTGTAATTAATACTTTACAAACTAAAATTCCTCAAATACCAGTCAGAGTATATTTTGACTTAAATGATAATAAATTATCAGACACAAAAAGTAAAATTAATCAGGTTAAAGATTTTTTACTAGACAATCCACAATTAAATGTTAGAATCATTGGCCATAGTGATACATTAGGAACTTTATCAGAAAGAAAAGAAATAGCTCAAAAACGTGCTATGACTATTAAGGACACTTTAGTTAAAGTTGGAATCCCTCAGTCAAGATTGGTAATTTATGCAAGTACAGAATTTCCTCCCGGAGTTACGAAAGAGCAACCACTAGAGTTAAGCAGATGTGTTCGATTTGAAACTTTTAAATAATAAGTATTTTGTAATTGTAAGTATAAAAAAATGTCAGTAATAGCGAAAAAAATTTGTCTTGTTGGTGATTTTGCCGTAGGAAAAACTAGCTTAATTCGTCGCTTTGTAGATAGGCAATTTAGCGATAAATATTTAACCACTGTAGGGATGAAATTATCTCGTAAAACTGTAACAATAGATGAAAATTTAGACAAAGAAAAAAAAGTAGATTTATTGATTTGGGATTTAGAAGGACAAACTCAGTTTAAAGGAATTGCTCCTACTTATTTACAAGGTTCTGCGGGAGGTATTTTAGTTGGTGATGTAACTCGCTTAGAAACTATTGAACATCTTGAAAATCATGTAAAATTATTCTCTAAAATTAACCCCAAAGGATTGATTATTATTGCTTTTAATAAAGTAGATTTGATTTCTGACAAAAAACTAGAAAAAATTATCGACGAACATAATTTTCAAGACAATCCAAATATCATTACACATTATTCAACCTCTGCTAAGACTGGTTCTTATGTAGATGATATGTTTCTCAAATTAGCAATCAGCATTCTGGTTAAGTAAATTAATAGTTGAAACAGGAGTCTGGTGGAAGGAAATCAGTAGCATTTTTTACTGCCCTAATCCCTAACTCCTAACCCCTAATCCCTAACTATTGAGGAATTCCGGGTACTTGAAAACCCTGATTGCGTAATACTTCCCCTGCGGCTTTACCCGGTGTATAATTGTAACCCCAACCCATACCATCGGAATCATCAACAATTTGTGGTGTTAGTAAAACAATCACTTCATTGCGTACGGCTTCTCGATTGGTACTTCTAAATAAAGCACCTAAAAGGGGAATATCTCCCAAAATAGGAACTTTAGAAATAGTTGTACGATCTGTTTCTTGGATAACTCCTGAAAGAATCAAAGTTTGACCGTCTCGTAAGCGAATTGTGCCAGAACTAATTTCTCTCACACTTAAAAGAGTAATTTGGTTATTAGCATCACCACTATCAAAGTTTTGTTGTCTGCCAATAGACGAAACTTTTGGACTAATGGAGAGATTAATAAAACCATTATCATCAATTCTATCAACATTAACGGTGACACTTAAACCCGCCTCACCAATTTCAGGAGTAATAGTTCTAGTATTAGATTCTCGATCTACTTCTGTTTTTACAGAGGTAATTACTTCTTGAACTAATTTAACTGTAGCTTCTTGTCCTTCTTGAACCATTAAAGTTGGATCTGTCAGAATTTTAGCATTTCCAGAAATTACCTGAGCTTGAATCAGAGCTAAAAACTTAGTTGGATATTGGAAGAAACTAGGTAAAGAAAAAGTTATTTCCCCATCATCACCAATTTCACTAATACCGGGTTGAAAAGGATTATCATCAGTACCAAAAGCAGGACGAGCAAAAGGTGCTCCAAAAGCACGATTAACATCACTAAAAGGACCATTTTGAGGATCAAAAAATACTCCTTCTCCATCTCCTGTTAAAGGAGTAGGAATAATCGGTTGTGCATAAACACCATCACTTACTTGCCCAGAGCTAGGAGGATTAACACCACCATAATTAAAAACTGCCGCACCACCATCACTCACAAAAAACCCATCACCAATACCAAAAGAAACACTGGAATTAAATAAGTCTTGGTTAGCAAGGTTAACATCAACAATTTTCAAATTTACTGCTACTTGACGGCGACGAGCATCTAACTGTACCAAAAATGAGCTTGCCATTTCTACTTGACGAGGCTCACCTACCATAGTTAGGGAGTTAAGACGGCCATCTGTAGTAATAGTCATTCCCCTTAAAAGTAAAGGAGGTAAAATACCTTGTGCTCCTTCAGCTTGTTTTACTTCTAAGGCTTCTAGAGTTGCTGGCCTTTCGATTGTTCTTACTACTCTTTGAGTTTCAGGATCGATAACTTCTTCAAGGGGAATAACTAATCTTTGTACAGATGCCCCCTGAGTAGCCAAAAAAGCGGCGGCGTTTTCTGCTGTAACTTGATTAAGTCGTAAAGTTCTGCTAATCATATTACGAGCATCTTGGGGCAAACTTGCACCAACAAAAATGGTTTGTCCTCTCATATTGGCCTGTAATCCCGCAACCAATAAAACAGAATTAAACACTTCTTGAATTGGTTCATCAACTATATCTAGAGAGATAGTTTTTTCTTTCTCAGCACCTTCGGTATCAGGAGTTGTAAAAATCAGGTTAAAACCAGCCGAACGAGCTAAGAGTCCCAAAACTTCTCTTACGGGTGCATCTTTTAGCACTAAACGTCGTACAGGAATATTTGAGCCTAAATCAAGGTTAATAGGACTAGCATCAATATTAGAAACCGCAATATCTCCCACTGGAGGAGCAACAGCACGGGGTAAAAAGGGAGGAACACCTGTTGAAGAATTACCCGGTGATGATTGTCCATCAATTAAAATCTGTGGATTAGGTACTAATACATCTGGTTGAGTTTCTTGAGGAGGAGGAGTTTGATTATTATCAATTGCTTGAGCTAAGAGTTGAGGTTGATGGGGAATAAAACTTAAAATAAAATCTTCGTCTTGCTGTAGGAAAATTTGTCCACTGGGAATTTGTTTTTCCCCTGTTACAGTTATATTAACGTTATTATTTTTTCCTTTATTGACTTCGATACTAGCAATACCGGGGTAAGGATTTTCCTGAATATATTTTTGACCTTGAGGTAAGGCAAGTTGAATATTCGGTAAACTAGCGACTAAGGTTTTGCCCTGATTATGGGTAATAATTTCTGGTATTGTGTTTTGAGTACCTACGGTATCTAATTTTATTTCTAAACTATTTTCTCTTTTTTCAGGTTTTATATCAATAATTTGGGTATTAGCACCTTGTACAGTTTGTACACTCAGACACACTAAAGCTGTTGTTCCCCATATTGTTAGGCCTTGATAAATATTCACAATTCACTCCTCAAAATGTTTACTTGTGTAACAGAATAATTTATTTTTGAAATACAATAATTCTAAGAATTATTAAGAGAAAATACCAATTTTATTTTGGTTATTATTTCTTTTGTTTTTCTGCTTCTGCTGCTTTGGCAGCTTCTTCAGCTTTTTGGGATTGTTCCAATTCTTGGGCGGTTAAGGGTAAAATCAACTCCATAGTAAAACTTGTTTTAAGTTTAGGTTCTCCTTGGGTTTTTAATTGTTTTTCATCCCAAAGTAAAGAAGGTGTTTCTATTACTTCAGAATTAAAATTTTTTAATAGCAGTAAGGGTTGTAACTGCTCAATATTTCTTAATACGGATTGGATTTGAACAAAAGTACCTTCCATCGTCATATTAACTACTTGACGCTTTAATTTATTATTCACTGCCGATCCTAAAGAACTATCTGTGATAGTTTGTGGTTCCCATTGTTCTGGTTGATAACTAACTATATTTGCCTGTCTTTCTGTGACAAATTTATTAATATCTAATAATAAAGTATTAACAGTTTTATTATCTGCAAACAAAGAGTATAGTTGTCTTTGATCTTCTTCTGCTTTGATAATTTCAGCTTTTAAATCATCAATTTTACGGAGCAAAACAGAAAATTCTTGTTGATTAACTTGGTTTAATCTATCTTTTTTTTCATTTACATTAGTTTGATAATTAGTCCAAGCCGGGGTAACAAAATTCATGATGATGTAACCCGTGATTAAAACTCCTAATACTCCTAAACAGATGCCAATAATCTGAGGAGTAAAAGTAATACCAAAAGCGGTTGGATATTCAGGAAGTTCCTCAAAATCATCGGCTGGGACATTATCTTCGTTATAGCTGTTATAGGTCATTTTTGAATTAATCCTTTATTTTCTAGAGTTCTAATTCTGCTAACCAAACCAATAGCACCTTTACGTTCTAAAACAGGTAAAAGAGCAGTAGCTGGCTT
Organism: uncultured bacterium; assembly: GCA_964413275.1. Taxonomy (GTDB): domain Bacteria; phylum Cyanobacteriota; class Cyanobacteriia; order Cyanobacteriales; family JAABRE01; genus JAABRE01. Next base: position 5,825 of record CAYPSO010000096.1, on the reverse strand, counting down.
ATCATTAAGTTGGGTAACAATGGTATAGCTAATCACAGGAGGCAGTTCAAGATCGACTTTTTTGGCTTGTTCACCTGCTTCTTTTTTGGGATATTCTACAGTGGTAGGATTATCTATTTGTTGAGCTACTTGTAAGCTTGTTTTTTGAGGAACCAAAAAATCCGCTCTTTGTAGGGTGAGAAGAAAATCGTTGACAGCATCATAGGATTGACCTATACCAGTAAGAACTAACTCGGTAGCTCCTTCTTCTGTTTGTGATTCTTGGATGGTTTGAACTTGAACCCCTATAGGAATTTGATCGCTAATATCTTGTAACAAAGCTGACCAAGGTTTAATTTGGGTAAATACCTGAGCTAAAGCAAGATTATCACTATTAATTTTCTTTTTCTTCTCGTCTAGCCCAGCAATAATTTTCTTTTTAGCCTCAATTTCTTGAATTTTGGCATCTAATTCTTGAATTTCTTGTTGGACTTTTTCTTGTTGATAATTCAACCACAATAAACTACCAAAGGCAAGCAATGGTAATACAACCATTACTGTACCGCCAATTAAAACAGGAACATTTTTCTTAACATCCAGTTCGGTTTTTTTAAAATTTAACCCTGTATCACCAGCATTAATTAAACTTCGATCTTTAAGAAAATTAATTTCAATACTATACATTTATCTAAATCTCCCGCATTCCTAAACCAATAACAGTAGCGAGGCCTGGCCTTTCCACCAAAGGAATATCCCCATCTATATCTAAGGCTAACGAAGTAATCGGATCAATAGGCATAGCAGGCAAACTTAAACGTTTAGTAAAAAACTCATCTAGTTGCCCAATACCACCACCAGTACCCGCCAATAATAATTGAGCTACTTCTAGATTACCGCTTTGATTAAGATAAAAGTCAATAGAGCGTCTTAATTCATCAGCTAATTCTCCTAAAACCCTCATTAAGGCGGACATACCCGGATTGATAGAAGTAGCTCCTGTAGTTGTTCCCTGTTGGGGAGGAAGATTAGGAATAGTTAAACCTTGTAATACTTCCATACTTCTTGAGGATGGCAAATTCATGGCACGGGAAAGAGCATTTTGTAGTTGGAATGTGCCAATGGGAACAGTACGAGAAAATTGGGGTACTCCTTCGACAATAATGGCAATTTCTGTAGTATCAAATTCTATATCAATTAATACTACAGCTTCTGTGGAGGTAAACTGTCGCAGTTGCTCCCGAATAGTTCTAATTAGGGCAAAGCTGCTAATCTCTAAAATTTCTACTTCTAATCCCGCCTGTAAAAAAGTATTGCGATAAATATCAGTAGTTTCCCGTTTGGTTGCTACGAGTAAAACATTAACTTTCTCAATGCCATCCTCATCCATAAAATAGCCAAGTTTTTGGTAATCTAGATCGACATCTTCCCTAGGAAAAGGTAAATATAAGGCTGCTTCGTGGTTGAGAACAACATCTCGTAATTCCTGTTCGTCAATTTCGGCGGGAATGGGAATCAACTTCATAATTGCTTCCCGCATCGGCACCGCAGTGGCTACTTTTTTAGACTTAATGTTATTACTCTCAAGGGTTTGTTGTAGTAATTCTGCTAGAGCATTTTGATCTATGATTTTACCTTCCTCAAAAATACCTTCAGGTACTTCTACGGAAATGTTGGTAGATAATTTATATAATTGTCCTTTTTTTTGAATTTGGACAATATTAATACGCTCAGGGGCAATTTCCACCCCAATACCATGAGATTTCTTGCCTAAAAGGCCTTTTATTTTTGCTAACATATCTTTCCCAATCAGAAAGTGGTTATGAGGAGGAGGAGGGAGAACATCACTTTCTAAAATAGAAAGCTGATTATTTGTATTTTACCTAATCTTGCCGATAAGAAGAATAATAAGATAATAAATTTATTAAAGCAAGGAAATCCGATCATTACCATGAACATAGCCAAAGCTAAACAATTTACTATCTGGACTCTATTAGGCTTGTTATTGAGTTGGTTAGTTAGTTGTAATAGTTCTCCTTCACTTCCCAATCAACCGGAAATTGAATTTTGGACTATGCAACTTCAACCCCAGTTTACAGAATACTTTAACCAACTTATCACAAGCTTTGAGAAAGAACATCCAGAAATTCAAGTCCGTTGGATAGATGTACCTTGGGAAGCTATGGAAAGCAAAATTTTGACGGCGGTTTCAGCGAAAACTGCACCTGATGTGGTTAACCTTAATCCTAGTTTTGCGAATCAATTGGCGGCTCGTAATGCTTGGTTAAATCTTAATCAAAAGGTAACACCAGAAATACAAAAGTTATATTTACCAAAGGTTTGGCAAGCTAGTACCCTGGATGAAGTTTCTTTTGGTATTCCTTGGTATTTAACTACTCAAGTTACTATTTATAATCAAGATTTATTAACACAAGCTGGAATTAATCAACCTCCTGCCACTTTTGCCGAGTTAGCGGATATAGCACCAAAAATTAAGGAAAAAACGGGTAAGTATCCTATGTTTGTTAGTTTTGTTCCGGGAGATTCTAATGAGGTATTGGAGTCTTTGGTACAAATGGGAGTAGAATTAATTAATCGGGAAGGAAAAGCTGCTTTCAATTCTCCTGAAGGTATTGCGGCTTTTAAGTATTGGGTTGATTTATATCAACAGGATTTATTACCTCCAGAAGTGTTAACCCAAGGTCACAGACACGCCATTGAATTGTATCAAGCGGGGGAAATTGCTTTGCTCTCAACGGGTGCTGAATTTATTCAAAGTATTGCTAATAATGCCCCAACTATTGCTGAGGTTTCGGCGGCTGCTCCCCAAGTTACTGGGAAAACAGGTAAGAAAAATGTGGCAGTAATGAATTTAGTTATTCCCCAAGATACAGATAAAGCTGAGGATGCTTTGGAATTTGCCCTTTTTGTGACTAATACTGAAAATCAATTAGTTTTTGCAAAAGCAGCCAATGTTTTACCTTCGACAGTAGAAGCTGTCGATCAATATATTAAAGAATTAGAAAATGAAGCAAATTCTACTCCTTTACAACAGGCTAGAAAAGTAAGCGCAATGCAACTTAAAGATGCTGAAATTTTAGTTCCTGCGGCCAAAAATATTAATCAATTACAGCAGATAATTTATCAAAATTTACAAGGGGCAATGTTAAAACAAAAAACTGTCGAACAAGCTGTTAATGATGCGGCTGAAGCATGGAATAATCAACTCTCACCCACCTAAAATTATCCTTTTACACGGTTTAAAAGTGTATAGTTAATGATGAATAATTAATAGTTATTATTCTATATATACAATATTCATTATTAATTATTCACTACTTTAGATAGATGAATTTTGTTTTACAGGTGTGTTAATATGTATATATCTAAACAAAATTATTTACATATTTGAGGGGTTCTCTAGAGATCTTACCAATCTATATTTTTTACCTAATCCCTTTTTTATAAACTAATAATCCCATGAAAATCTGGCTATATTATCTCATTGCTTTTTTTACTATTATTTTAGTGCGCTATTTTTTAGTAGCAGGAGGAACTTATTGGTTGTTTTATTCTTCTCCTAATAAATCCTTTTTTAAACAACCAATAGATATTAAATTTCCTAGTAAAAAATCAATCAAACAAGATATTGCTTTATCAATTATTACTACAGTTGCCTTAGCCATTTGTGCAGCATTGATAATGACTATCTATGATTCTGGTGCTACCCGTTTATATAAGTCTATTGAAGAATATGGAATTTTGTATTTAATTGTTAGCTTTTTTGGCGTAATTTTTCTACAAGATACTTGCTTTTATTTCTTACACCGAGGATTTCATCATCCTTGGATATTTAATTGGCTACATCGCGGACACCATTGCTCTAGACATCCTACGCCTTGGACATCTTTCGCCCTTGATTTTCCAGAAGCATTAATTCAAGGATTATTTTTGATAATAGTAGTATTTATAATTCCCCTTCATTTCTTTGTTGTAGCTTTACTGTTAATAACTATGACTGTTTGGGCTTTAATCAATCATCTTGGTTTTGAATTATTTCCTAGTTTTCCCCAACATTGGCTAGGTCAATGGTTCATTAGTTCGGATCATCACTCTTTACATCATCGTCAATATAATCGACATTACGGACTATATTTTACTTTTTGGGATCGATTAATGGGGACGAATTAGCGATCGCTGAATTAAGTAACAATTATGATTTCTAAAAATATTTTACTCTTAAATTAATTATCATGAAATATCAGCTTGGATGTCAATTAGATTATAATGTTTTGAGTGAAAGCACTTTTATATTTAATATTTGTGCTATGGAAAATGAATATCAACAAATTTTAGCTCAAAGTCTTCAAATTAAACCTGATTGTGAACGAGAAGACTATATTGATAGAGATATTAAAAATAGTTATTTTCGCTTAGTTGTACCAGAAGGAAAGTTGGAGATTTCTTATCAAGCAACGGTGGAATTGAAACACTTGATAGATAATTCCGATGAGCTCGAAGAAATTTCAGTGAATAAACTACCTTTAGAGATTATCCCCTATTTATATCCATCACGCTATTGTCAAAGCGATCGCTTAATGAAACTAGCACAAGATGAATTTGGAGATTATCAGCCCGGTTTTACTAGAGTAAAAGCTATTTGTGATTGGATCTACAATAAAATCGACTATATTTCTGGTAGTACCGACTCCGAGACTTCGGCTTTCGATACAGCTACGGAAAGAGCGGGAGTGTGCCGAGATTTTGCTCATTTGGGTATTGCTTTTTGTCGTGCTTTAAATATTCCTGCTAGATTTGTTTCGGCTTATGCTTGGCAGTTACAACCACCTGATTTTCACGCTTGTTTTGAAGCATATCTAACAAATCAATGGTATTTATTCGATGCAACTCGCCTTGCGCCCACTCATGGATTAGTACGTATTGGTACAGGAAGAGATGCAGCAGATACTGCTTTTGCTACGATTTTTGGTGCTGCTCAATTAAATAATATGGAGGTACAAATAGAAAACTTAGATAACAATTCTCAAGAGCGACAATCTAATAATGAGTTTAAAGTTTATACTAATATCTCAACTTGATTTTTTTTAACGAAAATATAAATTAACGTGAGTTGGACGAAAATAAAATTTAGTTAAGAACTGAAAATTATTGACCATTGCATTAAAAATGTCATAATTTTGTTGAGCCTAAGTTTTAAGGAGGTAAAAATGTTAACAAGTATTGAAGGAGTTTATCGTAATGGTTGTGTAGAACTTGTAGAAAATCCTAATCATATACCTGAAGGAACTTTGGTGATTGTTACTTTTATTGGAGAAAATGATATTGACCTAAAATGTCAGGGAATTGACACAGAGCAAGCTAAAGTATTGAGAGCCAGTTTTGCTACTTTCTTAGATGATTGGAATAGTCCTGAGATGAGTATTTATGACAACTACGATGCAGCTAAGGCTAACCGTTAAGAGAGGCGATGTTGTTCTCGTACTCTTTCCAGATTCTAATCTAAGTTCTGCTAAAACACGACCCGCCGTAATTGTTCAAGCAGATAATTTACAAACAGATATATCCCAGATTATTGTTGCTATGGTTACTAGCCAAATGTTTCGGGCAGGGCATCCTAGTCGCGTAACTATTTTAATAAATTCTCCAGAAGGACAACACTCAGGTTTGCTTACAGATTCAGTTGTGATGACGGATAATCTTGCCACGATTATGCTTTTAGCCGTTTATCGTGTGATTGGCTCATTACCAACACAAAATATTGATGCAGCATTAAAACATACACTGGGATTGTAATCTTTATGGTGCGGTGAAGTCTAATGCACAATAAA
>CAYPSO010000095.1:0-17628 GCA_964413275.1 uncultured bacterium | reverse complement strand
TTTTATTAAACGAAGGTCTCCGTGCTTGGATGGCACCTCAAGACCAAATCCACGAAAAATTTGAATTCCCTGAGGAGGTACTACCACGTGGTAACGCTCTCTAATACATCTATGATGGGCGGACGTGACATAGATTCTACCGGCTTTGCTTGGTGGTCTGGTAACGCCCGTTTAATTAATCTTTCCGGTAAATTGCTCGGCGCTCATGTCGCTCATGCAGGCTTAATTGTCTTCTGGGCTGGTGCTATGACTATATTTGAAGTAGCCCACTATATTCCAGAAAAACCCATGTACGAACAGGGTTGTATTTTACTCCCTCACCTAGCTACTTTAGGCTGGGGTGTTGGCCCTGGTGGAGAAGTAACAAGTCTTTTCCCCTATTTCGTAGTTGGTGTACTACACTTGATTTCCTCTGCTGTTTTAGGTTTAGGTGGTCTTTATCATGCCCTTCGTGGTCCTGAAACCTTAGAAGAATATTCCTCTTTCTTTGGTTATGACTGGAAGGACAAAAACCAAATGACCAATATTATTGGTTATCACCTCATTCTTTTAGGATGTGGTGCGCTTTTATTGGTATTCAAAGCCATGTTCTTTGGCGGTGTCTATGATAGTTGGGCACCAGGTGGTGGAGATGTCCGTGTAATTACTAATCCTACCCTCAATCCTGCTGTAATCTTCGGCTACTTAATCGGCGCTCCCTTTGGTGGAGATGGCTGGATTGTAGGTGTTGACAACATGGAAGATATTATCGGCGGTCATATTTGGATCGGTTTTATCTGTATTGCCGGTGGTATTTGGCACATTCTTACTAGACCTTTTGGTTGGGCACGTCGTGCCTTTATCTGGTCTGGTGAAGCTTACCTCTCCTACAGTGTTGGTGCTTTATCCTTAATGGCATTTATTGCTTCTGCTTATGTTTGGTTCAACAATACCGCTTATCCTAGCGAGTTTTACGGACCGACTAATGCTGAAGCTTCCCAAGCACAAGCTTTTGTTTTCTTAGCTCGTGACCAAAAAATGGGTGCTAACGTAGGTTCTGCTCAAGGTCCTACTGGTCTTGGTAAATATCTCATGCGCTCTCCTACCGGTGAAATTATTCTCGGTGGTGAAACCATGCGTTTCTGGGATTTCCGAGGCCCTTGGCTTGAGCCTATGCGTGGTCCTAACGGTCTTGACCTCGACAAAATCAGAAATGACATTCAGCCTTGGCAGATACGTCGTGCTTCTGAATATATGACCCATGCTCCTAATGGTTCTATCAACTCCGTTGGTGGTATTATCACTGAGCCTAACTCTTTCAACTTTGTTAACCTACGTCAGTGGTTAGCAGCTTCTCACTTCATTTTAGGATTTTTCTTCTTAGTTGGTCACTTATGGCACGCAGGGCGCGCCCGTGCTGCTGCTGGTGGCTTTGAGAAAGGTATCGATCGTGAGAATGAGCCAGTTCTATCTATGAACCAGCTTGACTAATTCATTTTCTTAATTTAATTAAAAGTTTAATTACTCTTTATCCTCCAATCAGGAGGATTTTTTTTGATATGATTTGAAATCTCAAAATTATTACCAATTCGACAAAAAATTTGGTAGCCTAATCTAATAGCTTTGGGAACGGAAGTAAAGAGAGTGGAAATTAAAATTGGTCGCAGTAAAACTGTTCGTAGAGCCTACGGAATCGATGAAATTGCTTTGGTTCCCGGAGGCCGTACTTTAGACCCCAGTTTGGCAGATACTCGCTTTTCCATAGGCGGAATTGAACGGGAAATTCCGATTATTGCCAGCGCGATGGATGGGGTAATAGATGTAAAAATGGCAGTGTTACTGTCTGAATTAGGCGCAATGGGGGTTTTGAATTTAGAAGGTATTCAAACCCGTTACGAAGATCCTGAGCCTATTCTTGATCGCATTGCCTCTGTGGGTAAGTTTGAATTCGTAGGATTAATGCAGGAATTATATTCTGAAGCCATTAAACCTGAATTAATTAAAAAAAGAATTCAGCAAATAAAAGCTCAAGGTGGCATTGCCGCAGTGAGTCTTACCCCAGCAGGAGCAAGTAAATACGGTTTAGTAGTAGCAGAAGCAGGAGCAGATTTATTGTTTGTTCAAGCAACCGTTGTTTCTACGGATCATTTATCTCCTGACTCCATTGAACCTTTAAATTTAGTCAATTTCTGTGAAGAAATGCCTATACCAGTTATTTTCGGCAACTGCGTAACCTATGATGTATCACTAAAATTGATGAAAGCTGGTGCTGCGGCGGTTTTAGTTGGTATTGGCCCAGGAGCGGCTTGTACTTCTAGGGGGGTTTTAGGTGTAGGTGTACCACAAGCTACTGCTGTAGCTGACTGTGCTGCTGCTAGGGATGATTTTGAAGCGCAAACTGGTAAATATGTTCCCGTTATTGCTGACGGTGGCATTATTACTGGTGGCGATATCTGTAAATGTATTGCTTGCGGTGCTGATGCAGTGATGATTGGTTCTCCCATTGCTAGGGCAGCAGAAGCCCCCGGTAGGGGTTTTCATTGGGGTATGGCAACTCCTAGCCCAGTTTTACCTCGTGGTACTCGTATCAATGTTGGTACTACTGGTACAATTAGGGATATCCTTATAGGCCCAGCTAAATTAGATGATGGTACTCATAATCTTTTAGGTGCTTTACAAACAAGTATGGGTACTTTGGGAGCAAAAAATCTTAAGGAAATGCAGCAAGTAGAGGTGGTAATTGCACCTTCTCTGCTTACTGAAGGTAAGGTTTATCAAAAGGCTCAACAATTAGGTATGGGCAAGTAAATGAATTAAGTTTGGTGGGTTTTTCCCACCTTTTTTTATTTTTCAGCAAACCCTATCTACGTCTTCTGGCTTCATCACTACTCGCAACATCACGACGTACTTGGCTCATAGACCAGCCACCTTCTAATTTTCCTCTATAATGGTTTAGTCCATTAGAATCAACATTTCTGCCCAAGAAATCTCGATAAATTTGATTGATTTTATCTTGTGTCTCTCTACTGTCAATAACTTCTTTACGTACCTGATTTAAAGACCAGTTACGGTTCATTACATTATTAGTATATGTTCTGAGTCCGTTATAATCTGCGTCTCTCTCCAATATTTCTTGATAAATTTTATTAATATTCCTTTGTATAGTTTCTCTTGAATCATAGATATTATTTGAGTTATTTACGGGAACTCCACAATGAATTTGTCCTCTGTTATTTCTAATACATAATTCCTGTTGTGCCTTTACTGAATTCCCAGAAAACAAGGATACTAAACTAGCCAAAGTTATTACTGAAATTAGATATTTATTCATAACTCGTTTGTTCTGAATTGTTTTTTTATTTTCTATTTTAGCTAAAATTATATGGTTTGTCAGCATAATATAACTTTAAAAAATATTTATTAAGAAGTTTTTTAGTCAATTAAAACTATTGTTGCAAACAATATTTATTAATGTTATTACTTAATTTTTTCTCAAAATCTGCTGCTTCCTTAGCTTTTTTTTGAGCAATTTTTGCTTGATCTAAGGATTTATTTTGTCTAGCTTTAATAATTTCACGGGTAGCTTGAGAATAATTTGCATACATTTGTATAAAACCAGTTTTATAATTTTTTAATTGTGTATCTCTTATGGGTAAATCTTGCATTTGTTGAGAAGCATCTTCCATTTTATCTGCTGCCTGTAACCAAGGTTGATAATTTTTTTCTGATTGATTTATCGTTAAAGCCTTTGTTTCATTGGCTACTTGATTTACAAAATTAATTATCTCTTGGCATTGAGAAAATTTAGAATTAGTACAACTAATAAGGTATAAATTAATTAGAATAAACATAAATGATGGAGTTAACTTCGATAAATTCATAATTAAGCTCTTGTACATCTAATTTTTGCAATTATAGCGTGTCATTCGTTCGTATTCCCAGTTTTACTCAAATAATGAACTATCGACAAATCAAAACTCTAGTTTCCCTGATTCAATCTGCGGGAATTGTTACAGATTTATATCTTAAAGCCTCCTTAGCTGGAGCTAATACCCTTACAGGATGGTCATTAAACGATCGCAACCCCCAGATAATTGAACAATTAATGCCTTTTTTTGGCTGGATTTATCAATATTATTTTCGAGTAAAAACTGATGGCTGGGAAAACATTCCGAAAACAGGAAAAGTCTTATTAATTGGTTCTCATAATGGCGGATTAGCTGCTCCTGATACCGTTATGATGACCTATGATTGGTTCAAAAAATTTGGCACACAGCGACTAGCCTATGCCTTAATGGAACCCAAGATATGGCAATTTTTACCAGGTTTAGCTCGCTTGGCAACACAAGTTGGCACTATTCAACCACATCCCAATCTGGCAAGAAAGGCACTACAACGGGATGCTGCAGTTTTAATCTATCCCGGTGGGGCTTCTGATGTTTTTAGACCATACTCTTTACGAAACAAGATTTATTTTTCTCAACATAAAGGATTTATCAAACTAGCCTTAGAGGAAGAAGTTCCAATTATCCCATTTATTTCTTATGGGGCTCATTCTACTCTAATTGTGCTGGCGGATATTTATCCTCAATTACAACAATTACATCGGTTAGGTATGCCCTGGTTAGGAGATATAGATCCCGGTGTATTTCCCATTTACTTAGGTTTGCCTTGGGGAATTGCCGTTGGGCCTTGGCCTAATATTCCTCTACCAATTAAATTTCACACGCGGGTATGCCCTGCTATTGTTTTTGAAAGATATGGTAAACAAGCAGCTCACCATCGAGAATATGTACAAGAATGCTACAACTTAGTTTGTAATCTCATGCAACAGGAATTAGATCGATTAGTTGAAGAAGAAGAATTTGGGCATCAGCGATGTTGTTTTTGAACTAAAATAGTTCATTCATATATCATTTTAAGCATCAAAGACTTGTCCCACTGTCTTTTGAACGTTCGAGTCATTCATCATAAAAGTATGGGTAACTGGTAGTTGAATCAAATTATCTTGATTAGATAATCTGGTTTCCCTGAGAGCAACAATACCATCATTGAGTTCATCTCCAAAGGGACTCAAAAAACCCCTTGGCCCGGCAGTACCTGCGATAATTGTGTAAGGAGATTCAATTTTTGGCAGGGAGGCAAAAAAAGCTTGATTAGTTAAGTTAAATCCACATTGACCTGTCCACCATCTAAAAGGAGGCAGTTGCCAAGCGTGGGGGGCGAGGCGTGGTGGCTGATTTGGTGTACCTAACATAACAATATGTTTGGGCAACTTAAGTGAACTTAATCCTAAAGCTGCTCTTGTTAATAATCCACCAAGAGAATGGGCAACAATACCATAAGAATCTTGATTGGCTAGTGTTTTAATTTTAGTTCGCAGACGTGCAACAATTTGTTCAAAGGTTTCTGCAAAGGCAACATATCCAAACTGCTCAGTTGTACATCCTATTCCTTGTAAGTACCACTCAAGACTAAGAAGAGATAAGGGGGTTCTACTAAGACCATGAATTAATAATATTTTCATTTATTTTTTCTTAAAAATTTATATTTATTTAATAATTTTAACAAATATAGCAATTCTAAATGATTCGTAAACTGTTGTCTGTCCTCTGTGGTTAATCAAAAAAAATATTTTATCCACAACCCGTATGGAATTACTATATAAATTATTATTTGGTGGAAGTTCAGAATTTTAAAGTGAGTAGTTTATGATAGATAATTAATAGTTATGATTATGTTATTAACTATCTTCTAAACTTCTAAACTTCTAAACTTCTAAACTTCTAAATTAAGAATGCCTTTTTTGATGCCATTGCCAGGCATGAGCAATAATTGTATTTAAATCGGCATATTGAGGTTGCCAATTAAGAAGTTTACGAGCTTTTTCACTACTTCCCACTAAAATCGGAGCATCTCCAGCACGTCTTTCGGTTTCTATAACTTTAATTTCTTTACCAGTAACTTTTCGGGCGGTTTCTATTACTTCTTTCACCGAAAAACCGTTACCATTCCCTAAATTAAAGACCTCGCTTTCTCCCCCATTTAATAAATATTTTAAACCTAAAACATGGGCATCGGCCAGATCGCTCACGTGAATATAATCACGAATAGCCGTACCATCATCAGTGGGATAATCCGTACCAAAAATATAAAGACATTCTCTTCTTTTTAAAGCGGTAAGTAAAGCTAAAGGAATTAAATGAGTTTCGGGATTATGATCTTCTCCTAGTAGTCCATCTGGATTTGCACCAGAAGCATTAAAATAACGGAAAGCTACTGATTTTAAATCGTAAGCTGTATCAAAATCAGCTAAAATTTGCTCAATCATGTATTTACTAGCAGCATAAGGGCTGAGGGGATTTTGGGGATGTTTTTCCGTCATTGGTATTTCTTGGGGCATACCATAAATAGCACAGGTAGAGGAAAAAACGAATTTTTTTACATTTGCTGCTACCATAGCCTCTAAGAGAGTTAAAGTACCTGTAACGTTATTACGGTAATATAAAGCAGGTTCTTTCACAGATTCACCAACGGCAATAAAAGCTGCAAAGTGCATAACAGCACTAATATTATGAATAGTAAATAATTTATCTAATAAAGGGCGATCGCTGGTATCTCCAACAACTAAAACATCTTTAACTAATTCAGGATGTCCGTAGGATAGATTATCTAAAATTACTACTTCATATCCCGCTTTTTTTAAGGCTAAAGCAGCATGAGAACCAATATATCCCGCACCACCTGTTACTAAAATAGTTTGTGTCACTGCTATTCCCTCAAAATATTCTACAGATATTTATAATCTGTTGTATTATAATTTATATCGTTTTTTAAGCTATTCTTGCTAAGAAACTACCAAAATAAAACCAAGATAAAAAGCTGCAAAAACTAATTGCATTGCCATAATAGGTAAACCGTATTTAAAAAAGGTATGAAAGGACATCTTTTTTCCATGTTGTTCTGAAATTCCCGCAGCCACAATATTCGATGAAGCACCAATTAAAGTCCCATTTCCTCCCAATGTTGCTCCGAACATCATGGCATAAAATAGGGGTAAAACTTCAGGGGGAAATTCTCCACTAAAATTAGAATTGAGAACTTCTGCACCCACTAAACCTATATTAACCAGATACATTTTTAGTAAAGGAACCATCGCTACTACTAAGGGAATATTAGGCACAAGACTAGATAAAATTCCAACGACAAAAACTAAAATAATTGCTCCCAAAGCAATATTTGTTTGCAAAATAATGGCTAGTAAATTTGATAAATTTGCGATTACTCCTGTTTTTTCTAAACCACCGATTAAGACAAAGATTGACATAAAAAATATTAAGGTACTCCAATCAAGATCCCGAAGAATATGATTGACAGTATCAACTTTACTTAAATGAGCGAGAAGTAAAGATAATGCTGCTCCTAATAAGGCCACTAAAGCCGGAGGAATTGGTACGGGTAAAGTTTCACCAATAATAAAAAAAAGTACCACAATCGCAAAAATAATTCCGCCAAACAATAAAACTTGAGGATGATTGATTTCTGGATGGGGTAAATCTTCTAAATGCTCGAATTTAGTATTCCAAATTTTAGAGAATAAAAAGGGTAAGAGAATTAAAATTGCAATAATAGCAATTACTCCTCCCCAACTCAAACGTAACAAATAATCCATAAAGCTAATATTAATGGCATCGCCAACAATAAAAGTAGCAGGATCTCCCACTAAAGTTAATAAACCAGCACTGTTAGCCACAAACACCATTAATATCAATAAAGGTACAAAATCAACCCCTATATCTTGAGCAATGGGAGGAATTAAAGGAGCAAGTAACATCACTGTAGTAGCATTGGGTAAAATAGCACAAATGGGGGTAGTAATGGCGACAATTCCTAATAATAAAAGTTTGCCACTTCCTTTAGCCAATAAAACCATTTGAGTAGCTAAATATTCAAAAATTTTAGTTGGTTCAATCGTTCTTACTAAAACCATTACTCCAAAAAATAAGGCTAAAGTAGCATAGCTATAACTGATATAACCTATGGCTTCTTGGAGGGTCATAATATGAGCAAATACTAATATTAATGCCCCTAAAAAAGCAGTCACTGTCAGGTCTAATTGTTCGGACATAATAACAACAATTACCCCGACAAATGTAGTAGCAGCAATAATCGCAGAGAAGTTTTCCATATAGTTTTCCGTTAATTTTGATGTTTTGATAAATATGATCTGAAACAAGAAATTTTGCTGTGAAAAAACTATTTAAAATTCCTCCTAACGGGATAAAAACCATTTGTGAACTAATTTTTCTAACTCAATCCAAACAAACATCAGCATACTAAAGCCAAAACAAATTTCTAATTCTGTGGGACTTAACCATTGAGTATTAAAGAAATTCCGCAAAGGTTCGACATAAATTAGGAGTAATTGCAAGAGAGTAGTTAAAATTACTGCTCCTAAAACATAGGAATTAGAAAAGGGATTTATTAATTGTTCTAATTCTTGTCCTGTCTTGTAACGAAATTCTTATGTTCTATATCAGATATATTCTCAGAATTATCTACAATTACTGACATTCGTTTTGTGCGATCGCTTTGCATTAGTTCTAATGCTCGATCGATGCTCAAAGTATGCCAAGCCTGTTGCGTCTGAGGAATATCTTGATTAGAATCAGAAAAAGTGAAAGAATATACCATAGATTGATGATATAATTCTGGTTATTTCAAAAAATCGGGAGTTTGCCAGAGAACATAGGCAATAAAGGCGAACAATAAATTAACAATAATAGTTAATCCATAGCCGCAAATCATTAATAAGCCATCACCTTCTAAAGTAGCTACAGCTAAAAACAAAATTGCCGCAGCAGGAATAGGATTAGTAAAAGGAATCGCTAGTATTAATAATTTAATCTAATAAATTCAGAGAATTTATCTTATTTATCCCGTATAAAATTTCATCTATAATGCCTCAAATTCAAAAAGGAAATCAAACAACAGTAATGTCAGATTTGGAGTATCTGAATTGAATCGAGACATTTTTTTTAAATGCTGATTCTTCAGTCTCCTCTCAATGCCTACGAGGTTAGCTGACGGGCTAGGGCTGAGAGATGCCCCTTTCTACTAAAGAAACTATAGAAATGCGCCCCTAAAATTGGTTCCCCCGCTCCCTGTTAAGAGATTAGGCTGACTTACTTTAATAAAATTATATGTATTATAGCATCTAAAATTAAGATTCAACCTAATAATTAATTTTTTCCTTGCTTTGATATCCTTAATCTAAAAAGGTTCAATGAAAATAATTCATTAAAAATATATAATTTTAATCAGAATATTAAGGAAAAACCGATTAATTTCTAAAAGAAATTATAATTACGAACCGTAAACTACAAACTATGCTCGATACTCTAGATTTAAAATTATCCTTAGACAAAAATATTTATAATTCTCAAATTGAAGAATTAATGCGAGAATTGCGATCGCTTCAAGATATCTGTTGGGAAAATAAACTACCTATAACAGTGGTTTTAGAAGGATGGGCTGCGGCTGGCAAGGGTGCATTACTCAAAAAAATAATTAATTATATGGATCCTCGTGGTTTTTCGGTACATCCTATTTTTCCCCCCTCTGAGCACGAACAAAAATATCCTTTTTTATGGCGTTTTTGGCACAAACTTCCCCCTCAAGGTAGTATCGCCTTTTTTTATCACAGTTGGTACACCCATCTTTTAGAAGATAGATTATTTGATGGAGTATCTCCGGCTGAAGTACCGACAATTATGAGAGAAATTAATGCTTTTGAGCGTCAATTAGTTGACGATGGCATGGTAATTGCTAAATTCTGGATTCACCTGAGTAAAAAAGAGTTAAAAGCTCGTCTCAAAAAATCTGCCAATGATGAATTAGAAGCATGGCGAGTGCGCCCACAAGATTGGCAACAAGCCAAACACTATCAAGCATACTCTAGTTTAGCTGAGGAGATGCTAACCTATACTAGCACTGGTTCTGCACCTTGGACTCTGGTAGAAGGTAATTGTAAATATTGGACAAGGGTAAAGGTATTATCTCAATTAGTTAGCACCATGAAAGGGGCTTTAGATAGAAAGAAAATTACTTTACCTGAAATCTGTAACATTGAACCTCAAAAAGAATTATTACCCACAGAGCCTAATTATTTAGCTAAAGTGGATTTAAACCTAAGTTTAGAACGTGATGAGTACAAAACCAGATTAAGAGATGCTCAAATTGAATTACGTCGATTGCAATTAAGTATTCATCAAGCACAATTGCCTGTGCTGATTTTATTTGAAGGTTGGGATGCTGCGGGCAAAGGTGGTGCAATTAAGCGTTTAACCGATGTTTTAGATCCTAGAAGTTATAAAGTTAATGCTTTTGGTACACCAACCCAGGAAGAACATCAATATCATTATTTATGGCGTTTTTCTCGTCATTTACCCGGTGGAGGTACTATTGCTATTTTCGATCGCACTTGGTATGGTCGAGTTTTAGTAGAAAGAATTGAAGGTTTTTGTTCTGAGATTGAATGGCGCAGAGCTTATCAGGAAATTAATGAGTTTGAAGCTCAATTAACTAGAAGTGGCTATGTTTTACTTAAGTTTTGGTTACATATCAGCCCAGAAGAACAATTAAGTCGTTTTTCAAAACGAAAACACGACTCTTTTAAGGAATATAAACTTACCGATGAGGATTGGCGTAACCGTGAAAAATGGCCTTTATACAATGTAGCAATAAATCAGGCGATCGCCCGTACTACCACTCCCAATGCTCCTTGGACAATTGTACCGGGCAATGACAAATATTATGCCAGAGTTTATATCATTGAAAATGTTATTAATGCTATTAATTATGCCTTAAAACACTAATCAGTATTCAGTATTCAGTATTCAGCTAACCGCTAAAAGCTAACCGCTAATAATTAATAACTAAAAAATGAAACAATCTCGATTAAAAAAATTATGGAATTATCTATCTCCTTACTGGAAAGACCTTGTTTTAGGTATAGTTTCTTTATTTGTTGTTAATGCCGTATCAGTTTATATTCCTTTATTAATAAGAGATACAGTAGATAAATTAGAAAGTGGTTTAACTTTTAGTAATTTATCTTTATATTCTATCTGGTTACTGATTCTTGCTTCTCTGATGTGGGGCATTAGAATGTTATCTCGTGTAGTAATTTTTGGAATAGGCCGTAAAGTAGAATTTGATTTAAAACAGTCTATTTTTGAACATTTATTAATTTTAGATCCGGCTTATTTTAGCATTAATACTTCTGGAGATTTAATGAATAAATCTACTAGCGATGTCGATAATATTCGTCGCTTAGTTGGTTTTGCAATTTTAAGTTTAATTAACACAATTTTTGCCTATACCCTAACTCTACCTGCTATGTTAGGGATTAATGTTCGTTTGAGTTTAATCGCTATTTCTGTATATCCTCTGATGCTGATTACAGTACAGTTATTTAGTGGAAAATTGCGAGATCAACAACTAGCAGTACAAGAAAAATTATCTGATTTAAGTGACTTAATCCAAGAAGATATGAGCGGAATATCTTTAATTAAAATTTACGCTCAAGAAGAAAATGAAAAACAGGAATTTATTAAAAGAAATCGTTTCTTATTAAATGCTAATCTCGATTTAGCTAGAACCAGAAATTTACTTTTTCCCTTAATTGAAGGCTTATCCTATGTAAGTTTATTATTATTGCTATGGTTAGGTTCAGGGGCAATTTCCCAAGAAATTATTACTATAGGTGATTTTGTTGCTTTATTAATATTAGTTGAGCGTTTAGTATTTCCTACTGCTTTACTCGGTTTTGCCATTACTACTTATCAAAAAGGTGAAGTTAGTATTGATAGAATAGAAGCTATTATTAGGACTGAACCTCAGATTAAAAATCATCCCAAATCTATCTCTTTGCCCATAGAACATATTAAAGGAAATCTTGAAATTAAAAATCTTACTTATACCTATCCGGGTGCTAATCAACCAGCTTTAAATGGAGTTAATTTTAAGATTAAACAAGGAGAAACTGTTGCTATTGTCGGTCCAATTGGTTCAGGAAAATCCACTTTAGCTAATGCCTTGCCACGGCTGTTAAATATTCAAAAAGAACAGATTTTTTTAGATGGTTATGATATTACTCAAATTGAATTAAAAGACTTAAGAAAAGCTATTGCTTATGTACCTCAAGAAAGTTTTTTATTTAGTACCAACATTAAAAATAATATTCGCTACGGTGAACCGTTATTAGAAGGAAATAAAATTGAATATGCAGCTAAAGAAGCTCAAATTCACCCAGAAATTATGAATTTTCCCCAACAATACGAAACTTTAGTAGGGGAAAGAGGAATTACTCTTTCTGGTGGACAAAGACAAAGAACTGCTTTAGCTAGAGCTTTATTGATGGATTCTCCCATACTAATTTTAGATGATGCTCTTTCTAGTGTTGATAATCAAACAGCCACTCAAATATTAGATAATTTATCTGAAGGAGTGCATCGTAAAACAGTTATCTTTATTTCCCATCAATTATCTGCGGCTGCCACTGCTGACAGAATTTTAGTTATGGATCGAGGTAAAATAGTCCAAATAGGAACTCATGCTCAACTTTTACAACAATCTGGTTTATATGAAACTCTCTGGAAACAACATCAATTAGAGGAAATATTACGTTAATTAAATCAATATTCTATTCAGAAGGATAAAAATAATTACTCTTGATATGAGTTAAACTGTAGCTTATAGACTACAAGAAATCATGGAAGCCCAAGAAAAAACTATCCTTATCTATCTCAAAGCCGATGGCAGCGCACCTTTTAACAATTGGCTTGAAGCCCTCAAAGATAGAAAAGCCCGTGCCATAGTTCGGACTAGAATTAACCGCATTCGATTAGGTAACTTGGGTGATTGTAAGTCTGTAGGAGAGGGAGTTAGCGAGCTAAGAATAAATTTTGGTGCTGGTTATCGAGTTTATTTTGGGCAAGAAAAAGAAACCATCATTATTTTGTTATCTGGTGGCGATAAAAGTAGTCAAGATAAAGACATTAAACAGGCAAAGGAATACTGGCAAGAT
Organism: uncultured bacterium; assembly: GCA_964413275.1. Taxonomy (GTDB): domain Bacteria; phylum Cyanobacteriota; class Cyanobacteriia; order Cyanobacteriales; family JAABRE01; genus JAABRE01. The sequence continues at coordinate 4,559 of CAYPSO010000095.1, read as the reverse complement.
TATCAAGATTATAAGAGGCGTGGTGATGACGAGAACTAGAAGTTATAGAAACGATTTACTGAAAGCTTTAACTGATCCTATTGAAGCCAGAGAATATCTCAATGCCGCTTTAGAGGACGAAAACCCAGAAGTCTTTTTACTAGCATTACGAGACGTAGTAGAGGCTAATAGCACTATGAGCCTATTCGCACGAGAAACTAATCGTAATAGTGAGAGTTTGTATAAAAGTCTTTCTGCCCAAGGCAATCCTCAACTCAATAGCGTTCGTACTATTCTCAGTAGCTTAGGTTTTAAATTAGCAGTGGAAGTAAATTGATTTCCGAAACACATAAAAATTAACCGTTATGGTAAGTAAAAATACTCTATATAGGTTGGGTTGAAGTCTGAATTAAATAGGGTTTGCTGAATAAACATAAAGCCTTTACAAATCAAGGATTTTAAGGATATTTGAATTGATAAAAGTGCAAAGAATTAGCATAAATATCTGCAAAAAACCTGCACTTGAGAAAATCACCAAATGTTTTTTCTCAAACTACATTCCCCCTCCTGACTCTCTTGGTTGATTGGGTATAGCGAGGAAACCTCGCCGAGGTCTCACCGCTCGCCACCCCTCAACCCCTACTGACTACTGACTCCTGTCTCCTAACCTTAACCAACCAACGAGTTCAGCAAACCCTAAATATAAAATAATTTAGGTTAACTAAGAAGCAAGGCAAATAAACCACACATAGCAATACCATCAAATACTCCCGCACCTCCGATACTGATAACTCCCGGAGTCATTTTTTCGATTTCTTTTAAATGTAATAAATCTGCACCAATTAGTGTTCCCAAAATTCCTCCCGCAAAGGCCACAGCAGGAGCTTGAGAAGCAGCAATAATTAGAGCACTTAAAGAAGCTGTTAAAGGAGCAATTAATGCATTCATCTCAATTCCAATTCCCGGAACTACCCTAGCAGAATAATAGCTGACAACTATAACAATAAAAGTCACTAATAAAATAGCTAAAAAGTCAGAACGAGTTAACTCATAAATAGCAAGTAATACGGGAATTAAACCACCACCAACATTAAGAGCGACAATGGTTTTTTGTCTAACTTTGTGAAGAGGAATACCCCAAAACTGCCTTAACCACATATCACTAAAATCAGAGACAATGGTTACAGTTGATTCAACTTGATAAAGAGGAATATTAATCACACTACCGATTAAAACTGCTGCGAATAAAATAAAAGCTACATTAGGAGAAAAACCGAGCTTGGCAACTGCTAATTCTACAACATCTAAGGTAACTGTTAACCAGACAAAAGGAAATAGTAACAGGAATAATAAAAATAAAAAAAAGGATATAGGAAGATAAACCATTGATAAAAAAATTAAGCTTAAATTAACTAACTTATCATGAATCATTACCAATATTTTAACTCTTCACCTACACTGATTTATCTCTTATGTATCTACCTTTTTTAATTGAAAAAATTATTTTTGTTAAATCATAAAAGTCGATTAAAATTAATAATTTATTAAGAATAGTGCCAAAATTAGCTAGAATAACAGAAAGTTAGGGGAAAACTGTAAAGACAGATAAAATAAACTATGCCAGAAAAATATTGGTCAGAAAAAGACTCACAGGATAATTTTGATCCCATTGAGTCTTTAATTGGGGAGTGGACAGATACTGAAGAAGAATTTAGAAATGAATTTTTTGAAGGCTTATCAGGAAGAAGGAAAAAATCTGCCTTTGTCTTGACACTTATGTGGGGTGTGGTAATTGCCCTACATTGGCTATCATGGGGCTATTGGCTAGTTACTGGTTTTACAATTTTATTAGTTTTTCAAGCCATACATTTAATCAGTGCCAAACCAGATACCATTCCAGAACCTTTAACAGATGAAATTTTAGGCAATGCTCCTTTTGTTTCTCTTCTAATAGCCGCTAAAAATGAAGAAGCCGTAATTACTAAATTGGTCAGAATCCTTGGTAATTTGGATTATCCGAAAGATAAATACGAGGTTTGGGTAGTTGATGACTACAGTACCGATAAAACCCCCATAATTTTAGATAAATTAGCTCAAGAATATCCCCAGCTTAAAATATTACATCGGGCAGCCGGAGGACTCGGTGGTAAATCTGGAGCATTAAATCAGGTTTTATCATTGACTCAAGGTGAAATTATTGGTGTTTTTGATGCTGATGCCAGCGTTTCTAAGGATATGCTGCGTTGTGTTGTACCCATGTTTGCTGAAGCCAAAATGGGAGCAGTACAAATGAGAAAAGTAATTGCTAACGCTCCTTTGAATTTTTGGACCAAAGGACAAGATACAGAAATGGCTTTAGATGGATATTTTCAGCAGCAGAGAATTGCCATTGGCGGTATAGGCGAATTAAGAGGCAATGGACAATTTGTTCGTCGAGAAGCTTTACAGCGTTGTGGTGGCTGGAATGAAGAAACTATCACCGACGATTTGGATTTAACCATACGCTTACATATAGACAATTGGAAAATAGGCTTTTTACCATCTCCTGCTGTAAATGAAGAAGGAGTCAAAAGTGCGATCGCACTTTGGCATCAACGTAGTCGCTGGGCTGAAGGTGGATATCAACGTTATCTTGACTATTGGCGGTTGTTGATTAATCAACGTCTTAGGGTAGATAAAAAAATTGATTTATGGTCATTTATCTTAATTCAATACATTTTACCTACCATTGCTATTCCTGATTTAGTTGTAGCTGCAATTAGGGGGCATTTTCCTATTCTTACTCCTCTGAGTGGGTTAATGTTTGGGATGTCTTTTTGGGCTATGTTTAATGGATTACGTCGTCTGGAAAGTTCAAAAGTAGGGTTAAAACAATTCCTCATAATTTCTGGACAAACTCTACAGGGTATGATTTATATGTTGCATTGGCTAGTAGTTATGCCACTGACAATTTTAAGAATGTCAGTGCGCCCAAAACGATTAAAATGGGTTAAAACAATTCATGAAGGTATGGGCGAAGAAAGTTTAGAATTTTAGTTTTACAAGTCATAACTAAAAGGGAAGTAGTCAGAAAAGTTGGGGCAATAAGCGATCGCTTTAATGCCTGCTTCGTAGAGCGCAATTCATGTTAAAATTTAATATCTAAAGGCATCTTTTAAGAAAAATGAGTCCCAAAAAACTATCTGAAACTGATAAAAATAATATCCTCGAATTGTATCGAGAATCAGAAGCAACTACATCAACTTTAGCTGAACAATATGGTGTTAGTAGTTCAACTATTAGCCGTTTTCTTAAAAGAAGTTTATCCCTAGAAGAATATGAAGATTTAATCCAGAAAAAGAGATTAGCTCGTACTCCAACTCGTCGTCCAACAACGCTTTCTGATATGGAGGAAATGGAGATAGTAACTGAAGAAACATCTTCTGAAATAAAACAAGATGAAATTAAAGAAGATTTTTCTGTAGTTTCTCATCCTCCTCAACCAATTAAAGTTGAAAAGAAAAATAAATCTTTACCAACTTCTAACCCCATTGAACAATTAAATTTGTTTACTCCTGATCAAGATGAAGATGATTTTGAAGATGAAGATGATGATGAATCTGTTCAAGTTGAAGTTCTTACCCTTGAACATCTATTAGGGGAAGATATTGGGGAAATGGAGGATGAAGATGATTTTGAAGATGAAGATGATGATGAAGATGATGATAACCTAGAACCAGAAACAACTTCTTTAAATCGCCTTACTTCTAATCTTAGTTTAGAAATTTTGCCCCTTGCTCAAGCAGACTTCCCTAAGATATGTTACTTAGTTATAGATCGTCGTTCAGAACTAATAACTAGACCTTTAAAAGATTTTCGAGATTTAGGGAAAATTCCTATTACAGAAGTTCAAGAACAAACTCTACCAGTTTTTGACAATCATAGAATTGCCAGACGTTTTTCTAATCGACGTGAAAGGGTAATTAAAGTACCCGATAGCAAAGTTTTTGAAAAAACTTATTCCTATTTACAGGCTAAAGGAATTACTCGCATTTTACTTGATGGTCAAGTTTATTCTCTTGATTAAGATTTGTTAAGTTTTAACACAAAATACATAATTTTTTAACGTTTTGTTAGGTAATAGAAAAAATCCTTGGCAAGAAAGTACAATATTTTACAAAATTGATCGAGATTACAATGCTATAAAGCTAGAGCATAGACCATTAGGATCATTTACCTAATGACAGGGAAAAAGCCATGAAAGTAAGAGATTCATTAAGACTATATGAACAAGGACACCGAGATTTTACAAAAGTCGATCTCAGTGGAGCAGACTTAAGGGGAGTTATGCTCATTGGTGTCGAGCTTAGTGAAGCAAACTTAATGGGTGCTAATCTTAGTCGAGCCTTTCTCATTAAATCAAATCTAAGCAAAGCAAATTTAAACTGGGCTAATATGACCTTTGTGAAAATGAATGAGGCACAATTAGCGGAAGCAGATTTAAGCACAACTAATCTTAGTGGTGCTTTTATGGTTAAAGCTAATCTGACCGAAAATCTGGGTACAAGCCCCGTCCTTTAGCGAAGCGGAGGACGGCTTTT
>CAYPSO010000094.1:0-17631 GCA_964413275.1 uncultured bacterium | reverse complement strand
GATAATACTTTATTTTCTCTCTTTTTTACTCAATTCTTACTCTTTTTTCTTTTTTGTTCCTTCATTTAGTCTAAACTACAGTTATAAGGCAAATATTCCATATTATCATTTTTATCTGTTTTTTTGCTTTTGTTTAAAATTTGCGATCCCGAAGTGATGTTGTGCGATCGCATTAATCGAAAAATTAGCCTATAATTTCAGTAATAAGCAATAACAGATAAAACTATGTCCGCACCACTTCAACTAAAAAGCCTCCCGCAAACCTTACCAAAAGAAGAAGCAGTTAATATTGAATTAGTAGAAGGAATCCCTATTTTTCGAGCATCTCAAAAAGTACAAAACCATGTAGCACATCTACTAGAAAAACAAAAACAAAACTTATTAAATACAGAAGAAGAAATAGAGCTAAACAACTACGAAGAATTAGACGATTACCTCAGCTTAGTTAATCGTACTATGCGCAATCTCTACATTAATTGACAAGATGCGATCGCCGTAACTTAATAATATATATAGAATTTTCAAAGATAACATGATTAACGCAGAAGATAAAGAGAAAATACCTCACCACAAACGGGATCTATTCCTTCAGTTTTATTATATTTATAGTTGTTACAACCTTGGCAAGCTAAAGCTAAATTATCTAGTACTGTTTGACCTCCTTTACTCATGGGATAAATATGTTCGACTGAAAAGCTTTGGGTGGCGAATTTTTCTTGAGAATAACAATATTCACAGCAGTTTTTAGCCCTTAGTCTAACAGTTTCCTTGAGTTGAATAGTCAGTTTATTTTCAGTCATTAACTGTTGGTTTAATTCCGAGTTCTGTTATTAAATTAGTAACAGATGTTTGGCGTAATTGGGCTAATTCAGCAAGATATTCTAATCTTTGAGCTTGATGATTTTCAACTTGAGCAGTTAATTGAAGTAATTCTTGGTATTCTTGATTGGTTAAATTTTCCTTGTTTCTTTTGTTAATTAAAAAATGATATTTTTGTTGAATATCTTGAGAAATACCCTGATTAATTTTTAACAATAATTCAGTTTCATCTTTTGATAAATTAGGAGCTTCTTGTTTAGCTAAAAGAGCAAGAATATCCCGAACAAACTGTTTTAATTCTGATAAGCTTAATTGTTGAACGGCTTGAATTAAATCTTCTTTTGATAGTTGGGCTTCAATTTTTAGAGTTGGCATTTTTTTAACTCTTTAATGATTAAGCCTTCTAATTTTATCATAAATAAAAAGAATTTATGGTGCGATCGTTCATATTGACATAAAAGATGGTTAATATTAGTTATTTTACTAAATTTATTAAGAAGATCGATTTCAAAATAGATCTGAGTAAATCATAGTTTTGAACATCAGCAGAGAAATTAGCCTAATAATTTCAGTGAGGTGAGTATTTTTTTTGTATCTGGGTTCAAATTCTACTAATTCACTATTGCAAATTTTCTAAGTCTGCTAAATCTTGAAATCTTCCTGATGCTTGTTTGTTTATTCTCAGATTGTCCAAATCAATAAAGTTAACAGTAATATTATCAATCATAATTTGTATTTTTGATTGATAACAGGTGTCGAAATTTATGCCGTCTGGAGTGGTAATTAAGTCAATACGATGAGGAGGATAGCCCAGTTGCACAATTTGATCGGGGGTTTGGAAATCCTCAGGAGTTAATCCTAAAGAACCAAAACCAAATTCTTCCAATACTCTCATTAACTTTTGAGCATTGTCGGCATCCATTTCGATCCAAATATCAAGGTCTTTGGTATAACGAGGATGACCATGTATCGCAACAGCATAACCTCCAATAATCAGGTATTTTACTTGATTATTGTTTAATAATTGTATAAACTCTTTGAAGTCTTGATTCAGCATTGTTTTTGTATTGATGGTATTCTTGGCGAATTTGCTCTAAGGTTTCTAAACGTTTTTGATAGCTTTGTTTTTGCCAATAGTCAAAGTCGTTTTTTAGTTCTTTGAGCCTTGTTTTCTGTACAATTTTTTCCATAATTTTAAACTTAGTTTATGTTTATTTTGTTAAGTTATTACGCCTTTAAACTAGAAAATTTGGGTTATCTGACGCACCCTACAATATAACTTTTAAATGCGTAACAGCTTATGGCAATTATAAAAGATTAATCATCAATTTGCATATTAAATAAAATTTGACATTAGCTTGTTTTCACTGTAATAGGCAAAAATCTAATAAAATAACAGGAATCGATCCAGAAACCAATCAAAAACATCTTCTATTTAATCCTCGTCAAGACAACTGGAAAAAACATTTTATCTGGTCAAAAGATAGACTTTATATCATTGGCTTAACTCCAAAAGGACGGGCAACTGTTACCAGTTTAGATTTTAATAGAAGTAGGGTAATTAATATTCGGGCTGCTGATTTAGAAATAGGAAGACATCCACCTTCTGAAGATCCTATTCAAAATTAATAGCATTCTAGCACTTCTATTTTTTTATTTTATAAACATCAATTAATCAACAAGATGCGATCGCAATTTTATATTTAGCAATTAGTGAAGATATTTATAATGATTTTTTCTCACGTTTATTTATTCAAGATTCATTAAAAGAATATGATATTAAATTATTAATTTTTGATTCAATCAAGGAAGAAATTGTGTTATGGAAAGAGTAGATTATCCTAAAATTATCACGCAAATATTAACCGATCATTCTGCCAATGATTTAGCTCATGGTACAGAAATACAATTATTATTTGATCGGGAAAGACATCATTATCAAGTCTTAAATATTGGTTGGCAAGGACAAAGAAGGATTTATGGTGTGATAATTCATATTGACATAAAAGATAATAAAATTTGGATTCAAAGAGATGGTACAGAAATCGGTGTAGCGAATGAATTAATTACTGCTGGTATTCCTCAACAAGATATTGTTTTAGGCTTTAAAGCACCTTTTAAACGAAAATTTACTGATTTTGCAACAGGTTAATTAATAATCATGGAAAAGTTAGTCATCGTAACTGAATACATCCTAAATATAAGGAAAAATTACTATTGAGGATGAGCATGTATAGCAGTCGAAGTGTTTCCTATTGCCTCTCCCTTCGGGAGATAACAATTTAACTAAGATTTTAATTCTTCCTTTAACATTTGTTGATAAATTTGAGGTAAATATTTACTCATAGAATTGGTTTCTATACCGTAACCTAAACTCGTCCAAGTACCAGATAATATTTTTAATACTTGTTCTATTTTTCCGTGACGTAATAAGTGAGAAATATCTACTCCCCAAGCATGATGATCGTTTAACCATTTATAAACTACTTGGTCTTGATACTGTGGCTCAAAACTGTAATTTTTACGCCATAAAAATTTATTAGTTTTTGGATAATATTGTTCTGCTTTTTCATACCAAGTGTTATTTAAAAATTGATACCTTCCTGCTGCGGTACTGCATTTACCTCTATTTGGACCTAACATTATAGTGACACATTTATTAGGATGAGAGTTTAAATTAACAACATATCGACCACCATAAATAACATTATAAGGTTTAATCACATTGGATTCACTCGCACTGATTGTACGCATTAAAGCTCGAATATAAGGATCTCCTCCTTCCATAACTAAGGGCTGTATTTTATATACTTTTGCTTGGGAAAAATTAGAAATAAATCTATAACCATAACTGGTATATATTTGTAACAAGAAAAGGGCTAAAGCACTAATCCCGATTAATTTTAGCCCTAAGATATAATTTGTTTTACCTTTGTCTTGAGTGGTTTTCATTTTAGAATAATCTTTTTTTAGCTGATATTGGTAAAAAGTTCTTGCCAAGTTTTTTCCTGTGCGTCTGCTTCAGTAATTACTTCTAAAATTTTATTGTTTGCTTGTGGATATGACAGTGATTTTACGCAAATTTGCGCAACTTTTTCTCTTGGAATACTTCCTTCATACAGTGAATCTGCTGATGACATGACTATTGGATCTGAGTTATTCTGATCTTTAAGACCACCAGGTCTGACTATAGTGTAAGTTAAACCGCTATTAATTAAATATCCTTCCGCTTGTTTTTTCCAGTATAAAACTAGCCAAAACAAATTAAGGGGGTGAAAAAAATTAGAAACACATAGGGAGGAAACTAAGACAAAATGTTTAATATTATTATTTTTAGCGACATCAATCAGGTTTTTTGTACCCTGATAATCGACTAAATAAGGTTGGGTAAAGTTAAAACTAGGAGTAGCACCAGTGGCGCAGATTAATATGTTACAGTCTTTTATAGCAGTTTCTAAAGTTTGTTTATTGAGGACATCACCTACTATTAATTCTATTGTCTGTGGTAACTTTTCCGAACCTTTTTCTAGACTTCTAACTAAAGCTTTAACTGGAATATTCTCATGGACTAATTCTTGTACTATTTTTATTCCTGTTTTTCCAGTCGCACCAGCTACTAATACTTTCATTGATTTTCCTATTTTGGTGTAATCATAAAATTATTTTAATCTTTTAATGAGCATTGTCGCATTATATAAACATGGGGTGAGTTATGCAGTCTCCGTTAATTAACCAACAAATTTCTATGGATCAAATTGGTCTTAATATTACAAAAAGTGATTCAATACATTATGAACCAGTTCGTTTTAATACGGCCTTTGGGGGTTGTATGGAGATGTATAGCGATGGGGAAACTGTAGCTAATTATCTTAATGCCCATGAAGGTTGGTTTTGTCGTTGCGCTCAACCGATGGAAGTAGAGCCAATGGGTAATAATGGGTATATTTTAACGGTGGGGCGTTTTGGCTCTTTTGGTTACGAAGTAGAGCCGAAAATGGCTGTTATTTTACATCCTCCCCAAGATTCAGTTTATTTAACAGAAAGTGTACCTGTACCTGACTACACTCCTGCGGGTTATGATGTAGATTATAAAGCTAAAATGTATTTAGAAGAAATTTCTATAAGCGAGGCTGCACAAGGTATTGAAAATATTTATAAAAAAAATAAACAATCTTTGCCTAATGTAATTACTAAAGTTAATTGGGAACTAAAATTAGATGTAGCGGTACAATTTCCTAAATTTATTCATAAACTACCTTTATCTTTAATTGAGAGTACAGGCGATCGTCTTTTAAGTCAAATAATTCGTCAAATTTCTCCTCGTCTCACCTACAAAGTACAATTAGATTTCCACGAGAATCATAATTTACCTATACCTGCTAAAGGTGGACGTACCTTCTTTAAACTTGAATCTGAAGGATAAGTTAACAGAGGGATTAGTGATAGGGTTTCGGTTGTAGAGACAATCTAAACCCTATCACTATTTTTCAAAAATCTATATCTTTAGACTGTTTTTAGTTGGCCCTTTCTTTAGTCTAAACTACAAGGATAACCAAGATCTAAAAACTGAAAAAATTTGATGATTAAATTAGGGAGTCTTTGGAAATTTTCTCGCCCACATACAATAATTGGCACAAGTTTCAGTGTTTTTGCAATTTATTTTATTGCTATTGCCACCACTAGCACAGCTATCAACTATTTGAATTTATTACAATTATTGGGAGTTTGGTTAGCTTGTTTATTTGGTAATATTTATATTGTTGGATTAAATCAATTATTTGATGTTGAAATAGATAAAATTAATAAACCTTATTTACCCATTGCTGCGGGAAATTTTACTCTAAAACAAGGAAAATTAATTGTAATTATTTCTGGTATATTTGCTTTAATTTTGTCTGCTTTGTTAGGTTTTTGGTTATTTGCTACAGTTTCTCTTAGCTTAATAATTGGTACTGCCTATTCTTTACCACCAATCCGATTAAAAAGATTTCCTTTAATGGCGGCTTTATCTATTTTTACAGTACGAGGAGTTATTGTTAATTTAGGATTATTTTTGCATTTTAGTCAAAAATTAACTGGTCAAGAATTTTTAAATCTTGCAGTTTGGATATTAACTTTATTTATTGTAATTTTTACCGTTGCGATCGCAATTTTTAAAGATGTACCTGATATAGAAGGAGATCGACAATATCAGATTAAAACTTTTACTATTTTATTAGGAAAAAAGACAATATTCAATATTAGTCGTTGGGTAATTACTATTTGTTATATCAGCATGATAGTAGGTGGTTTTTATTTACGTTTTTCGATTAATTATCTATTTTTAGTAATTGTTCATTTAGGTTTACTCGGATTATTATGGTGGCGATCGCAAAATGTGGATTTAGAACAAAAACATGAAATTGCTTCTTTTTATCAATTTATTTGGAAATTATTTTTCCTAGAATATTTACTGTTTCCTAGTACATTTTTCATTTAGTGATTAGCGATTATCTTTTATTAGTACCTCAACAAAATTAATGGTAGGCAATGCCCACCAAAATATTTTTGCGTAATTAATTTTATGTAACGACTTATCAGATAATAATTAATAAATTTAATACATAAAAATATATGGATTTTCAAGAAACTCCCCATAGTAGTTATCATTGGAATAGTAATAATAAGAGGTTTTTTGAAGGTTGGTACTTTCGAGTAACTTTGCCAGAAATTAAAGAAAATTTTGCCTTCATGTATTCCATTGACGATCCTTATGGTGGTCAAATTCATAGTGGTGGTGCGGCACAAATTATTGGCATTAATGAAGAATATTTATGCCGTACTTTTCCCAATGTAAATAAATTTTGGGCGGCTAGAAATTATTTAGGTTTAACTCATTGGGGAAAAACTGATTTAAAGATAAAAACACAATTATTATCTAGCTCTAAATTTAATCAATATATTAAAGAAGGTTATCAAGTAACAACTACTTTAAATCAAGGTTTTATTCGCAATCCTAGTAATAATAAATATTGTCGTTGGCAATATGAAACTAAGCCTATTTATGGTTGGGGAAATGTTAATAGTTATCCGAAATCAACCGCAGGTTTATTATCTTTTTTATCCATATTTGAACCGGGTTGGCAAGTTTTAATGGCTCATGGTTTAGCCACAGGATATATTGACTGGAATGGTCAAATTTATGAATTTAAGGATGCACCAGCCTATAGCGAAAAAAATTGGGGCGGCTCTTTTCCAGAAAAATGGTTTTGGATTAATTGTAATAGTTTCAATAATGAAAAAAACTTAGCTTTAACCGCAGCAGGCGGAAAGAGAAAAGTTTTATGGTGGGATGAAGAAGTAGCAATGATTGGTATTCATTATCAAGGTAAATTTTATGAATTTTTATCTTGGAATTGTCAATTTAATTGGCAAGTTACATCGTGGGGAAGATGGGAAATACAAGCTTATAACGATAACTTTGAAGTGAGTTTAATTGGCACAACTGATTTACCTAGTACAAGTGTAAGAGTGCCTACAGAAAAAGGCTTAATTTTTGCCTGTCAAGATACTTTAAAAGGTAATTTAAAATTAGAATTACGCCAGCGCAATGGTGGAGTTATTTTAAACACTCATAGTGACTTGTGCGGCTTGGAAGTTGGCGGAATAAATAGTTAACAGTTAAATGTCATCTATACTTCACAATCTATCTTAAGAAATATTGCAAAGTTTAAAGAATTACGTTACATTTAGTTACAGATGCTTGACGTAGCTGCAATCATAACATATAGGAGTTACAATCATGGAAAAACAAGAAACAAAATACGGTTTTACCCAATTCGCTGAAAACTGGAATGGCCGTTTAGCCATGCTCGGTTTTGTTGTTGGACTTTTAACCGAATTATTGACTGGTAAAGGTATTCTTTCTCAGTTAGGCTTAATGTAAAGAACAAAGACGGGCAATGTATAATATACTAAAGCCCGCAGTAATGATGATAAACCAATTGCAATAGATTCTACAGCTTAGTTTCCTTAAATGTGACTAGATTAGTAGAAACAAAATAAAACTTAACAAAACCCCTGGAATGTATATAACAGGGGTTTTGTTTTGATATTCTTTTTTGTCAAGTTTTGTAAAATTGCGATCTGCTTGCAGCAGCGCTTCGCTCCCGACTTAAAACTTATTTCAATAAAATTTATATCTCTCTTGAATTTTATTCTGGTTCAATTCCCACTAATAAATTGCGATTGTACAACGCTTCTTTTGCAGCTCGACAATTCGATAAATCTATTTAGGTTGATGTTTTTGATTTTTCTAAGTATAAATAATTGTCTCTTTACTGATTAAATTTTAAGATATGTTATATTAATTAGTATATACAAAATGTATTTTATGAATGGACTTTGAATAGGACGAAAATAAAAATCTGCAAAACCAGAAAAAACATGGTATTTCTTTTGAAGAAGCTAAAGAAATATTCAACGGAATTGTTTTTACCGCCATTGATGAAAAATTTGACTATGAAGAAATTCGAGAAATTAGTATTGGTGCAATACAAGGATTGGTAATAGTTACTGTAGCTCATACAGAAAGAAACGGTAAAATTCGTCTTATTTCTGCTCGAAAAGCAACACCTAAAGAGAGGAAAAAATACTATGAATATCTCACTCAAGCGACTTGAAGAAATTAAAAATATAAGTGACTCTGATATAGATACTTCGGATATACCAGAATTAGAAGATAGTTTTTGGGAAAATGCTCAAATGGTAACGCCGATTACTAAAACGCCAATTTCTATTCGTTTAGATAGTGATATTTTAGAGTGGTTTAAAAGTCATGGAAAAGGCTATCAAACTTTGATTAATAATGTACTTCGTAGCTATGTTAGTCATCAGCAAAATAAGACTTAATTTTATTAATTAAGAAACATTTTTAGATGATAGATTTATTTAATATTGAATATTATAAATAGGCAATAGCCTACTTCCAACTTTGACAATTTCATTGTAAACTCGACTATAAATAAAAATGCGATCTGCTTGCAGCAGCGTTTCGCTCCCGCCTAAAAACTTTCTCTAAAATAATAGAAATTATTGATAATAAACTCTTTTCAAAAAAACATTAGACTATAATTCATTAAATTTATTAATAATATTTTTAGCTAATTTTAGAGCAAATTTGGTATTTTGATTGATATTAAATATAGTATCTTCATAGTCAGCTTTATTTCTTAACTGACGCAATCTACTTAAATCATTACCGATTTCTCTCATTTTTCGATTGTTATTATCCTGAAATTTCTGAGCTACATATTTATGAACATTTTCATCTCTTCCAGCTTGACAACCTAAATCATCTATAAGATAATTTCTTGCTGTACAAAAGGCTGCATAATAAGCTCTACTAATTGAGGAACGCTTTTGAGCTTCATTATTATTTACATCACCTAATTCTTCTGCCAAATTAAAATATTCAGACCAATCAAATTTCATCAAAACTAATATGAATATCTAAATCATTATTAAATTGATATGAAGCATCTAACCACCAATTATCTTCTAATTCTTTCAATTTATCAAATGCTTCATCAGCATCAAGATTGGTATGAATCATAATTGCTAGTTGTTTTTGATTGATAATTTCAGGATCTTCTAAGAATTTCACAACTAATTTTTCGTTATTAAAAATATTTTTTATATTTTGATAAGCTTCCAATAACAAATCAATTAATTGAATATTTTGATGCAGAAATTGCTTTATATTTTGAGAATCTTTCAAAATATATTTTTCTTCAACTTGTTTTATTTTCTTATTTAGCCGACAAAGAATATGCTGATTAATTGCAGGATTAGATATTTCTGTTGATAATGATTCAAATCTATATAATTGTTGTTTTATTTCCGCTAAACAAGAATTAGTATAAATTTGATTATTATACTCATTTTTTAGAGGATTTAACTCAATAATATTATATTTTCGATGGTATGTTAATTGATGTTTATTTTTGTCATCAATATTGATTTTTTTATTAGTTTGTATATTGTCTTTTTTAAAGATATTCGTATCTTCATTAATTACGCATTGCATCATTCAAAACTCCTTAATAAATCACCTTCAACTAAAGTAAAAAACCAATCATGAAGAATTTGATGAGCATCTTCTAACCATTGTTCCAAATTCAAAGAAATTTCTGGTATGTCACTATTATTAGATTGAATTACTGTTTCCCATATTAAAGCATCAGTTATATTTCCAGAATTATCTGATTTTTTACCTTGAAATAAATGAAAATGTATTGTTCCTTTCGGTCTATCACAATTAAATACAAATTTTATATCTAGATGTATTGGCTTATTATGAATTGATGTTTTTTTAAACATTGAATCATCAATACATATATTCAATTTCATTTTGTTTTTTAAAAAGCTATAAATATCATCACTAGCATCAATATCTATAGCATCAATATATTTTAAAATAATACTTTGTGGCTCAATTTGTTTGTTATTTGGATAAATATCATAAAGATTATTTATAACGTCAATAACTTTTGGTTTAAAATTTTGCCAAAGATAATTTTCTGTATCATTAACTGTTAGAATCCCTGTTCCCACTTGTACAAGTGGCCAACCTGCTTCAGTTCTAAATCTATGTTTTAAAATGCCTTCTGCCATTTGTTCAGGAATATCTGCAAATGGAAATAATCTTTCATACTTTGGATATGTTGAACTTATTCTGTCAAACAGTCTTCCTAACATCAACTGATTATCTAAGTCAGAAATTGATTGATCAGAATGTTGTATTTTCCATCTAATTTCAAATATTGCCTCAATCAGAGGTTTATTCTTTAAATTTACTACCATTATTAAAATATATATAACCTTTTAAGACAGATTAACATCTTAATTCCTAATTTTAAATTATTGTAGGGTGGGCATTGCCCACCTTATTATTAAACTGAAGTTAACTCCTTAGTTTCCGATGCTTCAGGGCTTTCTGCTTCAGAAGGAGGAACAATCTGCCAGAATTTAGGTAAATATGTCTCCCAATCGGCTAAAATCGCTTTACTTTTAACGCTATTAGTTTTCTCAACATGAGCGCTAATTAAATCCTTAAGTTGCTTTTCACCTGCTTTAGTAGCTACCCGTTGAATCTTGACAATTTCCGGGTTAACCTTCTCAGCAAAATTCTCAGAATCATCGAGAATATAGGCAATTCCACCAGTCATACCAGCACCTACGTTACGGCCAACTGTACCGAGTACAACAATTACGCCCCCTGTCATATATTCGCAACAATGGTCGCCTGTACCTTCAACCACAGCTTTACCCACAGAATTACGCACCGCAAAACGCTCTCCTGCTCTACCATTAGCATAAAGCACACCACCAGTTGCACCATATAAACAAGTATTACCTACAATGGCATTATCAGCAGCAGCATAACCAGCTTCCACAGGAGGTACAATTACCACTTCACCGCCATTCATACCCTTACAAACATAATCATTAGCTTCCCCTTCGAGATGCAAATTCATACCTATAATGTTGAAAGCACCGAAACTTTGCCCCGCAGCACCTTTAAACTTCAGGTTAATTTCGCCCTCAAAGCCATCATTACCATATTTTTTGGCAATATTACCAGAAATTCTAGCACCCACAGAGCGATCGGTATTCAAAATCTTATATTCTTTAGTTACAGAATTTTGATTCTGAATTGCTTTTTGAATTTCAGCATCAGCTAAAATTTCATCATCTAATACCGCACCGTTGCTGTGAACATTTCCATGATTTAACCAATTGCGGTTATCTTTAACATCGGGTAAATTAAGTAAACAATCTAAATTCAATCCCTTCGTCTTACTTAATTGAGCATCTTCACGATATTTAAGTAAATCAGAGCGTCCAATAATCTCATCTAAACTACGATAACCCAAACTTGCTAACAGAGAGCGTACTTCTTCAGCAATAAAATAGAAGAAATTAACCACATTTTCCGGTACACCAGAAAAACGTTTGCGTAACCTTTCCTGTTGAGTAGCAACACCCACAGGGCAATTATTAGTATGACAAACCCGTGCCATGATGCAACCTTCTGCAATCATCGCAATTGAGCCAAAACCGTACTCCTCAGCCCCCATCATAGCGGCCATCAAAATGTCCCAACCAGTCTTTAAACCGCCATCTGCACGCAAAATAACCCTGTCTCTGAGCTTATTTTGTAGTAGGGTGCTATGTACCTCAGTTATACCTAATTCCCAAGGACATCCGGCGTGTTTAATCGAGCTTAAAGGTGATGCACCTGTACCTCCGTCATGCCCAGAAATTTGGATTACATCAGCATTTGCTTTAGCAACCCCCGCAGCAATCGTACCAATACCAATTTCAGCCACTAACTTAACAGATACCTTAGCTTGAGGATTAATTTGGTGTAAATCAAAGATTAACTGAGCTAAATCCTCAATGGAGTAAATATCGTGGTGAGGAGGCGGAGAAATCAAAGTAACACCGGGTTTAGAGCGCCGTAACATGGCAATATATTCACTTACCTTTTTACCCGGAAGTTGTCCACCTTCTCCGGGTTTAGCACCTTGAGCTAATTTAATTTCTAACTGCTGTGCGCTCATTAAATATTCTGGAGTCACCCCAAAACGCCCCGAAGCAATTTGTTTAATCGCTGAACTTGCGGTATCCCCGTTACGCAAACCGTGTAAATGGGGTAAAGTGGGAGAATTACCCTTTTCATCCACATCATCTAAAACTTTAAAACGTACCGTATCTTCGCCACCTTCACCGGAGTTGGATTTTGCTCCTAATCTATTCATGGCTATAGCTAAGGTTTCATGAGCTTCCCTAGATAGCGCCCCTAAAGACATTCCTCCAGTGCAGAAACGTTTGACAATATTTTCGACAGATTCAACTTCTTCTAAGGGAATTGAACTTTTATCACTTTGTAAATCTAACAAATCCCTCAAAGCCGTGATTGGGCGATTTTGCAATTGTTTTTTATAGACTTCATAATGGTCATATTGATTATCTTTAACCGCCTTATGAAGTGCTTTAGCCATTTCTGGGGAGTTCATGTGATACTCACCATTGGGTTTATAATTTACAAAACCGAAGTTTTCTAATTTTTTCGCTTCTAAATGAGGGAAGGCACGGTGATGGAAATTAATCACTTCTTGGGCTAACTCTTCCACTGATAACCCACCGACACGGGAAGTTGTACCAGCAAAAGCCAATTCTACTAAATCTGCTCCTAAGCCAATCGCTTCAAAAATTTGTGCGCCATGATAGGATGCGAGTAAAGAAATTCCCATTTTAGAAATGATTTTTAGTAAACCTGCTTTAATTGCTTTACGATAATTTTCTAAAGCGGTTTCTAAATCAACCTTGGTGACTTTGCCAGAATCCATTAACTTCTGAGTTTTAGGATTATGCCACCATTGCACAATAGTTTCTAAAGTAAGATAAGGGCATACCGCCGAAGCACCGTAACCAACTAAACAGGCAAAATGATGGGTACTCCAACATTGAGCGGTATCAACCACCAGAGAAGCTTGTAAACGCAATCCCTTACGAATTAAATGATGCTGCACTGCACCTACAGCAACAAGGGGAGGAATATAACTATTTTCTTCGTCGATCCCCCCTTCCCCCCTTGGTAAGGGGGGAAGGGGGGATCTATCGCTTAAAATGATAATTTTCTTACCCGCTCTAACTTCTGCTTCTGCTTGCTCGCAGAGGTTATCAATGGCAGATTTTAAACCACTTGCCCCATTTTCTAGCTTAAATAGAGTCGATAACTCAGCAACTCCTAATTGAGAAGATTTAATTAACTCTAACTCTGCATCATTGATTACAGGA
Source organism: uncultured bacterium (assembly GCA_964413275.1). Lineage (GTDB taxonomy): Bacteria > Cyanobacteriota > Cyanobacteriia > Cyanobacteriales > JAABRE01 > JAABRE01. The sequence continues at coordinate 3,966 of CAYPSO010000094.1, read as the reverse complement.
CTTTCTAACTTAATAGTTTGGGCATCTTCTGGTTTAAGATCGAGTAAATTCCCTCTTTGTCCTAAGTGCATATTTAATGACATTACCAAACTTTCCCTGAGAGGATCGATCGCCGGATTTGTCACCTGAGCAAAACGCTGTTTAAAATAATCGTAAATTAGGCGTGGTTTATCAGAAAGTACCGCCAAAGGAATATCATCACCCATACAGAAAGTCGGCTCTTTACCCATTTCTGCCATTTCTTCGATAATCATATCGACATCTTCTGCGGTATAACCAAAGGCAGTTTGCAGACGTAATAATTCAGATTCTGTCAAGTCTGATTCTTTAGCAAATTTTTGGACTTCTATATGTTGACGATATTGCTTAATCCACTCTCCATAGGGTTTAGCTTGAGCAATCCTTTGTTTAATTTCCCAATTATGAAGAATCTCATTAGATTGTAAATCCACCGCAATCATTTGCCCAGGGCCAAGTCTGCCTTTTTCAATAATTTCTGATTCGGGTAAATCCACTACACCTGCTTCTGAGCCTACGACAATATAACCATCTTTAGTAATACAATAGCGTGCAGGGCGCAAACCATTGCGATCTAAAGTTGCCCCAATAGTCTTACCATCACTAAATACTAGCAAAGCGGGGCCATCCCAAGGCTCTTGTATTGCATTATGATATTCATAAAAATCAGTAATTGCGGGATATTTATTTAATTCTGGTTGATTTTTATAAGCTTCTGGCACTAAAACCATTGCAGCTTCAGGAATACTTCTGCCAGTACGTACTAATAATTCTAAAGTGCTATCTAAGTTATAGGAATCGCTATTATCGTTATTAACAATGGGGGTTAAAGCGTCTAAATCTTCCTTTGTCCATTCCGGAGCCGATAAATTTTCTTCCCTAGTTTTCATCCAATTAATATTACCTAACAGGGTATTAATTTCCCCATTATGACCTAATAAACGCATGGGTTGCGCAAATGGCCATTTCGGCATAGTATTGGTACTAAAACGACGGTGATAAACCGCAAAACGACTTTGATAAAGAGAATTTTGTAAATCTAAATAAAACTCTTTTAAAATTTCTGCTCTTACCATTCCTTTATAAACAATAGTACGGCAAGAAAAGGAACAAATATAGAAGTCATCTGATAGTTTTTTACCAATTATTGAACGAGCAATATATAATTTTCGATCTAATTCATCACCAGTAAAATTATCAGGACATTTAACAATTATTTGTTCAATTCTAGGCTGATTTTCCCTTGCTTGAGGGCCTAATACTTCTGGTTTAACAGGTACTTCTCGCCAGCCTAAAACTGTTAAGTTTTTCTCTTTTACAACTTGCTCTACATAGGCTTTACCTTCTGCTGCTTCTTGTTCATTTTTAGGCAAAAATACCATACCTACACCATAATGCTTCGGTGCGGGTACGGGAATATTATTTTCGGCAAACCACGTTTCAAATAATTCTGTAGGTAAAGCTGTTAATAATCCCGAACCATCTCCAGAATCTCGATCTGCACTACATCCTCCACGATGTTCTAAACATCCTAAAGCAATTAAGGCTTGTTCGATTAATTTATGACTTTTTTTATTATCTTGATAAGCAATAAAGCCAACACCACAAGCATCTCTTTCTTCTACTAACCAACGAGGGCCAATGGCGCAGACATTATTATTTTTTTTATGGATTTTTTTTGATTCAATTTCTGTTAGATGATTCATAATTTTTTTAGTTTCGATAATTGCCTTGAAGTGCGCTGCTTAATACGGTCAAAAATCTGACCATTTTGCTCGCTATCATTATATATATGGGAGACTAATTAATATTTTAAGCCTCATTTTTAGTTTTGTTCTTGTCAAGAAAACTAAATTGTCCAGAATTGTTATCTAGCGTTAACAAAGAGAAATTTTAGAAGTTAATCGACATTTTGGGTATTATCATTAAATTTGAGACAAAATTCATCCTATTTTCTAGGGTAATTAGCCATATTAACGGAAAATAAGTTCTTGCACAAGACAGTTGATCCTAGACATATCTACAGAATCACTGATGTTTCAACTATAATTCCAAGTTATAAGATTTTACTGTTATTATTATGGCTAAAGACTTGTTTCATCAAGCCGTAAAAACAGCCCTAATCAAACAGGGATGGAATATTACTAGCGATCCCTTAATAATACGGATCGATCGCATTAAACTAGAAGTAGATTTAGCTGCGGAAAAAGTGTTTGCTGCTGAAAAAAATGGTCAGAAAATCGCTGTCGAAGTTAAAAGTTTTATCAATCCTTCTGCTGTTAATGATTTTCATACGGCATTGGGACAATTTCTTAATTATCGTTTAGCTTTGCAAATAACAGAACCATTTCGCGTTCTTTATTTAGCCGTTCCTATTGATATTTTTAACACATTTTTTTAAGAAAGGTTTACTCAATTAGTTATTAAACAATATAGCTTAAATATTATAGCTTATGACCCAAACTTAGAGGAGATTGTACAATGGAGAAATTAGCAAAATACCGTGAAATTATACGCAATTTACTCATCACTCATGCTAGCAAAAACGATCCTGAAATTGAATCTCAAATTATTTGCGATACTGAAAACAATCATTATCAATTAGTAGAACTTGGTTGGCATGGACTTCAACGAATTTATGCTTGTTATATGCACCTAGATATTAAAGATGGGAAAATCTGGATTCAAAATAATATGACTGAAGTTGATTTAGGACAAGAATTAGTAAACCGAGGAGTGCCTGCTAAAGATATTATTCTGGGTTTACATCCCCCTTATAAACGTCCTTATACAAACTATGGTGTGGCTTAAATTCCAGGGTAAGCTCATCTCAATCAGGCTTGACAAAAGGAGTTGAGAACAGTCACCATGTAATCATCATTCATCGAAGCTCGTTTACTTTTTTGTCGCAAACTACGCTTGAAGGTCTTCTCTTGGTTAAGAATATTGAGAGCCATGGGTCTTAAAAAAGAGAAATTACGAGGACTATGACCAAAGCGGATACGGCATTGGTCTTCCTTGAAGGTGACATCTAAAGTCCAATGGACTTGGTTTTCAATGCCCCAGTGTTGGCGAATGACACGACCAAGATGTTGAGCATCAGCCGGTAGAGAAGACAAATAAAAGTGAACTTCATGGGTAGTTTTGTTCCACAGATGGCGAACTCTTTCAACTATGACGATAGTTTGCAGTCCTAACCATTGCTCCTGTTGATAAAGACCACCAAAAGCTGATAGCGGTACAGCCCAAACTTGACGCTTTTCAACCCGATGATGTCCTTTATCGAGGCGCTGGTCATAACTAAGGTCAATACCTTTAAATTGGTTATTTTGAGCCTGGATAAACCAGTTTTTCACTTGATTGTACAGAGTGGGATGATTCGCTTTGAGTGTCAATACATAATCGGCTTTTTTGTCCCTAATCTGTCGTACAATATCGGTCTGCGTTCCCATGGCATCAATGGTAATAATTGCGCCTTGAATGTCTAATAATGCCAATAGTGCTGGAATTGCTGTAATTTCATTGGAATGCTCTTCAACTTTGACTTGCCCTAAGACGAGACGTTGTTCACTTGCCCAAGCCGTGACTAAATGTAAGGCTTTAACCCCTTGATTACGGTCATAAGAACCGCGAACCGTTTTACCATCTATGGGTATTACTTCTTGTTGTAATGAACCCATCAGCAGCGTCAGCCATTTGGCTAGACTTTGCTCTAAGGCTTGGGGATTGATTCGTTCAAACAGGCGGCGAAAGGTGTCATCACTTGGGATGCCATGGGGTAACTCTAAAAATTGTTCTAACCATTGTCTTTTACTAATGCCATAATTTTCCATATCCTCCCAGCCTTCAGCCCCGGCAATGACAGCTAAAATGGCAATAATTAGAATCTCATTAAGTAAGTGTTTTTTGGTTCTGGCGACTCTAGGATCTTTAAGATCGGCAAAATAA
>CAYPSO010000093.1:0-17827 GCA_964413275.1 uncultured bacterium | reverse complement strand
ATTGAGCTACAATTGAGCCAATTGCTAAAAATTTAAAATAATTAAGATTATGGCTAATTTAATCACTAAAACCCTTAGTTTAACTACTTTACCATTTTTACTCACAGCGATAGGCTGTTTTCTTCCTTTTTCAGCTTCTGCTGCCACAGATTTTGAAATATGTATTAAAGAATTAACAGAAACAGGGCTTTCTGCTGAAAATTCCGCTCAAGCTTGTGCTAAGGCTTTTAAACCAGAAGAATTATCAGATTGTGTTAAAAGAGTGAATTATTATACGGCAGTCAATCCAGAAAATGTCGTCGATAATTGTTTTTCTGTACGTCGCCCTGAAGAATTAGCAGAGTGTGTGGTTGATATTCGTAAGGAAACCGAAAATACTGATCCTGTTGCGGTAATAGATTATTGCCGTCGCAGTCTTCTTCCTAAGCGTTTTGCTCAGTGCGTACTTAGTGTTCATACCCAGGGTAATATAAGTGCCAATGAATCTCTCGATTTGTGTATTGAGACTAAGGAGAAAGCCGTTAACAATCCTGAGCGTTTTCCAGTAACTGACTATAGCAGTTAGTTTAAGGTAGGGTGGCATTGTCCACCTCACAAGTTAAACAATAACTCTGCTAATATCTTCTCCATTATTTCTTGTTTTTCTCTTTGACTCATTTTAGTTCTCATTGTTGGTCCTTTTAAGAACTCCTGAATCGATATTTTTTTATTTTTAAACTTCAAGACAAAATCTCTAATTTTTGCCAATTCTGTCAACTGTTTTTCAAGAACTTTAATTATTTCTTTGGTCATATCTATGCCTTGTTTTTTAGCTTGACGATAATCTTTTACCATTTGACCTTCAGGAGTATTTTTCGCCAATCTAAGTTCGAGTTTTAAATGCTCATATTGCCCTTTTAAAATGACATTATCTTTTTCTAAACGGTTACATTTTCTGGTTTGCTCGTCTTCATTTTGAGCGAATAATATCTGTTCTAGTTGATGATTTTTTTCTATTTCTAATAAAGTTGCTAAATCCCCTTCTTGATAAGCACGATTAAGCTCTTTCATGATTTCAGTATGGCGAGTTTGAGTTTCCCTATCACTAACTTTATCAGGATGAAATTTTTCTGCTAATTTTAAAAAAAGATGACGAATATTTTGGGAGTCCTTTTTACTTCTAAGGGCTTCAAAATCCTCTTGATTTTCTGCTGGGTTTTGTTGATAATAGTTTCTTGCTTGTTCATTAAATTCATGCATTTGTTCTTCGTCAAATTCAAAAAGTTCGTCAAACTCTTGTTCTTCGTCATCTTCATCCTCTTCCATTTGGTAACTAATTAACCCAATAGTTTGAAGCATTTGATAAACTTCTTCAACTTCTCTTTGATTTTTTTTGCTAAATTTTCCCGTAGTAAATATTTGCTTAAATAAATCATGAATTTCTCGATCTACTTGGGTTGCTTCTTGATAAATAGGAGCGGTTTTGTTGAACATTTCTAAAGCAACGCTACGCATTTGATTGACAAAATTATTAACTTCTGTTTTTTTTCTTTTTATTTGTTTTAATAGCCATTGATGTTCTTTCTGTAGTGCGGCAAAACGCTCATGAAGGTTTGATAAGGATAGAGTTGATGATATTGTTTGTTTAGTCATAGTTAAGTTAGATTAATTAATTGAATCTAAATCATTAAAATAAACTTTTCCAATAAAAAAATTGTATCAATCCAAGGGACAGAATTGGCAATTTTAGATTAAGATAAAAATTATTTAAGTCAAAGTTTCCGATAAATAATCTGCGGTAGAAGACACAAGGGCGATCGCATTTTCATATAACATTCTAGTTGGCCCTATAATACCGACACTGCCCACAGGTATCTTATCTTGATGATAATTAGCCGCTACTAAACTACAACTGCGCATGGATTCGATGGGATTTTCTCCACCGATTTTAACCTTAACTTTAGTTTCAGGAATATTAAAAATTAGGGGAAATAATTGTTCTTGTTCTTCTTCTAGAAGATGTAATAACATTTTTATTTGTTCAGAATGGGAAAATTCTGGCTGACGTAAAACTTCAGATACACCTTTGACCATAATAGAAGTAATACCAGAAGGCCGAGCAAGATTATCTAACTTTTCTAATAATTTTTGCAGAAAATTTGTATAACCTTTAAATTCTCGATCCAATTCTGTCCAATTTAACTTATTTAATTCTGATAAAGAACGTCCTTTTAACTTACTATTCAGAAAATTAGAAAGAATTTGTAATTCTTCTGTTAGAGATTCTTCGTTTATTTCTTCTTTTTCCTTGAGGGAAGTAAATTCCATCAAAATTGATTGGGTTTGATAGGTATCAGTAACAACGATCAACATTATTTGTTGCGGAGAAACTGGCACTAACTGCAAATGTTTTAGTTGATTAGTAGCAGTTTGTGGCATAGTAATTAAAGCAATATAACCACTAATGTTAGCTAAAATCTGAGCAGTTTGTGTTAATAATACGTCAAAATTCCATGTTTCTCGCTTTAAATGACGCTCAAAATGCTTGTCTATTTTCTGATTAAAACTCTCATCTAAGCTAATCAAATCATTCACATAAATACGATAACCAAAATCAGAAGGAATACGCCCTGCCGAAGTATGGGGTTGATATAATAGTCCTGCTTTTTCTAAATAACCCATAGCATTACGAATGGTGGCAGAACTAATATTTAAGTTATATTCTTCTACTAAAGTTTTTGAGCCAACAGGTTCGGCTGTGGCAATATAATGACGTATAGTTGCCCACAGTATGTATTGCTGACGTTCATTTAATTTTGGTTGAACAAGCATTAGTCACAAGATTATTTTAAAAAAAGTTTTAAAGTTGAATTAAATTAAGATTCTGCTTATTCTAACCGATCTTGTCTCACCTAATATTTAGCTATAGTTGGATCGATTAAACTTGAATAAGCATCTATACCCCCAATAATATTTTTAACATTAGTAAATCCTTGATTGAGTAGCCATTGGCACATTTGGGCCGATCTCATGCCATGATGACACAATACCAGAGTTTCTGCTTCGGGGTTAAATTTGTTTTTAATTTCATTACTCCACTCGGCAAACTCACTCAAGGGTAATACTTCAAAACCTGCTATAGAGGCAATTTCTACTTCTGCTCTTTCTCGCACATCTATTAATTGTAAATTGTCGTCTCGATTAGCTAAACAGATAGCTAATTCTTCTACGGTAATTTCTGGAATGGAATTGAACATGACTAATTATAAATTTTTTGGCGATAAAGTTACAGATTACAATAATAATATTAATATTGACTAAGCTAAAAACTGTTTAATGAAGTTGCGTAAATTTTTCTTAACTCTTGCGATCGCAGTTTCCACCTTAATTTTAATTTCTGGTGGTTTACTGTATTGGATTCTTAATCAAAGCCCCCTTAATCTCCTCTCAGGAGGGGTGGCAAATAGCCCCACAACCGCTATGTTTGTTCCCAGACAAGCACCAGCCATGGTATCATTACTCGTCAATCCAGATCGTCTTGAGGCTTTTCGGCAACTCGCAGCTTTTCCCAGTCAAAGAAGACAGGCACAAAAAGAAATTAAACAATTAGAATATAATTTACTCGCAAAAACAGGTTTAAATTATCAAAAAGATATTAAACCTTGGTTGGGTGAAGAGATTACTTTGGCTGTTACTTCTTTAGATTTTGATAAGGATAAAAGTAATGGAGTAAAACCAGGATATTTATTAGTTTTAACTACTAAAGATGCAGAATTAGCGAAAGAATTTTTACAATTATCCTATTCTAAACAGGCTATAAGTGGTGATTTTGATTTAACTTTTACTGAATATAAAGGGGTGAATATTACTTATCAAACTCCCTTAAAATCCCAAACCAAAATAACTTTTCCCGCTAGTGCAGTGGTAGGGGATTATGTTTTATTTGCCAATGATTCCCAAGTTTTAAAAAATGCCATTAATCATACTCAAGCAGTGGATTTGAATTTAGCTAATGCTGATTTTTATCAAGAAGCTAGTAATAGTATTGGTATTCCTAAAGTTGCCATTACCTTTTTAAATTTACCTGCGGTTAGTGCTTTTCTGGGCAATCAACCCTATTCAGAGACTCCTGATATTCAACAAATATTAGCAGTTGCCCTATCCTTGCAACCAGAAGGATTAAGGGCAGAAACAGCTTTAATCGGGGTTGAAGGTCTAAATAACCAAAAACCCGTCTTAACCGAGCCAATAGAGGCCTTAAATTATGTTCCTAGTGCAAGTTTATTAACCATAGCAGGTCAAGATTTAAACCAATTTTGGACGAATATTTCTACTGGCTTGGCCATCGATAGTCCATTACAACAACTATTAAAACAATTTTTAGTGCGTTTAGAAAAACCATTAGGAATTAATTTAACAGAAGATATTTTTGCTTGGGTAAAAGGGGAATATGCCTTATCATTAATTAACGATACTGAAAATAATAAATTAGAGTGGGTTTTTGTAGCAGAAACTTCACCAGAAACTAATTATCAAGAAGCGATATTAAAATTAGATGAAGTTGCAGCTCAACAGGATTTAAGTTTAGCAGAATTACCCTTAGATGAAAAGACAATTACTGCTTGGACGAAATTAACTACAAATGCTAAAGGTAAATTAGTTAGTTTAGATACCGAAGTAAAAGGAGCGCATCTAGAACTAGATAAATATATTATATTTAGTAATTCCATTGAATTATTATCTCAAGCAAAATTAAGAGATAATTCCTTGATTTCCAGCGATAAATTCAAGCAAGCAATTGTTGCCTTACCGACAGAAAATGATGGTTATTTATATGTGGATTGGGAACAAGCCCAAATTTTAGTAGAAAAAAAATATCCTTTAATTAAAGTAGCAGAATTAGCGATCGAACCCTTATTTAAACATTTACAATCCTTTACCATTAGTAGTCAAGGAAGCGACAATAGTATTCGTCGAGGCACAGTATTTTTAAAATTAAATTAACCTCATTTTAAAAATATAAAAAAAATCTTAGTTATTGTTATATCTCTCTTGTGTCCCTTTCCGAGATTTAGTATCCTTAAAGGTTTCTGAATCACTTTAATGTTATATAGTTATGAGTTTTGATAACACCCTTGAATTTATAATAGTACAAATGTAGGCGATAGCTTTAAATTTTTACGGAATTTTACTGCTAAAAATTGAAGGATAATCTATACAATCTAGTAATATCGTAGCCAATCGATCCATTTTAATTGTTAATGATAATAGCCCCGGATTTCAAGCAAAGACAGATTTGGTTATTCAATTAGCAATCTATGGCACAATTCCAGATTTTGGAGTTATTCCAGTTAACGATATTTTTGTATAATTTTGGAAAAAAGTAGCTTATTTCGCTATTTTCCAAGGAAAAGATTGCTGCATGAAAATTAATTCATCACGATGTCCTCTAACTGTTACTAAAGTTTCAGAAGGTTTGACAGATTCTATTTTCATTAAAATTTGTTCTGTGCGGCCTGCTTTTTTCCAATAAAACAGGCCAGCTAAAGGGGATAATAAGGTTAAAAGAATTGTAAATTGCCCTTGAGCGGGAAATAAAAAAGCTAAGACTAAGGCGAGAGAAAATAAACCTAAACCAGCTAAAAAACTGAGGAAAATAGCTAAAAATAAGCTAGGCGGGACAAAACCTTCAAAAGTTACTACTTTTTCTTCAACATTAGTTACTTTATAGGCACGCTCATCAAAATACTTTTGTAATTCTGGTAAGATAGCTTCCTCTGCTTGTTCGGCAATTAATTTTATTTGTTCGGTGCGCTCCTTTACAGATGCCCGAATAAAGAAAAACAAACCGATTGCTAATAGGATGGTGAGGGAAAAAGTTGAAACCAGAGCAGAATTATTCATAATTATTTACATTTCTTTACAATTTAACTTAAGATTGATTATATCTAAAGTTCGACCATGGCCAAAAAACAAAAATTTCCTTATTTACTTAATTCAAAATGGACTGCACAACAAAAAACTTGGGGATGGCGACATTTTCAGGTAATTAACCGCAAAAATGAGGGAAAATGGGTGTTTGCGGAAATGGTAGCGTCTTGCGATCCCGATACTCGTTTTTGGCTAAATGCCCAACAATTAAAACAAAGAACTTTATGGTTGCCGGGTTGGAAAACCTTAGCAGAAATTAGAAATCCAGAAATTGAAGAAGATTATTGAAGAAGGATGAATTGTGAATTGTGAAAATGATTTAAGGAGTTAAAAAATTAATGAGTGTGGCTATCTTACTAGAAAATGTTGATAAGACTTACGAGCAGGTAAAGGTAGTTGATAATCTTTCCTTTAGCATTGAAGCAGGGGAAATGTTTGGTTTGCTAGGGCCAAATGGAGCGGGAAAATCTACTACCATTAGAATGCTAATTACCTTAACTAAACTAACAAGGGGGAAAGCTGAAATTGCAGGTTATGATGTTACCCGTAATGCTGCTCAAGTCAAACAGAATATTGGAGTTGTTTTACAGCAAATTAGCGTTGATGGTGATTTGTCGGTATGGGAAAATATGGAATTTCATGGGAGAATGCACCACATTCCTCAACCCAAAAGAGGTAAACTAATTGATAGTTGGTTGGATTATGTCCAATTAGGCGATCGCAAAAACTCTTTAGTTAAAACCCTTTCTGGAGGAATGAAAAGACGTTTACAAATTGCCAGAGCCTTGTTACATCAACCACAAATTTTATTTTTAGACGAGCCAACAGTAGGTTTAGATCCTCAAAATCGCCGTCGTTTGTGGGAAATTATTAAAGATTTGAATCGTCAAGGTATGACTATTTTGTTAACAACTCATTACATGGAAGAAGTCGAATTTTTATGTAATAGAATTGGGATTATGGACAGTGGTAAACTAATTGAATTAGGCACTTTAACACAATTACGCGATCGTTATGGTGAAGGTTTAGTAATTAAGCAACAACAGGATCGCCTAGAATCGAAATTTTTTCCTACACTTCAACAAGCTCAAGAATATTTAGAAATGTTGACAGACAAAACTGGTATTATGGTTCGAGAAAGTAATCTAGAAGACATTTTCGTAGAACTTACAGGAAAACAGTTAGATTGAAGTTAGCGACTAAAATTGAGGCTATTTTGTATCTTAAGGGGCAGCCTGTTTCTTTGTCAGAAATTTCTGAATTAGCAGGTGAAGAGCGTCATGAGGTTGAAGAAGCTTTACTTGAGTTGATGAATGATTATGCCCATCGAGATAGTGCCTTAGAAGTGGTAGAAACTCCTGTCGGATATAGCTTACAGTTGCGTCATGATTATCAGGAGATGTTACCCAATCTTATTCCTGCGGAATTGGGCATAGGTAGTTTACGAACCTTAGCGGCGATCGCCCTCAAAAATCCGGTATTACAAAGTGATATAATCGAATTAAGGGGAAGTAGTGCTTATCAACAAATTCAGGAACTAGTAGAACTTGGGTTTGTTCATAAACGTCGTCAAGAAGAGGGTAGATCTTATTGGTTAAAGGTAACAGATAAGTTTTACCAATATTTTGAAATAGATCAGATCTCCCAATTGTTATAAATGTTGTACATTGTATTAATAGAGAAAAAATACTGGTTGTAATGATCTTTAACTTTCGCTTTCGGACTGCTAATTCAGAACAAGTGCACAATAACAACCTAATGCAATACCTGCAACAACAAAATCCCGAGGTTTTGGCCAGGATTGCTCAGAATGCTAGTCCTGACATCAAGGAAATTATCCAACATAATGTTCAGGGATTGGTAGGAATGTTACCAGAAGATGATTTTGAGGTACAAATTACTACAGATCGAGAAAATTTGGCTAATTTATTAGCATCAGCCATGATGACTGGTTATTTTCTTCATCAGATGGAGCATCGCATGAATTTAGATGTCAATCTGGGTAATTGTTCCCATGTTGATGGTTAATCAACTTACCAACACTAAGTTAGGTGGGCAATACCCACCCCTACCTACTTAGCCACCTTTAGAAAAAGTTCCCATAATTATTATGGATAATAAAATGCCGGGGAAAAGTAAAACAACGAGGGTTAATAATTCATTAGCTGGCATGATAATTAATAATTTCTAAACATTAATACTTCTAAAATAACCTGAAATTTTCTTTACCTTCAAAAAATACAAGATTATTTAAGGTTAGTTATTTTCTCTAAAAAAATACAAAAAAGCTAATAGCTAAAAGCTAATTGCTAATTGCTGTAAATTATTCATTCATATTTCTATAGGTAGCAACTGCTGAGGGAGAAATACGATTGAGATAGCGAAATATCCAATATTTTAAAACCGTATCTAAAATAACCGGAAAAGTAGCAATAAATAGAAAGATAAACTCTCTATTTTCTGGTAAGCCGAAGTGACGAGAAAGCCCTTCTAAAATAATTTCCCAACCATGAGGAGAGTGATAACCCACAAAAACATCTGTAAATAATATAATTAGAAAAGCCTTGGCTGAGTCACTCAAACCATAAACAATATCATCAATAAATGATTTAAGTACAATAATTTCTTTTTTACTAAAAGCTATTACCACAGCAAAAGCAAATAAAGAAAATAAATCAGAAAAAATATTTTCTAAGGCATCATGTCCTCGATGTCTAGCTTGTTCTACAATTTCTTCTGCTTTTTCCTTAACTTGTTCTTCTATTTCTTCTTTAGTTAAACTAGGTATTAAACCGATTAAACTTTTGATTCTTAGATTTTCTTCAAATTTTTGTAAGTCTTCTAAAGCTTCTTCTTCTATATCTTGATTGAGAAATATTTTTGGACTGGTTTCTGTGAGAAAATATGTTTCAACTATAGGAGTAAATAAAAAAGCTTTTGTAATTTGATAAGTTAATAAGGGAACAATTATTAAAGTTAAAAGAAATTTAATAGAAATTGCCGTTTTATTCCGAGATTTTCTAAATTTATTAACTACTTCGTCTTCTGCTTCAGTGGATTGAGGATCTATTTCTTGTTTAATTCTACCAATAGTTCTTAATATTGAACGAGGCACTGCCCCTGTTTTATCTGAATAAGTTTCTAATTTTTTGTATGGTAATTTATCTTTTTTTTCTTCTATTATTTGAGCTTTAAATAATTGATTAGAGGACGATGCTTGATATTTAGCACAGATTTCATCAATAAATTTTAATTTTTCTAAAGCGATTCTTTCTGCTTCTGTTAGATTTTCTCCTTGAAATATTCCAGCATTAGATTGAGATAAACGCCGAAAATAATTGGTCATTTTAAATTGATTAAGTTTTATTTTAATAGTGCTTAAATATTGTTCTAATTCTGCTTGAAAATAACTATAAACACTCGTTGAATATTGACCATTATTCGGAGAAACTATACGACCATCAAAATGTTTTAATTCCAAGTTTTTAATCATTAAGGCAGCTTGATAAGCTTTTTCTAATGCTCTATCTGGTGTTTGATAAAGCCAACTTATTCCAGAACTTAAAATATTGTTAAAAGCCATAGATAAAATATTAAAAATTATTTATAATTAGATGATAAACTAAACTAAGATTCATTCTTAACCATTAATTTAAATAGGTGACAGCTTACTATTTTAATAAATTTTAACTCTATTTACTTTTGATAATTAATAATATAATACCAGACTAGCAAAGGGAGAAAAGGTTATTTTGTTATCAATTTGGATTAAGGGAACAAGCCGTACTGGAAAAACAACACGACTAATAGCAAGGTTTTGTGACTGGACAAATTTACAAGTTAACCATAACCCCCATTGGCAACAAAAAATTTCTATGCTGGTTTTTGCGGCTAACAATGATAATCGTCGTCAATTAGCTGGTAAGTTGGCAAAGGCGATAGAAGGCAAGTATCCAATAATTTGTAAGACTCCTCTAGGTTTTTTTCAGGATGAAGTTATTTTATTTTGGCCACTATTATGCGAACAATTACACATTAAAGCACGATTTCCCCTTTGTTTGCGACCAGAAACGGAACAGGAATTGGCTACGAAGTTATGGGAAAATCAACTAAATCAGGAGAGTTGGCAATTACTTGGCATAGAGCAAGATAGACTTGTGCGTAATATTCTCGATTTATTACAGTTAGCTGGCGCAAGTACCATTAAAATAGAAGAAATCTCCACAAGATTAGAACAGGGTTTGGGAATTACTGAATTTTTAGCTGAGGTTAACTATAGCGAAATTTGGCAACAATGGGGACAACTTTTACAACAATGGCGCTCTTGGTGTTTAGATCGTAGTTTTTTAACCTATGGCTTAATTTATGAATTATATGGTCGATATTTATTACCCAATCAGCAATATCAAAAATATCTAATTAATAAATATAGTGGAGTTTTTGCCGATGATATGGATGATTATCCGGCTATTACCCGTAATTTATTTGATTTTCTCCTTGATAAGCAAGTTTTTGGAGTTTTTACCTATAATCCAGAAGGTAAAATTCGTTTAGGTATTAATGCTGATCCAGATTATTTAGAGGGTTTAGGCAATCGCTGTCAACAAGAAGATTTAAGCAATAAAAATATATTAGCAGAAACTGCGGTGAAGTTAATTGTCGATTCTAGTTATAATGACACTTTGCCTGATTCAGTGGCGCAGATTAGTGCAATTACCCGTGCTTCTTTATTAAAAAAAGTTGCCGAATATATTACTGTTGCCATTCAACAAGGAGAAGTTAGCCCCGGAGAAATTGCTATTATTGCCCCCGGTTTAGATGATATAGGGCGTTATAGTTTAATTGATTTACTATCTGCTCAAGATATTCCCATTGAACCATTAAACGAACAACGTCCCCTGATTAGTTATGCTCATATTCGGGCTTTATTAAGCTTATTATGTTTGATTTATCCGAATTTAGGTAAATTAGCACCTCCAGATGCAGTGGGAGAAATGTTAATCGTTTTAAGTCAGAAAAATATTAATAAACATAGCCAATTAATAGCTGACATCGATCCTGTGCGTGCTGGTTTACTTATAGATCATTGTTATCAAATAGATTTGAAACATCCCCTTTTATTAGATTTTGAAACCACTTTTCCTCGCTGGGATAGATTGGGTTATAGAGCAAGTAAAGCCTATCGGGAAATTTGCTCATGGTTAGATGAAACAAAATTATTATTAGAAGAAATTACTTTTATTGGGATTTTAGATCGAGCAATTAAATATTTTTATAATAATGGTATTAATTTAACTTGCGCTCAACTTTCTGCTTTACGAGAGTTAATAGAAGCGGCACAACATTATTGGGAAGTAAATCAACGACAAAGTAATAATTCAGCAATAGTCTCAGATTTTATTCAGCTTTTAAGACAAGGTACAATTACAGCAAATCATCGCCCCATCGGAATTTTAGGCAATCAAAAAGAAAGTATTACTTTAGCTACAATATTTCAGTATCGTCAACAGCGCAGTTGTCACCGTTGGCATTTTTGGCTAGATGCAAATTCTCATTTATGGAAAAAAGGAGGAGCCGCTAATTTATTTGCTGCACCATTATTTTTACAAAACTGGCAAGGAAAACCTTTAACTTTAGAAAATCAAGAAATAATGGATGAGGAAAGATTAATTAGAATTGTCCAAGATTTATTTACTAGAGCAACTGAAAAAGTTTTTTTATGTCATAGTGATTTAGATATTAATGGTAACGAACAAATAGCAGGTTTATCTCCTTTAATTTATGCTGCTTTAGCACCATCTTTGTAAGGGCTGAAGCCCTCACTACAAACTTAAATCTATTCCATTATTTTAGGGGTGTCAGTCAATTATAGGGGTTGAATATATTCAACCCCTACAGAGTTTATGGGATAAGTTTTATGGCTCTTCTAGAGTAGCTATGACAAAATAATAGTAAATAATAGCTATAAAGGTTACTGCATAAAATTTATACTAAAACAAAAATAAGATTTTAATAACTGATTAATTTTGTTCTTCTCTGTTGTTTGTTGCCTATTTCAACTAATAATTTATTACACTCAAACTAGAAGAGCCAGTTTTATTTTTGTAGAGTGGGCAAGATTTTTTAAACTAAAAATCCCACGGCTTTAAACATTTTTCAACTTAAACTTGAGCCGTAGGAAGTGTCTATTAATAAGAAATTGGATATATTGATTATAATCACCAATCGCTTTGGCTTTTTTCTTTGTATGGCTCACCTTCAAAGGGCTGCACGCCAGTTTCAGGATATTCATCATCATTAGGACCAAAAATGCGAGCGGCCGCTGCGGAAATATACTCACTAATATTTGATATAATTTTTCTGAGATTCATAACTTTTTCCTCCAAACAACAACCTAAGAATAAATAGTTAATCGAAAGCTATACTTAAATAACCTTTTTTTCTCTACACCCTTATTATCTAATAAGACATCATAATTTACTGACAATTGCAATAATTATTTGAATTATTTTGTAATACTTTGTATTATCGTCTCTTTTTTTTAAGTTTTACTAAGTTATATAAAGATTTATTTTAGTTAATTTGCTCTTTTTAAGGTCACTCGTTCCTTAGCTTGCAAGTAAACGCCTTCTGCGGTCAAAACTATGGTGATTAATGACGACACAAATTAACAATTGTATTATCAGTAACAAAATAATCCTTGACAAAATAGCTTTTTTTAATCAGAATTATAGTAGAAAATACCATAAAAGAAAAAAAGGCTCATGACAGACTTAACTTTAGACGCCGAAGACTATAGCCTGCTTACAGATTTGTACCAATTAACCATGATTGCCTGTTATGTGGGAGAAGAGATAGAGCAAAAAAACGCTAGTTTTGAATTATTTGTCAGGTATTTACCAGAAAATTTTAGCTATCTCATTGCTATGGGATTAGAGCAAGTTTTAGATTATTTAAACAAACTGCATTTTAGCCCTAATCAAATCAAAGCATTACAAGCAACAGGTATTTTTGCCCATGCCCCAGCAAGGTTTTGGCAATTATTAGAATCAGCCAAGTTTACTGGTGATGTGTGGGCAGTATCCGAGGGTACAGCAATTTTTGCCAATGAGCCAATTTTGCGGGTTGATGCCCCTCTCTGGCAAGCTCAACTGGTAGAAACTTTTTTACTCAATACCATTAATTATCAAACTTTAATTGCGACAAAAGCAGCACGAATGAGGGATGCAGCCGGAGACGGGGCAAACTTGTTAGAATTTGGCACAAGACGAGCTTTTAGCCCCCAGGGAGCAGTTTGGGCAGTTAGAGCCGCCTTAGGGGGAGGGTTAAATTCGACATCTAACGTCGTAGCAGCTTTAAAACTAGGACAAGTGCCTGTCGGTACAATGGCTCATTCCTTAGTAATGGGAATTAATGCTCTTTCTGGGAGTGAAGATGAAGCATTCAGGGCTTTTCACCGTTATTTTCCCCGTGCGCCTTTATTAATTGATACCTACGATACTGTTAACGCAGCAACACATTTAGCTGAAAAGGTCAAAAAAGGAGAAATGGAAGTGACGGGAGTTAGGATAGATTCTGGGGATTTAGTAGAATTATCTCAAAAAGTTCGTTCTCTACTACCAAATACTAACATTTTTGTTAGTGGCGATCTTGATGAATGGGAGATTACCCGTTTAAAAGAGGCTGGTGCAACTATTGACGGTTATGGTTTAGGGACAAAATTAGTAACAGGTAAACCAGTAAATGGAGTATATAAGTTGGTAGAAATTGACGGTATTCCTACCATGAAAAAATCTCAAAATAAGGTCACTTATCCGGGGCGGAAACAAATTTTTCGTTGGTGGAATAATGGTTTAATTAAACAAGATAAATTAGGATTAATGACAGATAAAGTAGAGCGAGGAGAACAATCTTTATTAGAATTAGTAATGAAGGAAGGTAAGATAATTAAGGAATCAGAAAATTTGCAAGTTATTGCTCAACGTAGTCGTAATTCTGTTTTAAGTCTGTCTTCAGAAATTCGTGATTTTTCCAAAAAATTACCCTTACAAGTAATAATTAGTAATTCTTTGCAAGAGTTAATGAATGATTTTTTAAAATAATAATTAAGATAATATCTAAATATGGAAAAAATTGCTTTATTTGGTACAAGTGCAGATCCACCAACACTAGGACATTATGCTATTTTAAGATACTTATCTGAGTTTTGTGATCGCGTAGCAGTTTGGACTTCTGATAATCCTTTTAAATCCCATAATTGTGAACTTAAACATCGAATTAAAATGTTACAATTAATGATTGAGGAGTTAAATAAAAAACATAAAAATATAAGTTATTATCCTCAATTAAGTTATCTTAGAAGTTTAACTACAGTAGAAAATGCTCGACAAATATTTGGAGATAATATAACTTTTTTCTTAGTTATTGGTGGAGATTTAGTTACAGAGATACTGCAATGGTATAAATCTCAAGAATTATTAGCTCAAGTACAATTATTAATAATTCCCCGTGCTGGTTTTGAACTTAATCCAGATGATTTAAAAAAAATTGAATATTTAGGAGGTAAATATATCCTATCTTCCTTTATACCTCCTGAAATTTCCTCTACTGATTATCGAGAAAATAGAGGAAAAGAAATTTTAAGTCCAGCAGTTAAAGCTTATATCAATAAACATCAATTATATTAATAAACATGATACAAGAAAAAACTATTAATAAACATCAATTAGCTGATTTTAAAGTAGGAGTTGACAACGTTATTTTTTCCGTAGATTCAGAATATCATCGTCTTTTAGTTTTGTTAGTAAAAAGAAAAGAAGAACCATTTTTAAATAAATGGAGTTTACCCGGTACTTTAGTACGTCAAGGTGAATCATTAGAAGATGCTGCCCATCGCACATTAGCTGAAAAAATTAGAGTTGATAATTTATATTTAGAACAACTATATACTTTTGGGGGACCAAATCGAGATCCTAGGGAATTACCTGATAGTTTTGGTGTTCGTTATTTATCAGTTAGTTATTTTGCTTTAGTACGTTTTGAAGAAGCAGAATTACTTCGGAAAAATTTAAATTCTACTTGTTGGTATCAAGTTAAAGAAATACCTAATTTAGCCTTCGATCATCAAAAAATTTTGGATTATGGTTATAGCCGTTTACGCAATAAACTCGAATATAGTCCCATAGTTTTTGATGTTTTGCCGACAGAATTTACTTTATATGATATTTATCATTTTTATAGTACAGTTTTAGGAGATAATTTTAGTGATTATTCTAATTTTCGAGCTAAACTATTAAAATTAGGCTTTTTATATGACACTGGTATAAAAGTTTTTAAAGGTGCAGGAAGGCCAGCTAGTTTGTATAGATTTGATCCAGAGGCTTTTGCTCCCTTAAAAGATAAACCTTTAGTATTTATTTAGAAAAATTATGAAAATTGGAATTGCTCAATTAAACCCTATAGTTGGTGATATTAAAGGCAATGCTCAAGGAATTTTAGATATTGCTAAAAAAGCTGCTCAAGAAAATGTGGACTTATTATTAACTCCTGAATTATCTTTATGTGGTTATCCTCCTAGAGATTTACTTTTAACTCCTGAATTTGTGGATTTAATGGCTCAGGAATTACAAAAATTAGCTAATTTATTACCCACTAATATATCTATTTTAGTTGGAACTGTTATCCATAATCATGAAGCATTATTACGAGGGGAAAAACCATTATTTAATAGTATTGCTTATTTAACAAAGGGTAAAATTGAAAAAATATTTAATAAGCAACTTTTGCCGACTTATGATGTCTTTGATGAAGATAGATATTTTGCCCCCGGAGAACAACTTAATTGTTTAAATATATTATTAAATCAAGAATATCAAGTAAATATTGGTGTTACTATCTGTGAAGATTTATGGAATGACGAACAATTTTGGGGAAAACGAAGTTACAAAGTTAATCCCATAGAAAATTTAGCTAAATTAGAGATAGATTTTATGGTAAATTTGTCTGCTTCTCCCTATCGAGTAGGTAAACAAAAATTAAGGGAGTCCATGTTATCCCATGCCGCTATGCGCTATCAAAAACCAATTATTTATACTAATCAAGTGGGTGGTAATGATGATTTAATTTTTGATGGTGGTAGTGCTGTTTGTAATTCTAAGGGGGAAATAATTTGTCGTGCTAAAAGTTTTGCTGAGGATTTTTTAATAATAGAATGGCAAAAAGAAACAGGAGATTTAATAAAAGAGCATAAACAGATAACTCCTTTAGCAAAAACTGAAGAAGAAGAAATTTGGTCGGCTTTAGTATTAGGAGTAAAAGATTATTGTCGCAAATGTGGCTTTTCTAAAGTTGTATTAGGTTTAAGCGGGGGAATTGATTCTTCCTTAGTAGCAGCCATTGGGGCAGAGGCTATGGGTAAAGATAATGTCTTAGGTGTATTAATGCCTTCTCCCTATAGCTCAGACCATTCTATTTTAGATGCTCTTGCTTTAGTAAATAATTTGGGGATTAAAAGCCAAAAACTAGCTATTGGTGAGGCAATGAAAGTTTATGATTCTATTTTAGAACCTTTATTTAGGGATACTGAATTTGGTGTTGCCGAAGAAAATATTCAATCTCGCATTCGAGGTAATTTATTAATGGCCATAGCCAATAAATTCGGTTATTTGCTGCTTTCAACCGGTAATAAATCAGAAATGGCTGTGGGATATTGTACCCTATATGGAGATATGAATGGAGGTTTAGCCGTAATTGCTGATGTTCCTAAAACCAAGGTTTTTGCTATTTGTCATTGGTTAAATCTCGAACAAGAAATAATACCCCATAATGTCTTAATTAAACCACCCAGTGCTGAGTTAAAACCCGGTCAATTAGATCGAGATTCTTTGCCTGATTATGATATACTTGATGATATATTGGATCGTATTGTGCATAAACACCAATCCCCTACTGAAATTGTTGCTAGTGGATACGAATCAGAAATAGTTAATAAGATAATTAACTTAGTAAATAGAGCCGAGTTTAAGCGCAGACAAGCACCTCCCGGATTGAAAATTACCGATCGTGCTTTTGGTACAGGATGGCGAATGCCCATAGCTATGAAATATCCTTTATAGCCATACTTGATATTATTTTGATTCGTAATTGTTAGAATAAAATAATAATTTTTCAGGCTCTTTTTCTGATTAATTAAGAGTCATTTTTTTAATAAAATCCAGTAAAATTTCTTGATGAGGCTTGCCTAATGGTTTTTCTGTTTTAGCTTTTTCTGAATAAAAAAATCCTTTTTTAATATCATTAGCTGTTAATAACTTAAAATCCCAACCCTCTAGTAATTTTAAATTTTCAAGGGGTAACGTTAATTTACCAGAATAAACATGACGAATAACTTCAGGAGTTTCATAACACTTAAATTTAATTGGGTTAATAAAATGATAATTTATTTCTTCTAATACTTCTCTTTTTACAGCTTGTTCTGGTGTTTCTCCCAATTCTAAATGTCCTCCAAAAAGTCCCCAATGTCCGGGATAAACTATATTTGGAATTTCATCTCTAAGCTGCATTAAAAAATTTTCTCCTTGATAAAGAATTGCTAAAGCTACAACAGTTTTTTGATTGAACATGAAGTTTTATAATAATTATAAAGAAGTATTTTGTCTGTATTATAAGTTATTTTTTAGGCACTTTAGATATTAAAAATTACTTAACAATTAACTATAAAGGGATTATTAAACATTGTTACTGAAAAAATTGATTGATTAAAAAGTAGAGGTTTGGCATAGTCAAGCCTCTACTTTTCATCTAGTTAACCGAAGTTTACTATTGAGTAGCAGGTACGATTTCTACATTCATAGTTACGTTTTGAACCGCTCAACTAAAGTTACTCAAACCTACTCAGAAGTCGGAAAGTATAGTCATT